>NZ_JBHUMP010000009.1:0-157828 GCF_042685005.1 Sulfitobacter aestuarii | reverse complement strand
AAGTGAGAAGATCACCCGAACCGGCGCCGTTGAAGGGATAGCGTTCCGGATCAGCGACTAAATCAGCACCCTGTTAGGCAGCCACCCGCACAGGGATCGAGACCCCGCTTGCAAGGGGCCTCTCATGCGCTAACATCAGGCAATACAAATCACCGGGCGGGCGGGCTTCATGATCACATCACGCAGAAATTTTACCTTGGGACTGGCGGCACTGGGCCTCGGCGCCTGCAGCACCGGCGCGGGCACGCCTTCGCTGAGCTCGGCCGGGGGGCTGCCTGCCGATCTGCGCCCGGTACCCAACGCTGGGTATGATGCCTGGGTGCGCGCCTTCAGGCCACGTGCGGCTGCGCAGGGGATCACGCAGGCGACTCTGAGCGCCGGTTTTTCCGATGCCGGTTTTCTGCCCGGCGTGGTGAAGCGCGACCGCAACCAGACCGAATTCACCCGCAGCCTTGAGGATTACCTCGCCATTGCCGCTTCCGAGGAACGCATCAGCAAGGGGCGCGCGGCCTTTGCCCGGTATCGCAGCACGCTCTCCGCGATCGAGGCGCGCTATGGCGTCGCCGCGGAGATCGTCGCGGCGATCTGGGGGCTGGAGAGCTATTACGGCGAGCGGCGCGGCGATGTGCCGGTGATCTCGGCGACCTCGACACTGGCATTCGACGGACGCCGGGGCGCGTTCTTCGAAAAGCAGCTTCTCGCGGCGCTGAAGATCCTCCAGAACGGCGATGTCGCCGCGCGCAACCTGACCGGCAGCTGGGCGGGGGCGATGGGCCATACCCAGTTCATCCCGACGTCCTATCAGGCTTTCGCAGTTGATTTTGGCGGCGACGGACGGCGCGACATCTGGTCGGAAGACCCGACCGACGCGCTGGCCTCCACGGCGGCCTATCTGTCGCGCAACGGCTGGACCCGCGGTCTGAAATGGGGAGGCGAGGCAGGAACCATCTCCGGCGGATCGCCGCTCCAGCCGCAGGCGGGCGGGCCGCGGTTCAGCGTGACGTCGAATTTCCGCGCCATCAAACGCTACAACAATTCCGACAATTACGCGATCGGCGTCGGGCATCTCGCCGACCGGATCGCCGGGGGCGGGCCGCTGCGCGGCGGTTTCCCGCCCGATGCCAACGGCATGACCATCGACGACCGCAAGGCGCTGCAGCAAAAGCTCACGGCGCGGGGGTTTGACACCGACGGGGCGGATGGGGTGATCGGACCCAACAGCCGCAAGGCGATCGCCGCCTATCAGACGAGCATCGGCGTTCCCGCCACTGGCGAGCCCTCGATGGAGCTGCTGGCCAGGCTGCGCTGAGCGCCGCGCACCCGGCTCGGCGTTGATTTTCTTGCCACATCGGCCCCGGTCATGCGATCCTTGCACAGGAGGATCGGGACCGGGCGATGCCGGACAGCGGAACGATCGAGCGCAAGACCCTCGATGCTGCCGAAATCGGCGCCATCGCCCATCTCTATCGCGGCGAAGTCTATCGCGCCACGACCTGGCGCACCCGGCTTGACACCACCACCAACTGGGCCGTGGTAACGCTGGGCATCGCGCTGTCGATTGCCTTTTCCTCGCCCGATGCCTCGCCGCTGCCGCTCATCCTGGTCGGCATCCTGATCATATTCTTCCTGATGCTCGAAGTGCGGCGCTATCGCTTCTTCAATGTCTGGCGGGCGCGCTGCCGCTGGATGGAGGTGCATTTCTTCGCGCCGATGCTTCATGACGGCGATCTGCATATGGAGGATGGCTGGCAGAGGATCCTTGCGGATGATTACTGGTCGCCGGTCTATCACGTCTCGCTCTGGGTGGCGCTGGGGCGCCGGATCAGGCGCAATTACTTCTGGATCCTGCTGATCCAGTCGGTCGCCTATGCGGGCAAGCTCTTCGTGCATCCCGCGCCGATCACCGATGCCGCGCAGTTGATCGAGCGCGCCTCCGTAGGGCCGATCGACGGGCGTATCATCCTCGTCATGGGGGCGCTCTACGGGCTGACCTGGGGAGTCATCGCATTGTGGAGCTGGCGCAGCGACGCGAACAGGGCGAAGGCGCGGCGGCACCGTACCAGCATGGGCTGACCCCGGCGCACCGGCTCAATGGGTCTCGAAGACCGGGACGAAGGCGGCCGGGGCCAGGGTTTCCGAAAGGGAGATCGCATCGACATTGTCGCGCGTGATGATCTGGATCTTCGGCCCGGCCTGCGTGACCTCGAGCTTGCCCTCGATGGCGCGCACCGCCATTTCGATGGCCAGCCGTCCCTGCAGGATCGGGAAATCCGTTGGTGCCGCGAGGATGCGACCGCGCCGGATGCCACGATAGACGGCGTGGCTCATGTAATCCGAGACGATCTGGATCTCTTCTTCCAGGCCGCGCGCGCGCAGGACCGAGACCGCGGCCTCGGCCGTCGGGGCGCTGCCGACGATGTAATCGAGATCGGGAAATTCATCGAGCGCTTCCTCGACCAGCTGCACCTGTATTTCGCGCCCGGTATCGCCGAACTTGCTGACCACAACCTCCGCCGAGCTGCCGCGCAGCGCCTTGTGAAAGCCGTTCTGCACGAAACGCACCCATCCGGCGCCTTCCGGACCCGGAAACCAGGCGAGTCGCACCGGCGCGCCGCCCGCCGGATGCCGCTTTGCGATGATCCGTCCCGCGGCGGCGCCCATCTCTTCCCAGGACACCGCGGAACGGGCGCTGATGCCGCCCTCGGCGATGTCGTTCACCGCGGCGATCACCGGGATCTGCTCAGCGATGCGGCGTATGGTTTCGGACAGGCCGTGAAAGGAGACGGTACCGACGATCAGCGCATCGGCCCCCGAAGCGATGCAGCTTTCGACCTGCTCGATCTGGCGCGCGAGGTTGGGATAGCCGCCCGCCTCTACCAGCCGGAACGACACGCCAAGGCGGCGGGCCTCCTCCACCATGCCGTAATTGACCGAAAGCCAATAGGCATCCTTCATATGCGGATAGGAGACGCATATGTGCCAGCGTTCGGCGGCAGCGCCGAGCGGTTGATAGGCGATCGCCTCGGCCACCGCGTCGCCGTCTCCGCTGCCGCGGGGCATTTCGAGCGCCCAGTTCTGCGCCAAGGCGGGCAGGCTCAGGGCCAGCCAGATCAGCGCGGCGAGATAATGCATCGGTTTCCCATCCTGAAGGTTTCGCGCATTAGACCCCGGCGGCGCCCGCGTTTCAAGTTTGCGCCGCAGCGGCTTTGGCGCTTAAGCTGGCGCATGTTCGAAAGATTGGGATTGGGCGGACGGCTGATCCTGGCGTTCCTGGTGATCGCCGGGCTGCCGACGCTTGCCGGGGTCTTCGGCCTGATCGAGCTGCGAGACATCGCGCGAAGCCAGTCGCGCATCACCAACGAGACGATCCCCGCCATCGCCCATGTCCGCGGCATCACCGAGGAGAGCGGCAGGGTGATTGCCGCCGCCCCGGAACTGGCCAAGGAGACCTCGCAGGAGGGGCGTGCCGGGCGGGCGCAGTTTCTGGCCGAGCAGGTGGCGGCGCTTTCCGCGCGGCTGGAACGCCATGGCAGCGAGGAGATCGGCAATACCACCGTGCTGCGCGGTGCCGTGGCGGATGTGGAGGCGCGGACCTTCCGGCTCAATGATCTGGTCGAGCAGCGCATCACGCTGACCGAGATCCGCCGCGACCGGCTGCGCGCCGCGCTGGAGGCCGCGACCGACCTGCTCGACATGGCCGATACGCTGGTCGCCAATGCCGAGATGGGCACCACCGCGGTAATCACCAGCCTCTATGATTACAGCACCGAGGATATCAGCCGCGCCGATACGCTCGACAAGCTGATAGAGGTCGATCTGTTCCAGCTCGGGCTGATGTTCGAGCTGCGCTCGCGCACTGCCGAGATCGGGCTGCTGGTCAATCGCATCCCCGAGGCGGCGGCACTGGCGCAATTGCTGGAAATCCGCGCCATGCTCAACAACCGCATCGACGTGGTGGCGCGCCGGGTGACTTCGATCCGCGATCCGGGGCGTTCCGAACAGGCGGCGGCGCATCTGCAGGTCCTGCTGCCGCTGGTGGAGGGCGAGCGCGATATCTTTGCCTTGTCCGCCGATATCCTGCGCATTCATGACGAGATCGCCGCGCAGCAGACCGAGTTGCAATCCGCCGCGATCCAGCTTGGCAAGGAGGCGGGCAGGGTGGCCAGCATCGCCCAGGAACAGGCGATCGCCACCGGCGTGGCGGCCACCACGCAATTGCGTCGCACCCAGCTGCGCAACGGCATTGCGGCCAGTATCGCGCTGGCGGTGTCGCTGGCGGTGCTGTGGTTCTTCATCCGCGGCAACATCACCCGGCGTCTCGATCGGCTCTCCGGCGCCATGGCCGCCCTGGTCAGCGGCGATCTGGCGCGGCGCATCGTGCCGCAGAAACGCGACGAGATCGCGCGCATGGAAGAGGCGGTGGAGGTGTTTCGCCAGCAGGCCATCTCTAACCGCCAGCTCGAGGCCGAGCGCGACCGCAATGCCCGCGAATTGCTCGAACACCGCAACAACCTGCAACTTCTGGTCAATCAGCAGACCGAACAGTTGCGCGACGAGGTAGCGGCCCATGATGCCGCGCGCCGCAAGGCCGAGAGCGCGGACCGCGCCAAATCGGAATTCCTCGCGATGATGAGCCACGAGATCCGCACCCCGATGAATGGCGTGCTCGGGATGCTGCGCACCATGTTCGGCGAGGGGCTGAGCCGCGCCCAGACGCGGCGGCTCAACGCCGCGATCAGCTCGAGCCAGGGTCTGCTGCGCATCCTCAACGGCATACTCGATTATACCAAGATCGAAAGCGGCGCGGAGGGGCTGGAGATCACCACATTCTCGCTGCGCGAACTGGTCGAGGAAATCGTGACGCTGATGCGCCCCGGTGCGCGCGAACGCGGGATCGAGCTGCTGCTCGATCTGCCCGCCGACGTGCCACCGGCACTGCGCGGCGATGCCGGGAAGCTGCGTCAGATCCTGTTCAACCTCGTGTCCAATGCCGTGAAATTCACCGAGCAGGGCGAGGTGATCCTGCGGCTGCGTCTGACTCAGGCCGACGATCAGCGGCGGGAGGTGATTTTTGAGGTCGAGGATTCCGGTGTGGGCATTTCAGCCCCGGCACAGCAACGCATTTTTGAGGCATTCGAACAGGAGGACCGCACCACGGCGCGGCAATATGGCGGCACCGGGCTGGGGCTTGCGATCTGCAAGCGTTTTGCCGATGCCATGGGCGGTACGCTCTCGGTTGAGAGCAGCAAGGGCGTCGGCTCGGTATTCACCCTGCAGGTCACGCTGGAGGAAGGCGCGGCGGCGGACCTGCCGCATATGGAGGAGCCGTTCAGCTTTCCGAAGCCGGAACGGGCGCTGCGCGCGCTGGTTGTCGAGGACAACGAGATCAACCGCATGGTGGCGCGGGGCTATCTGGAACGCATGGGCCATGAATGCCGCTGTGTCGGCTCGGCGGAAGAGGCGCTGTCGGTGCTCGGAGACGAGGATTTCGACGTGATCCTGATGGACGTGAACCTGCCCGGCATGAGCGGCACCGCCGCGACCCGGAAGCTGCGCCGGTCAGCCGACCCGCGGCTTGCCGCGCTGCCGGTGATCGGCATTTCCGCGCATGTGCAGGACGAACAGATCTCGGCCCATCTCGACGCCGGCATGGATTGTTTCGTGGCCAAGCCGGTTTCACCGGAAAGGCTGGCCCAGGCGATCGAGACCGTGGCGGCGGGGATCAAGCGCGAGGTGTTCCTGCCCCGGACGGCGCAGGACACGCGCGAGATGAACGGCGATCTGCGCCGCGCGCTGGCGGAAAACGCCGCGGATCTCGGGACGACGCGGGCGATCGAGATCGGCGATCTGTTCCTGCAGCAACTGGCGCGCGACGCGGAGGCGCTGCGCGCCGCGGGACGGGCGCGGGACTGGCAGGAGGTGAGCAGGCTCGCGCATCGGCTGAAGGGCGCCGCGGGAAATGTTGGCCTGGGCGAGTTGATCGCGACCTTGCAGCGGATCGAACGGGCGGCCGGGGCAGGGGAGGATGCGGAGGTGATCCGCTGCTTGCGTGAATTTGCCCTGCAATCGGTCCAGACCCGCGAGGCGATGCAGGCGGAACTGACACAGCTGCGCGGGCTCATTCCAGCGGCGCAGTGAAGACATATCCCTCGCCATGCACGGTGGTGATGAAACGCGGAGCGGCGGGATCTTCCTCGATCTTGGCGCGCAGCCGACGGATCAGCACGTCAACGGTGCGCGGATTGGTGCCGAATTGCCGGTGGGTGACACAGCCCATCAGGTAGTCGCGACTCAATACCTCGCGGGCACGTACCACCAGCGTGTTCAGCAGCTCGAATTCGGCGCGGGTGAGCGGCACCGTGTCGCCGGTCCCGTCCTGCAGACGACGGCTGGCGCTGTCGAAGGTGAAATCGCCGAAGCGTACGGCGCGGCGCGACAGGCGGCGGATGTCGGCGGTGCGGCGCAGCAGGTTCTTGATCCGGGCGAGCAATTCGCGCCGGTTGAACGGCTTGCAGACATAATCATCGGCGCCGAGCTCCAGTCCGACGATCCGGTCGACGTCATCGCTGCGCCCGGTCAGCAGGATGATCCCGAGTTCCGACCTCGCCCGCTGCTCGCGGGTGATTTCCAGCCCGTCCTTCCCTTCGAGGTTGATGTCCACGATCAGCAGGTCTATCTCTGCGCCCGCGAGCAGGTGCTCGGCTTCCGCGGCGCTGGCCGCCTCGTACACTTCATAGCCCTGGGCCTGCAGATAGCTGGCCAGGGTGGACCGGGTGACCGGTTCGTCCTCGACGATCAGGATCTGATGTTTGCGCAATATGGCCGCCTCCCGCCACTTTGTTAACAAAATTTCACATTTACTACCATCCTGTTCATCACAAGAGGCTGACCTGTTCACATCTCCTGAATAGCCTGTCGATGCGGAGGGTCAGGGCAGAGAGCCATGACGCTCCCGAAATAACCCGAGCGCCCGAGTGAGGCGCCGGGACACCATCAGGGAGAATTGAATGAAAACGCAATTGAAACTTTTCACGTTGGCCGCGGGTCTGAGCTTTGGTGCCACAGCGGGTTTCGCCGAGGATTCCTCGGATCCGATCATCATCCCGACTCACAATTGGTCGAGCCAGATCGTGATGAGCCACGTCGTCGGCCAGATCTTCGAAGAGATGGGCAACAATGTCGAATATGTCTCGACCGACAGCCAGGCGGTCTATGAATCCGTTCGTCTGGGCGACGTGACGCTCGAGCTCGAGGTCTGGGAAGGCGCCTTCGGCAATTCGTTCCGTGCCGCGCAGGAAAAGGGCGGGATCGTCGATGCCGGGGATCACGACGCGGTCACCCGCGAGGATTGGTGGTATCCGGCCTGGACCAAGGACGCCTGCCCGGGCCTGCCCGACTGGGAGGCGCTGAACGAATGCAAGGACAAGTTCACCACGCCGGAAACCGGTGAGAACGGCCGTTTCCTCGGAGGGCCGGTGGACTGGCTGAAACATGATGCCGAGCGGGTCGAGGCCCTGGACATGGACTTCACCGTGGTCAACGCGGGCTCTGCATCGGCGCTCTGGGCCGAGGTCGCGGCCGCCGAGAAGACCAAGCGTCCGGTGGTGATCTTCAACTGGACGCCGAACTTCGTCGAAGCGCTCTATCCGGGCGAATTCGTCGAATTCCCCGAATGGGTCGAGGGCTGCGACAGCGATCCCGCCGTCGGTCCGAACCCCGATGCGACCTATGATTGCGGCAACCCGGCCAACGGCTATCTGAAGAAGGCGGCCTGGGAGGGCATGGAAGAGAAATGGCCCGCCGCCTACGAGACCCTGACCAAGATCAGCTTCACCAATCCGCAGATCGCCCAGATGGCCAAACTCGTCGATATCGACGAGATGGAGCCCGAAGAGGCCGCGACCGCATGGCTTGAAGCCAATGAAGACGTCTGGAAGCCCTGGGTGGCCGGCGGCGCCTGAGCCGTTTCCAGCCACGTTACAATCCCGTCCGGCATTTCTGCCGGGCGGGTTCATCGGATCAAGGGGAAGAATAGATGAGCACAGCGGAACCCGTCATTTCCTGCAGCAACGTGTGGAAGCTGTTTGGTGAGAAAGCGGAGAGATATCTGGCGGGCATGACCGGCAATCCGACTTTCGATGAAATTCGCCAGGCCGGATATATTGCCGCCGTGCGCGATGTCTCCGTCGATATCGCGCGGGGCGAGATGCTGGTGATCATGGGGCTTTCGGGCTCCGGCAAATCGACCTTCGTGCGCTGCCTGTCACGGTTGCTCGACATCACCGGCGGGACCGTCAAGGTCGAGGGGCAGGACATCGGCGCGCTCAGCGAGAAGGAGCTGATCGACCTGCGCCGCAACAAGATGGGCATGGTGTTCCAGAGCTTCGGTCTGCTGCCGCATCGCAGCGTGCTCGATAATGTCGCCTTTCCGCTGGAGATGCGCGGACAGGATCGCCACACCCGCCGGGCGCGGGCGCTGGAGGTGATCGAGCTGGTCGGGCTGAGCGGGCGCGAGGATTACTTTCCGCGTGAGCTTTCCGGGGGCCAGCAGCAGCGCGTTGGCATCGCCCGCAGCCTCGCCATCGAGCCCGACATCTGGTTTCTCGATGAGCCGTTCTCGGCGCTCGATCCGCTGATCCGCCGCGAGATGCAGGACGAATTCCTGCGGCTGCAGGAAATGCTGGGCAAGACCATCGTGTTCATCACCCATGATTTCGACGAGGCGCTGCGCCTTGCCGACCGGATCGCGATCATGAAGGACGGCGCCGTCGAGCAATGCGACACGCCCGACAAGATCGTGCTGGAACCGGCGACTGAATATGTCCGCAAGTTCACCGAGGAGATCAACAAGGCCCGCGTGGTCCATGCCCGTGGCCTGGCCCGCCCGATCAACGGCGTTTCGCCGACCGGCGAGCCGATCGCCGGGCATACGACCATTCAGGAAATGGGCCGTCTGCTGGTCAATGACACGCGCGACCTGATGCCGGTTTCCGACCGGAACGGCAAGGTCATTGGCGCCATGGCGCGCCAGGAAGCGCTCGACGTGCTCTTCGGAGCTCCGGCATGACCACCGCGCTCACCGACACCCCGCGGACGGGGCTGCCCGCGCTGTCAAAGACCCGGGTTGCCCAGGGGCTCTTCGCGCTGGCGGTGCTGCTGGTGCTGGCCAAGGTGATGCTGCCCGCCGGGCTGGTGCGGCCACCGGATTGGCTGGTCTGGCCCTTTGCCGACTGGATCAACGCCGTGTTCAACTTCATGCGCGACGATCTCGGGCTGATGCATGTCACGCGTGCCTTTGCCGATGGGGTCGAGTGGCTGCTCAACGTCACGGCCAACCTGCTTTATGGGCGCAATCGCTGGCCCTATCTCGGTCCGATCCCCTGGAGCGTCATCGCGGTCACCGCCGGGGTGATCGGCTATGCGCTGCAGGGCTGGCGCCTGGCGCTGCTGTCGGCGGGAACCTTCGTGTGGATCGCGGTGATGGGCCAGTGGAAATGGTCTATGGAGACGCTGTCGGTCATCGTCGTGGCGGCGCCCTTTTCGATCCTTTTCGGCCTCGTGATCGGGGTGCTGGGATGGAAATCCCCGCGTTTCGAGAAGATCCTCGCGCCCTTGCTCAACATCGCGCAGTCGCTGCCGCATTTCGCCTATATGATCCCGGTGGTGGTGTTCATCGGCGTCGGTCCCAAGGCCGGGGCGATCGTGACTATCATCTTCTCGGTGCCGCCGATGATCCGGATGACCCTGCTCGGGCTCAAGAAGGTCTCTCCCGAAGTCGTGGAAAGCGGCCATATGTGCGGCGCGACCCGCTGGCAATTGCTCCGCTCGGTACAGGTGCCGACGGCACGCACCGAGATCCTCGTCGGCGTCAACCAGGTGATCATGCAATGCCTGGCCATGGTGGTTCTGGCCAGCTTCATCGGCATGCCGGGTCTCGGTCAGAAACTGTTGCAGCTGCTGCAGGCGCTGAAGATCGGCCGGTCGGTGGAAATCGGCATCACCATCGTGCTGCTCGCGGTGATGCTCGATCGCTGCACCAAGGCCTGGGCAATCCGCCAGCCGGAGCATTTCGAGAAGGGCACCTCCTTGGTCGTGCGCCACAAGTTCCTCGTGATCTGGGCGGTGCTGGTCGCCGCGGCCTTCGCGCTGGCGCAGGTCTTTCCGCTGTTCGATCAGGTCAAGCGCAGCCAGGCGCTGAGCATGGCCGACCCGATCGATGCGGTGGTCGATTGGTTCATCGTGCTGATCGACCCGATCACCCAATGGCTGCGCTGGTTCCTGATCACCTGGATCCTGATTCCGATGCGCGACGCCTATCTCTACCTGCCCTATACGGCGGTGCTGGCGCTGCTGGCGGCCATCGGCTGGGCCATCGGCGGGATGCGGTCGGCGCTGGTCTGCCTGGCCTTCTTCGGGCTGATCGCCATGTCGGGCTGGTGGGACCGGGCAATGATCACGGTCTACATGGTGACCTTCTCGGTGCTGCTGGCACTGATCGTCGGCTTCCCGCTGGGGATCTGGGGGGCGCGCAACGAACAGCGGGCGGTCAAGGTGCTGCTGATCTGCGACACGCTGCAGACCTTCCCGAGCTTCATCTACCTGATTCCGGTAGTGATGCTCTTCGGGGTCAATGACGTGGCGGTGGTCAGCGCGGTCTTCCTCTTCGCCGCAGTTCCGCTGGTGCGCTACACGATCGAGGGGCTGCGCGGCGTGCCGGAAGCGCTGATCGAGGCGGCCGACATGTCCGGCGCTTCGCAGCGTCAGACCCTGTGGAACGTGCGCCTGCCGATGGCCCTGCCGACGATCATGGTCGGGGTCAACCAGTCGGTGATGTTCTCGCTGTTCATGGTGATCATCGCGGCCTTCATCGGTACCCAGGATCTTGGACAGGAGATGCAGCGGGCGCTGTCCTCCACCGACGTCGGCAAGGGGCTGGTGCTGGGCTTCGCGGTGGCCTTCATGGGACTCATGGTGGACCATCTGGTCACCCGCTGGGCGGTCGGGCGCAGACGGGCGTTGGGCCTCGCGTGATCTAGAATAGGGGGCGGGCGATCGGTCCGCCCCTTGTCATTCGGACGCCGTCGCCCCGTGCGCCTGCCGACGTGGGGGCGCCGAGATGAAACCGCGCAGCGGATAGACCCTGCCGAAGCTATCGGGCTGGCTCTCGACCCGCACGGCCGACCAGTCATTGCCTTCGGAGACATCGATCACCGCCATTCCGAGCGAGACCTGATTGCGATGCCAGTTGGCGTGATCGATCAGTACCTTGCGTGGCGAGACGATGTCGGAAACCACAGCCACATGGCCGAGCGGCAGGCGCCGCGTCTCGCGAAAGGCCATGACCGCGCCGACGCGCGGTTGGTGACCCTGTTCGAACCGGCCCTGCGCCTGCGGCCACCAGGTCTTTGCATCGCCGCGGATATCGATGCCGCTGACATTGCGCGCGAAGGGCACGCACCAGACCCGTCGCCCCTTCGCTCGGAGCCGCTCGACCTCGCGTAATGCCATGGCCCCGCGCCCCGGATTGATCTGCGCGAAGGCGAGCGTACCGAGCGGTTCATCGCCGGTTTGGTCGGTCGGGAGCGACGCACAGCCGCCAAGCAGAAAAAGCGTCGCACATAGCGCTGACAGGCGGCTGAGGGGCAAGCGGGCAGGAAACAGGTGCATCTGATCACTCGGGATTGTTGCCATCAGGGCCGTCGGCACGACGCGGCCCCTAAGCTATCTCCGCGATCTGGCTGCAAAAAAGAAGAGGGTAAGTGACAGGGCGGCAATATCCCGCCGCTCGGGACGGTGCAGGACCCGGTCGGCCTTCGGCATTACACTGCCGACGGGGACCACACGGCCGCACCCTCCCGGCGCCTGCTCAACGGCGCGTAAATCGCCAATCGAAGCTAGTCGTTTCCGGGTAGCGGATGCGGGCGATTGGTGACCTGCAATGGCGGGCGCATGATTTTCGCAGGCGGGCTCGCACAGCATCCCGCATTTCCAGATGTCGAATGGCGCAAGGAGGTCAGCGATGTATGACGACCTGATGTATGAAGAGGATTTCGCCGAGGATGAGGACGATCTGTTCGAAGACGAGGATCTCTACGAGGATGACGAGGGCTCGGAATGGGAGGATTTCGAGGATGAAGATTATTACGAGGACGATGATGAATCCTTCGAATTCGGCGAGTTCGAGGGCGACCCGTTCTTTGGCAGGCTGAAACGCTGGGCCAAGAAAGGCGCCAAGAAGTTGCTGGGCGTGGCCAAGCGCAATGCCGGCAAGATCGGCACGGTGATCGGCGGTGCTTTCGGCGGTCCTGCCGGCGCGGCGATCGGGGGCGGTATCGGACGGTTCGTGAAGAATCTCGAGGATGAGGACGAGCACGATACCGAGGATGAAATGAACGCGATGATGCAGATATCGCCGGTGGATGAAGGACTTGCCGAAGCGATGGGCAGCGCGGCCTCCAAGGCGCGCCCCTCTGATGCGCAGGCCCTGGGCGGGGCGATCGCCATCACCATCACGTCCAAAGCGCCGATGGCGGTCAAGACGGTGGCGCCCGGTATCGCTAGCGCCACGGGACGCATGGCGCGGCGCTTCGCCTCCAACCGGTCCAGCAAGCAACTCAACAAGACGCTGGCGACGATCGTCAAGGACACGACCGCCGCACTCGCGCGCAAGGATCGCAAGGGCAAGCCGATCACCAAGCGCACGGCCGCAAGGGTGATGACCAAGCAGGCCAAGCGCACGCTCAGCTCGCAGCCGCGACTGGCACGTGCGCTGGCCAATAACGTGTCCAAGAAACGCCGTCTCAACCGCGCGGCAATCGCCAAGGCGGAACGGTTCTATTGAACCTGTCGCGGGGCCGCGCTGACCGCGGCCCCGGATGACCCGTTCTCCGGCTTTGCGCTGCGCATAAGGAGTGTCTGACATGCGTGATGATGATCTTGATTTCAACGGGAATGCGCCGGGCGCCTTTAACGGTTTCGACGCGGGTGATCCTTTCGATGACGCGGGCCGCGACGAGGAGGATGACTTCGAGGACTTCGACGGGCGCGAGTATGACGAGGACGCCGATCTCTACCTCGATGAATCCGACCGCGGCTCGGCACAAAAACGCCGCTACACGACGCGCCGCCATGCGCTGCGCAAGGACAATCCCCGCATTCGCCGCAGGGTGCGCCGGTCCGCCGATCGCTCGGCACGTCGTCGCCAGGCGGCATTGGCGGCGCGTCAGGCCGCCGGGCGGCAGGCGCCGAGGATCGCGGCCGCCGCCAACCGACTGCTGCAACGTCGTATCGCCGACACCAGGATGCGGCGGGCCGTCGCGCGGCTGCTGGCATCGCGTTTCGTTACCCGTGCCGCGCAGCTCGCCGCGAGCCGCGCGGGCTCGGCGGTGACGGCGCGGCAGATCATCCGCCTGCCGGTCCTGTCGATCCTCAGCGCCGCCGCAGTCGAAGTCGCGCGCAAGACCGGACGGATCGACGAGGAACAGGCGCGCAGCCTCGCGCAGAGGATCTTCGATGCGCTGAGCATCGCGGATATGGCGATACAGATCGGCAGCGGCATGGCACGGGAGGAAGTGGAGGACGAAGACCTCTGGGAAGATTTCGAGGGGGAAGAGCCTTTCGACGGGGCGGCGGCTGACCTTTTCTTCGAAAGCGAGGACGACGAAGGCGACGATGAAGATTTCGCCGGTGACTTATCGGCAGGCGGTTTGGATGCTTCCGGGCGGGGCCGTCAGATCGCTGCCGCGCGGGCCCTGCGCGATGCGGCCCGCCAGTTGCTGCGCGCCGAGCGGCGCCTCTCGGGGCGGGGCTGAGGTGGCCCAGGTGACCATTGCCCTGACATATCCGCAGCGGGCAAGACCGGTACCGCGGCGCGATCCGGCGCTTTATTCGACGCGTCGGTTTCTCGACCGGCAGGCGCTCAACGCCGAGCGCTATCTCGCCGGGCTGGCCCCGATAAGGGTTGAGGAATTCGGATCTCCGGCCATCGCGCCCACCGGGGCGCATATCGCGGCCGCAAATGCGCTGGTCGATGAATTGCGCCGCGCGCTGAGCGGCGATGTCGTGGCGATGCGCCGGATGCGCGATGCGCTGGCCGCTGCACCGGAGGGCGATATCCAGCCCTTTCTCGAACTCAAGGCACGGGTCTATCGCCAGACCAAAGAGGGTGAAAAGCTCTTCGCATTCTATCGCGGCATCTTCGATCAGCGTTCGGGACGCTTTGGCGGGCGGCTGCGCGGGGTCGACCGGATCGCGCGGAATTGCTACCAGGCGATTTGGCTCGGGCTTGGTCGCGCCCGCAGCGTACCCGCACCGCAGCCCTTCGCCTATATCGAGGATGGCAATGGTCCGGCGACCTATCGGCGCGGTGTGAAATTGTCGAAACTCGGCAAGCGGGCCAACCCTTTCCCGCTGGTCAAGATCCCCCAGCATCGGCTCCATAATCCCTGGACGCTGGGCGCGATCCCCCATGAGGTGGCGCATAACCTGCAGAACGATCTCGGCCTGTGGCAGGTCATGCCTCAGGTCATCACCCGGCGCATGACCGGGCGGGTGCCGCCGGAGGCGCTGGCGGTGTGGGCGCGCTGGCATAAGGAGGCTTTCGCGGATTACGCTGGCTGCCTGCTCATCGGGCCCGCCTATGTCGAATCCCTGATCGACGTGGTCGGGCGCAGCCAGCGACAGGTCGCGGCCTTCAATCCCGACGGGGTGCATCCGACACCGATATTGCGGGTGCCGATGAATTGCGTGCTGCTGCGGCGCATGGGTTTTGCCGATGAAGCGCGGGCCTTCGTGACGGCCTGGCACCGGATCTATCCGCTCCGGCTGCGGCGTGGCCTGCCGAAGGCCCTGCGCGAGAGCTTTGACGATGGCGCGACGTTGATGGTCGAGGCGATCTGCGAGACCGCGCTGCCGCAGCTCGGCGGGCGCAGCCTGCGCCATGTGATCAGCTTCACCAAGAAGGATGTGGCCTTCGTCCGGGAAGCGGCCGACAGGTTGCTGCGCGGTGAGAACACCGGTGTGTTGCCCGAGCGCTACCTGATCGCCGCCGCGCGCCGTGCCATCACCCGCAAGGGTGCTGATCCGGTGGCGATTGCCGGTCATTTCTATGCTACATTGGGAAGGGTCTGATATGGCTGTGACAGCGCAGAAAGCAATGGAACCGACCCCCGAGGAGACTGCTGGGCTTCTGCATCGCGACCTCGGTGCGATCATCGAGGCGGCGCGCAAGATGGTGGCCTCGGATTTTGCCGCCTATGAGGCCAAATCGGTCGAGGATCTGCATGATGCCGCGCAGATCGGTCGCACCATTCTCGACGGACTTTGCAGGGCGATCCAGGCCGGGGCGGCCGATGATGCGGTCGAACGCGCCAGCGAATTTTCCGCCCATGTCAACGACAACCTCAACGAGGAACGCCTGCTGCGTGACCTCGACGCGGTGATCGACGAGGCGACCAGCGAGCGGGAGGATCTCGAAGGCAACCGGCGGCGCGCCATGACGATGCTGATCCAGAGCACGAAGTCCACGTTGAAACAGGTGCGCGACCTGCCGCTGCGGGCCGAGGCGCTGATGCACGAGACCCGCGCCTGGGCGGTCGCAACCAGAGAAAGGAACATCCAGATGGCCAGGAATGACGCAACCGACGGGATCACCACCGCGCTGCAGACGATCTCGCGGCAGATCTCCTTCATCGGAACCAATCTCGGCGCGGCGGAAAGCTCCGGCACGCCCGGTGCCGGGCGGTTCAAATCGGTCAGCGAGCAGCTGATGGCGTCGCTCGATGCGCTGTCATTGCCCCGCAACGGTGTTCAATTCGCGCGCGGCGAGGCCAGCGCGGCGGCGAGCGATGCGCTGATCAACGGCCTGCTCGACGCCTATCGTCCGCGCCGGGAAGCGGGCAAGACCTTCTATGAGCCGGGCCGCAGCGAGGGCCGCGCGCCGTTGCTCGCGGCGCCGGGTCAACTTCTTGGCGGCGCGGCGCGGGTGGCGGCGCGACAGGTCCGCGACGAGGCCGACATCATCCTCGACATTCTCGACCGGCTGCCCGACATGACCCGGTTCGAGACCCGCGCGGGCGTGCCCAAGCTGCAGGCCACAAGCGAAAGGGTCGCACGGCATTTCGCCGATCTTCACGAGGTGATGGCCGATCCGCAGGGGGTCAATCTGCCCAGAGCGATGTCCACAATCCGCCGCGCCGTCAAGGCGACCGGTGACTTCTTCGATTATGCGAATCTGGAGCAGGAATTCTTCGACCAGATGGAGGATTGCGATCTGGAGGATCTGCTGTCGGGCGAACCGCGCCCGATGGATGAGGACGAGGTTGGCCAGCGCCGTCCGGTGGTCAAGGCCGAGGAAATCCGCGCCGAGATCCGCGAATTGTGCGACGCGTTCCGACGGCTGCGCGCCGATGTCGAACGCCCGCTTGACGACACGCTCGGGCGCACCGCGGCGCGGCTCGAACTGCAACTCGCCGCGCTCTATCATTCGGCGCAGGACATGCGCGCCATATTCCGACGGCACGGCACCAGCCTGCCCGAGCAGGATCTGCTGTTCTTCACCAACGAGCTTTGCACCAGCGTCGAGGCCGGGAGCCAGCAGCGGCACGACGGGCGGCACCGCAAGATCGAGATCTCGATCGGACAACTGCTCGACTGGATCATCGAGGTCGCCAAGCCCCATGCCAATGCCTCGCATCTGATCGGGGCGCTCGAAGCGCTGGACCTGCAGATCCTCAGCGAAGAGCTCGGCCATCAGAAAACGGCGACCTGCAAGCTGATCGAGGCGGCCGAAGGGCTCGGCTTCGCGATCCGCCTTGCCGGGCCGATGCGGCAGCTCGAGGAATTGCACAGCTTGCTCGGCTCGGCGGCCAAGAGCGCCGCGACCCTGGCCGATGCCACGTCACCTAAGGAGGGCTGAGCCATGGCAGACGATCACGTTCATACATTGGAAGGGCTGAACGGCCTGATGGGCCGTCTCCAGACCCTGCGCAGCCAGCTTATCAAGGATGCCCGCGACGAACTGGTGGAGAAACCCGGTCAGGCGGAGTTGATCAACCAATATGTCGCCGGGGCCGAGAAGGCGTTGATGGCGCTGCTCGAACCGTTGCCGGGCGCGCCGCGCGGCGATGGCGGGCTGTTGCCGCTGATCGGGCTCGGCGAGAACATCGCCACCAGCCTCGGACAGAGCGCTTCGACGCCGCTGGTACCGAATTACGACGACCAGATCAGCCGCGAGCGGATCTCGGCGATCGCCGATCTCTATTACATCTACCAGATGGAACGGCTCGGTGCCTTCCGCGCGGTGCTGAAGCTGCAGCAATTGTTCCGCTCTGGCGAGGTCAAGCTTTCGGACGGGGCCGGGGCCATGGCGTTGTTTCAATACGACCGCAAACGGCTCCTGCGCTACACGCTGGGGGATCGCAAATCGGCCTATCGCAAGGTCTTCGGCTATACCGAGGCGACGCCGCCCGCCGGGGCCGAGCCCAATGATCCGTTCCACGCGCTGATGAGCAACTTCTGTCGTCATGTCTCGAACTTCTTCCAGGACAAGCGGGTCTCCGAAGTGGTGCGCCCGAACAACACGCGCGAGAGCTTCGGTTCTATGGCGATCGTGCGGCGCGCCGGGCTCGACCTGCGGCACAATCTCAAGCAGGTTTCCTATGGCCATGTGGCGGTGCTGCGCTCGGAAGTGCTGGTGCTCTTGCGCGATGCCTTCGAGATCCTCAACGCCGATGACGTCCGCCATCTCTTCGGCGCCGATACCGGCTGGGACGTGCTCGAGGAGGTGCTGAAACGCTATCTGCACGAACGCCCGATCTCCTCGCAGCGCAACCGCATGGCGGTCACCGGGCGCGATATCCTGCGCTGGCTCGGCGAGGATTACATCCTGACCGATGTGCGCACCGATTTCGAAGCCCTGCTCGAAGCCATCGTCGATGCCGCAGATGACTGGCTGACCAGCGCCGAATCCGTCGGGATGCGCAGCAAGCTGGCGGGCAGCGGCGGTGCCCATATCATCGATTTCCGCCCCGCACGGCGCAAGCGCAGCAGCTGAATTGGGGTCTCGGGACCGATGGGAGCCTGTAACATGGTTATGCTCGATCTACCGATCAGGGAAGCGGATGCCGAGGATCTCGCGAGCGCGCTCTACCCATGGGAAGACCTGCTGATCCTGAAACCGACCAAGTCGCAGCGCGCGCATCTGTGGCGCAAGACCGTCGGCGGGCATTTCCAGTTCATCGAGGATGGCCGCGGCGATCTGTCCTGCGATCTCTATGCGGTGAAGATCACCCGGCTTCCGAAGATCGGCGGCGAGCGGGTCACCGCTCCCGGGTTGCTGCGTCACCTGCGGCTGAACATCAATGACTTCATCGACCGGCGCAACACGCAGTTCCGGCCCTACGGGTTCGATGCGAAGACCAGACGCGGCAACCGCCTGCGCTGGCGCGCCAGCCGACCGGATATGGCGCTGATTCATATCGATATGCTGAACCTCGCGGGCGGGGCCGGGATCGAGGATGCCACGGTGATGGCGATCCGCAGTTCGCCGTTGCACTGGGTCTTCGGCACTGTCTTCACGCCGAAGTTGCTGCGCGCCGGAAACGGCAGCCATCCGATCAACGGCAACCGCGAATTCCGCCTGCGTGACAACGGCGACGGGACTTACACGTTCTACACCCGCGCCGCCGACCGGGTGAACGGGCTGCTCGAAGCCGGGGCCAGCCTGCTCGGGCTGGTGAGCCGCGGCCAGGATGCGCTCTGGCGCAGCCTGCAGCGGGGGCTGGCCGATTTCGTGAACCGCAACGGCGGCCGCGCCAGCATCCGCAAGCCGTTGGTGCAGAAATTCGACTGGCCGCGCGTACATGGTTACCTGTCGGCCCGCTATTGCACCGTCGAAATGGACAGCGAGGCCGAAGACCATGAGCGCGGCTGCATCCGCGTATCCGGCAAGACCGGCAAGCTCTATCGCATCCGGCGGGGGGATACTCTGCTCGGGCTGGCGGGGCGGGCCTACAATGTTCGGCCGGGGTCGGAGCGCCAGCGGCTTGCGCAGATGATCAACGCGCATCCCTTCAACCAGCGGTTCTGGCGCGCCAGCGGCATATCGAAGTCGTTTCCTCAGGGACGCATCTCCTTTCAGCCGCGGTTCTCCTGCGATGCGCAGCGCCAGATTACGGTGCGCCGCGGCGCTGCCCCCTTCGGCCGCTGCTATGCCCGGATCCTGCTGCCGCCGAAGCCCGGCTGATTACCCGCCACCCTGTTCGGCCGGGTCATGCCGGGCGGGCTACAACCGAAGATAGTATTTCCCCGACGCCGTCGTTTCGAGTATCATGGAGACCTTGGGAACATCACTTTTTCACCGGATATCCGGCTGGACATGGGCCGCTGCTGTCTCCTCTTCACAAGTCCGGTCCGGGAGCCGCAGGGGGAAGAAAAACCAGATTGGGAGAGTTCCATGCCAGTCCGAATTCTGAATGACGTCCCTGACGGCGATCTTGCGCAGGTCGATGTCTTCAGATCGCCCGGGGACGTGGCTGAACCGCTGGATCTGCTGACCCCGCGTGAACGCGAAATCTCGATCCTCGTGGCCAAGGGGTTCTCGAACAAGGAAGTGGCGCAGTTTCTCGAGATCAGCCACTGGACCGTGGCGACGCATCTCAAGGCCACCTATCTCAAGCTCGGACTGAAGCGGCGCAGCGAGCTGACCTATGTGCTGCGTCGGCTCCTGTAGCCCTGCCTCACATTTCTCCCCCAAGGCCATCGCGGAGGCTGTTCTCGCGCCACCGGGAACGCTATCCACCGGGGGCGACCCCGGCCTGTGCCGGGATCTTCCAGATATTTCAAGCAAGGAAACCGACATGATCGAGCGTCTGCATACCGCTACCAGAATGAGCAAAATCGTCAAACACAACGGCACGGCCTATCTGTGCGGTCAGGTCGGGGAGGGCGCCGACGTGGCGGAACAGACCCGCGATTGCCTGTCGCGCGTCGATGCGCTGCTGAAGGAGGCCGGTTCCTCGCGCGAGCAGATGCTGCAGGCGGTCATCTGGCTGGCCGACATGAAGGATTTCGCTGCGATGAACGAGGTCTGGGACGCCTGGGTGCCCGAGGGGCACGCACCGGCGCGCGCCTGTGGCGAAGCCAAGCTGGCCCGGCCCGACCTGCTGGTCGAAGTGATCGTCACGGCCGCCATCGACGGCTGAGGTGAAAGGCCGGACCGCGCCGCGGTGGTCCGGCCCCCTGTGGTTCAGCCAAGCCGGGCCCAGAACGAGGTCTTGCGCTGGTGCCTGTCCTGCAGCCGGACAACATAATCGTCATGACTTTCCGCCGTGCCGTAATCGTCGATCTCGCCGTCGAGCGCCGCGCAATCCATCAGGTGATCGGCGGCATGGCCATAGCGGCTGCTGCGCCCTTCGGTCAGCGCGAAATCGATCATCGCCCGCCACAGCAGCACCGCCGCCAACGGATGGCGGTTGCGCAACGCGTCGGCAGCGGGGGTCAGGATATGATAGAAATCCCCGTTGAGCTCGGCGCTGCGGGCCTCGACCAGCCGCGCCGCGTGATGCAGATCGGGCCAGTCGAGCAAGAAGCCAAGTGCGGCGCTGACATCGGGATAGGCCAGCACATGCAACTTGGCGCGGTCTTCGGCCTCGACATCCTCGAAATCGTCGAGCTCCTTCAGGTGATCGCGCAGATGCCGGGCCGACAGCCGCGTCTCGAAACATTGCCAGCGATGCGCCTGTGCCGCGTCGTGCTGCCCCAGAGCCAGCAGGCAGGCGATATAGGCATCATCCCATGCTGCGTCCGAGCGGGCGTCCTCGGCAAGTTGCAGATAGGACATGGCCAGTTCCGCATCACCGTTCTCCAGCAGCCGTGTGGCGATATCCGCCGCGGTTCGCGGGCGGCTCAGATCCGCATCGCTGAACTGCGCGATATAGGCCTCGGTGTCGCCCGCGGCGTCCGCTATCTCCTGCAGGGTATGTTTGACCATGCGGGCCTTTGCATCGGCCAGATAGGAGGCCGACCCGCCGCGCAGCTCGCGCAGGAACTGCAGGGCGGGATGGTCGGGATCGGTTTCGATCGGTGCGGCCTCGTAGGCTTTCACCAGCGCTTCGAGATGCGTCAGACCCTCGCGGCCAAGCGCCTCGGCGGTGAGGTCGATCACACCATCAAAGGCGCCATAGCCGTCGTCGCGCAACGCCTCCCAGACCCGTTCGGCCAGCTGGATCGGCGCCAGCATGGCGCGCGGCGCGATCTCGGCCAGATGGGAACGGGCGCCGCGGAAGACATCGCCGACCTCGCCGCGACTGTCATCGACCCGTTCAGAGGTCGGTCCTGCGAGTTCCAGAAACTGCCAGAGCAGATCGAAAGCCTCTGTCGGTGCCTGCGGAGCAATGCGCTCGATGATCATGTCGGCCTGGGTTTGCAGATCCTTGATCAACGCCTTGCGCTTGCGCCAGGTGACGAAGCTTCTCGCCTTGCGCAGCGACACCAGCCGTTTGCGCAGGTCGCGCGCCAGTTCGAGGGGCCCAAGGTCATGGCTGAGTTCAAGCCGCAGGCGGCGCTTGATGTCGGCGCTTCCGGTACTGACCTCGATCAGCAGCTCGGCCAGACGCTCGGCGCCGAGCCCGGCAAGATTGGCCGCGTTGAGGGTCTTCTTCGACATGGGCCGAATGTGCCAGCGCCCCGCGGCGAAGGGAAGATCAAACGCGGTCGCGATCCAGCCGGTTTTCCTCTTCTTCCTTCGCGCAGGCGGCCCAGTTCTGCCCTTCCGGCAGGGCAGGCAGATCTTCCGGCTTGTGGTAGCGGTGCAGGTGTACCTTGGCGATGAAATTGCCGGTGATCGGTGCGGTCACGAAGAGGAACGCCATCACCAGAACCTCGTGCAGCGACGGCTCGCCGCGCCCGAAGGCGTAGATGATCGAGGCCAGCAGCAGCGAGCCGACGCCGAGTGTCGAGGCTTTGGTCGGTCCGTGCAACCGTGACATCGGCGCTTCGAGCTTGATCAGGCCGATCGAGCCGACCAGCGTGAAAAAGCTACCGGCCAGCAGCAGGAAGGCGACGGCCATATCGAGCAGCGGCGTCTGGGACAGGGTGTCGAGCAACGCGTCCATCATGTCCTCCTCATTCGATGATGTCGCCGCGCAGCACGAACCGCGCCAGCGCCACGGTGGAGACGAAGCCGAGCATGGCGAAGATCATCGCGCTTTCGAAATAGATCTGCGTGCCCCAGAGCATGCCGAGCAGGATAATGAGCGCGATGGCGTTGATCACCATCGTGTCGAGCGCCAGTATCCGGTCGCCGATATGCGGGCCGATGACCAGTCGCACCATCGCCAGAAGCTGTGCCAGCCCGACCGCCGCGAGCGCGATGTAAAGAGCGATGTCGATCATTCGAAAATCTCCTTCAGGCGGCGTTCATAGCGGTGTTTGATCTCGTCGCGCACCGCGTCCGGGTCCGGCGCGTCAAGTGCATGGACGAGCAGGGCGCCGCCATCGGCGGAGAGGTCCGCGCTCACCGTACCGGGGGTCAGGGTGATGGTGCCGGCCAGCATCGAGATCGCCTCGGGCGTGCGCAGGTCGAGCGGGATCATCACCCAATTGGGCGCCATCTTGGCATTGCTCTTGAACAGCACGATCATCGCGACCTGCACATTGGCGACGAGGATGTCCCAGAGCACGATCACGAGATAGACCGTAAGCCGTCCGATCCGCGGCGCGGCCGGGCGGGCGGGCCAATAGGCGGCGGTGGCGATCGGGATGAGCACGCCGAGGATCATCCCGAATACCAGCGTGCCGAGGCTCAGCCCATTGACCAGCAGGCACCAGACCAGCACCAGAAGCGCGGTCAGGAAAGGATGCGGGAAGAGACGTTGCAGCAATCGCAGGGCCATGTCAGTGCTCCTCCGCTTCCGTGGTTTCACTGGCTTCGCCGCCGACGGCGTCAGCCGCGGAACCGGCGTCGGGACCGTCGTGCTCTTCCGCATGATCCTCGGTGCCGTGATCCTTGATCACCTTGCCCGGCGTGTTCAGCACCTTCTCGATATAGGGGCCGGGCGCGAAGAGCTGCGCGCTTGTTGCGTCCAGCACGCGCATGACCGGTCCGGCGGCCACGGTAAGCAGCACCAGCAGCGCCAGCAGCCCGCCGATGGCGACCATCGAGAGGGCCGGCGCGTGCTGCGCCGGGAGCGGCGTGTCATGGGTGTCGATCTCGGCCTCGGGATCGCAGTCGAGTTCGGGCGCGACCTCCTGATGCGCCTTCCAGAAGATCAGCGACCCTGCCCGCGAAAAGCCGACCAGCGAGATCAGCGAGCCGCTCAGGATCACGCCCCAGACCCACCAGATGGCGGTGCTGCCGCGCGCCGCGTCCATGATCAGCAGCTTGCCGACAAAGCCCGACAGCGGGGGCACGCCGACCATGGCGATCGCCGCGAGAAAAAACATTCCCGCCGCCAATGCGCCGCCGACGATCGGCGCTGCCGGGGCAAGCCGCGCGCCGGTGCCGCCGCGCCCGTCGCGGATCACATCGACCAGCAGAAACAGCGCCGCCGTCGCCAATGTCGAATGCAGCGCGTAATAGAGTGCCGCGGCGATGCCCCCGGGTGTGAAGACCGCCACCGCACTCAGCAACATGCCCATCGAGCCGATGACCGCGAAGGCGACCAGCCGGTCGATGCGCCTTGCGCCGAGCACGCCGATCATCCCAAGGGTCAGGGTCGCCAGCGCGGCGGGCATCAGCCAGGTGTCGAAGAGCCCCTGCGTTATCGCAAGCTCCGGCGGGAAGACCAGCGTGTAGAAACGGATGATGCCATAGGCGCCGACCTTGGTCATGATCGCGAAAAGCGCCGCCACGGGCGCCGGGGCCTCGGCATAGCTGGCGGGCAGCCAGAAATGCAGGGGCAGCAGCGCGGCCTTGATCGCGAAGACCATCAGCAGCAGCACCGCGGCGATGCGGATGCCTGCGGAATCGGCAGGATCGAGCGTCGCCACCCGCATGGCCAGATCGGCCATGTTGAGCGTGCCGGTCTCAGCATAGAGCGTGCCGAGGGCGAAAAGGAACAGTGTCGAACCGAGGAGATTGTAAAGCACGTATTGCGTACCGGCGCGCAGCCGTGCCGCGCCCCCCGCATGGATCATCAGCCCGTAGGAGGCGATCAACAGCACTTCGAAGAACACGAAGAGGTTGAAGGCGTCACCGGTCAGGAAGGCGCCGGCGATCCCCATCAGCTGGAACTGGAACAGCGCGTGAAAATGTCTCCCGCGCCGGTCCCAGCCAGACCCGATCGCATAGAGCAGCACCAGCGGCGCCAGGATCGAGGTCAGCAGCACCATCAGGGTCGAGAGCCGGTCTGCGACCAGCACGATGCCGAAGGGCGCCGTCCAGTTGCCGAGCTGGTAGATCGTGATGGTGCCGTCGGAAGCCTGCCAGAACAGGCCGAGCGCGATGGCGAAAAGCGCGGCGGCGCCGGTGAGGGAGAACACCCGCTGCAGGGTCAGATGATAGCGCGCCGAGAGGATCAGCGCGGCGGCCAGCATCGCGGGCAGCACGACGGGAAGGACGATCCAGTGGTTCATGAGGCTTCTCCGCGCCGGGCCGGAGCCGCGTTGGTGGTGGCGCCGGGCACTTCGGGCGCGTTCACCAGATCGTCATCCGAGCTCAGCCAGGAGCCGAGCGCGATGATCACCACGACCGCGGTCATCCCGAAGGAGATCACGATCGCCGTCAGTACCAGCGCCTGTGGCAGCGGGTCCGCGTAATTCGCCGCGTTGTCGCTCAGCACCGGCGGTGCATCCATCGCCAGCCGTCCGGAGGCGAAGAGGAAAACGTTGACGGCATAGCTCAGGAGCGAGGTGCCGATGATGACCGGGAAGGTGCGCAGCCGCAGCACCATGTAGATGCCCGCGGCCGTCAGCACGCCGATGGCGGATGCGATCAGCAATTCCATGCTCAGGCCTCCTCACGCTCTGATTGGGGCAGGGGTTCGCGCGAGGGGTCGATGTCCATCGCGTAGTCGCTGACCTCCGTCCCGGCACGGCGTCCGAGTCGCGAGAAGCTTTCCAGCGACAGCATTACGGCGCCGACCACGGCGAGGAAGACGCCGAGATCGAAGCCCATCGCGGTGGCCAGTTCGAATTTCTCCATTGGCGGGATGCGGAAATAGCCGAAGGCCGAGGACAGGAAGGGCTGTCCCGCGAACCAGGCACCGATGCCGGTCAGCCCGGCGACCAGCACTCCGGCGCCGATGATGCCATGATAGGGATAGCGCTGGCGCTTTTCGGCCCAGGCAAAGCCGCTGGCCATATATTGCATCACCACCGCGATCGCCACGATCAGCCCGGCGATGAAGCCGCCGCCCGGTTCGTTGTGCCCGCGAAGGAAGATATAGACGCCGACCATCAGCACCACCGGCATCATCACCCGGGTTAGCACCACCATCATCAGGGGATGCGCATCGCCCGCGCGTTCCTCCTCATAGCCGCGATTGAGCAGCCTTGCGCGCACCGGACCCGAGAGCAGCGTCTCGGTCAGCGCATAGATCACCAGCGCCGCGATGCCGAGCACGATGATCTCGCCGAAGGTGTCGAAGCCGCGGAAATCGACGAGGATCACGTTGACCACATTGGTGCCGCCGCCGCCCTTGTAGGAATTGGCAAGGTGATATTCCGAGATTGACGTCATCGGGAAATCCGACATCAGGATCACATAGATCAGCGCCGCCGCCGCCACACCGCCGGTGATCGCGATAGCACCGTCACGGATCCGCTTTGCGGCGCCGGATTCCACCGGGCTGCGGTTGGGCAGGAAGTTGAGCGCCAACAGCAGCAGGATAATCGTCACCACCTCGACCGAGATCTGGGTCAGCGCGAGATCGGGGGCGGAGAAATAGTTGAACCCGACCGAGACCATCAGGCCGATGATCCCCATCAGGATCAGCACCGCAAGGCGGTTGCGCTGCACGGCGACGAGGAACACCGCCGCACAGACGAGCATCAGCCAGGCGATGACCGCCAGCGGCGTGATCGGCAGCATCTCGCGGCTCGGCAGGCCGAAACCGCCGGTGAGCCCGGCATAGGCGCCAACGAGGATCACCGTCAGCACCATGATCGACGCATAGCGGGTGAAGGAGCCGTCATGCAGCCGCGCCGCCACCGCTTCGGCCGCCCGGGCGCAGGCCTCGACGATGCCCTCGAAGATCACCTTGGCCTCGGGCCGGGGCGCCGCGAGCCAGCCGCGCGCCAGCGGTGCGTAGGCGGCCAGCAGCAGCGCGCCGCCGAATACCGCAATGCCGGACATCATCAGTGCGGGGGTGACACCGTGCCAGATCTTGAGATGCGCATCGGGCATCTCGACGACGCCGCCGATCACCGCCGCGGTCACGATCTTGACGAAGGGTTCCGCGAGGAAGGGCGCAAGGCCGATCACCACGACCGGCAGGATCAACAGGGCAGGCGGCAGCCAGAGGCCGACCGAAGGATCATGCGGTTCGGCGGGGTAGTCATTGCGCACCGGACCGAGGAAGCAGTGCCAGATATAGCGGAAGGAATAGGCCGCCGAGAACAGCGCGCCGAGCGTCGCCACCACGGCCACCAGGATCGGGGAGCCGTAAAGCGTGGTATGCACCGCCTCTTCCAGCATCATTTCCTTTGAAAGGAAGCCGTTCAGCAGCGGAATCCCCGCCATCGACAGGCCCGCCAGCGTGGCAATCGCGAAGGTCACCGGCATGAACCGCGCCAACCCGCCGAGGCGGCGCAGGTCGCGGGTATGCACCGCGTGATCGACGATCCCGGCGCTCATGAACAGCGCCGCCTTGAAGCTGGCGTGATTGAGAATATGGAACACCGCCGCCATGGCCCCGAAGCCGGTACCGGTGCCGAGGAGGAAAGTGATCAGCCCGAGATGCGAGACGGTCGAAAAGGCCAGCAGCGCCTTCAGGTCATCCTTGAAGAAGGCGATCACCGCGCCGAGCACCATGGTCACCAGACCGGCGGTGCAGACCAGCACGATCCAGACCTCGCTGCCCGACAGCACCGGCCAGAGCCGCGCCAGCAGGAACAGCCCGGCCTTCACCATGGTAGCGGAATGCAGATAGGCCGAGACCGGAGTGGGCGCGGCCATGGCGTGCGGCAACCAGAAATGGAACGGGAATTGCGCCGATTTGGTGAAGCAGCCGAGCAGGATCAACAGCAGGGCAGGCAGATAGAGCGGCGAGTCCTGGATGAGCTCGCGCTGAGTCAGGATCACGCTCAGGTCATAGCTGCCCGCGATCTGGCCCAGAAGCAGCATGCCACCGATCATCGCAAGCCCGCCGAGCCCGGTTACGGTCAGCGCCATGCGCGCACCTTGGCGGCCCTCGGGCAGGTGTTTCCAGAACCCGATCAGCAGGAAGGAAGACAGCGAGGTGAGCTCCCAGAACACCAGCAACAGCAGGATGTTGTCCGACAGCACGATGCCGACCATCGCGCCCTGGAACAGCAGCAGATAGGTAAAGAACTCGCCCATATTGTCATCGCGCGACAGATAGCTGCGGGCATAGGCGATGATCAGCAAGCCGATGCCGAGGATCAGCCCGGCGAACATCAGCCCCAGCGGATCGAGAAAGAGATTAACGTTGAGCCCCAGCGCCGGGAGCCAATTGAGCTGCGCGCTCACCACCTCCCCGCGCAGCACCGCCGGCGCGTGGGTCGCAAGCCCGACCGCGGCCAATGCCGTGACCAGGAAAGTTGCCATGAAGCAGGCCTGTCTGCCCGCCTGGATCATCAGGCCCGGCAGCAGCGCGCCGATGAACGGGAGTGCGATAACGAGAAACAAAGACATGGTGCGCTTATTAATGAGGGGAGCGCCGACGACCAGCCCCATTTTGCCACTTTTCGTGTCTTTGCGGCCTAGGTTCCGCAATTTCGCCGCCCCTATCCTCGAAGGAACAGGGCTGCCGCGTCGGAGGGCTCCCCGGAATGCGCGCTGTTTTGTCGCTGTTCGGACGCGATCCTGCAATTCCTGCACAGCCCGACCGGCACCTGATTGTAATTGCCAAGCCCGCCGGTTATGGCCCTTTTGGGCAGGAATGCCCCGGTGAGTTGTCAACCTGTCCCAACAGGTTATCTCCTCCCGGAATATCGATCAGCAGTGATTGTGATTTATCGCGGATAGGCAGTGATTGTGATTTATCGCGGATAGAAGGACACGACCGATGATTGCGGCGCCCCATCCGAAAGAGGCCGAGCGGCTGCGCACGTTGCGCTCCTATGATATTCTGGACACGCCCCGGGAAGAGGATTTCGACGAGATCGTCGCGCTCGCCTCGGAGCTCTGCGCCGCACCGATTTCGGTGATCAACCTGATTGATGACACGCGCCAGTGGTTCAAGGCCGAGGTCGGGCTCGGCGCGCGCGAGACGCCGGTGGCCACCTCGATCTGCTCGCATGTGATTCTCGACGATGGCTTCGTCGAAATCCCTGATACGCTGAGCGATCCGCGGATGGCGGACAACCCTCTCTGCACGGCCGCCGAAGGGCTGCGTTTCTATGCCGGGGTGCAATTGGTGGCGCCCAACGGTCTGCCCATCGGCACGCTCTGCGTGCTCGACAACAAGCCGGGCCACCTCGACCCGCTGCAGCGCAAGGCGCTGGAAGTGCTGTCCCGACAGGTGATGAAACAGCTCGAATTGCGGCTGGCACTGAAGAACCAGGCGATACTGGCGCGCGAGGCCGATCACCGGGTGAAGAATTCGCTGCAGACCCTTTCCTCGGTGGTACGGCTCTATGGCCGCAACCTGAGCGACCCCCAGGCGCTCGAAGCATTCGACGCGGTGTTGCGCCGTATCGATGCGGTCGCCGCGCTGCACAGCGAATTGCAGGGCACTGACCAGAACGGCCAGGTCGATGCCAAAGCCTATCTCGACCGGGTGATCGCGCTGCTTGAACAATCGGCCCCCGACAATATCGTGATCGACGGACAGTTCGATAATATTTCCCTGCGCGCCAATGCCGCCGCGGCCCTCGGTTTCGTGATCAGCGAGTTCATCGCCAATTCGATCAAACATGCCTTCACCGACAGCGAGACCGGCCGGATCGATATCCGCCTTGCGCAAAAGGGTGCGGAACTGCACCTCGATTGCCAGGACAACGGCAAGGGTTCACGAGATAGCCCCGACGGACAGGCCGTGCCCAACCTCGGATCGAACCTCATGGCCGCCGCCGCCTCGCAGCTCGACGGGACGCTGGAGAACGGTCTGACCGCCGCGGGCAGCCGCCTGTCGCTGCGGTTCTGAGCCACGCGGACTCCGCAGATTAATGGCGCAGCGGCGGCGCAAAACCGCTCTGCGCCCTTGACTTCCCAAGCCCCAAATTGTGTACCTGCGCGGAACAATTTTCAGCCCTCGGAAGGGACCCGCCATGCATGAATACCGCACCCATAGCTGCGCTGACCTGAGCAAGGAGAACGTCGGGGATACCGTGCGCCTCTCCGGCTGGGTCCACCGCGTGCGCGACCATGGCGGCATCCTGTTCATCGATCTGCGCGACCATTACGGCATGACGCAGGTGCTCTGCGACCCGGATTCCGCCGCCTTCGCTGAGGTGGAGAAGGTACGCGCCGAATGGTGTATCCGCATCGACGGCGAGGTGAAGGCGCGTGACCCAGAACTGGTGAACCCGAAGATCCCGACCGGCGAGATCGAGGTTTTCGTACGCGACATCGAGATCCTGGGTGAATCCAAAGAGCTGCCGCTGCAGGTTTTCGGCGAGCAGGAATATCCCGAGGAAACCCGCCTGCGCTATCGCTATCTCGACCTGCGCCGCGAGAAGATGCAGGAGAACATGAAGCTGCGCTCCGACGTCGTCGCCTCGATCCGCAAGCGCATGTGGGACCAGGACTTCCGCGAGTTCCAGACGCCGATCATCACCGCCTCCTCCCCCGAAGGCGCGCGCGACTTCCTGGTACCGAGCCGTCTGCATCCGGGCAAGTTCTACGCGCTGCCGCAGGCGCCCCAGCAGTTCAAGCAGCTTCTGATGGTCTCGGGGTTCGATAAGTATTTCCAGATCGCGCCCTGCTTCCGCGATGAGGACCCGCGCGCCGACCGCTCGCCCACCGATTTCTACCAGCTCGACATGGAGATGTCCTTTGTCACCCAGCAGGACGTGTTTGACACGATCCAGCCGGTGATCGCGGGCATCTTCGAAGAATTTGGCGGCGGCAAGAAGGTCGACGAGACATGGGAGCAGATCTCCTACAAGGATGCCGCGCTCTGGTATGGCTCCGACAAGCCCGACCTGCGCAACCCGATCAAGATGCAGGTGGTGTCCGAGCATTTCCGCGGTTCCGGGTTTGCGATCTTCGCCAAACTGCTGGAGCAGGACGGCACTGAAATCCGCGCGATCCCTGCGCCGACAGGCGGCAGCCGCAAGTTCTGCGACCGGATGAATGCCTTCGCGCAAAAGGAAGGGCTGCCCGGTATGGGCTATATCTTCTGGCGCGATCAGGGCGAAGGCATGGAGGCGGCCGGCCCCTTGGCCAAGAACATCGGCCCCGAGCGGACAGAGGCGATCCGCCAGCAGCTGGGCCTCGGTGTCGGCGACGCGGCGTTTTTCCTTGGCGGCAAGCCCAAGAGCTTCGAGGCGGTCGCGGGCCGCGCGCGCAACGTCATCGGCGAAGAGCTGGGTCTGACCGACAAGGATCGTTTTGCCTTCGCGTGGATCGTCGATTTCCCGATCTACGAAAAGGACCCGGAGACCGGCAGGATCGATTTCGAGCACAATCCGTTCTCCATGCCGCAGGGCGGTATGGAGGCGCTGCAGGGCGACCCGCTGCAGGTGCTGGGCTATCAATACGACCTCGCCTGCAACGGCTACGAGCTGGTATCTGGCGCCATCCGGAACCACCGGCCCGAGATCATGTTCAAGGCTTTCGAGATCGCCGGTTACGGTGAGGAGGAAGTGCGCAAGCGGTTTGGCGGGCTGGTCAACGCCTTCCATTACGGCGCCCCGCCGCATGGTGGCTGCGCCGCGGGCATCGACCGGATCGTGATGCTGCTGGCGGAAGAGCAGAACATCCGCGAGGTGATCCTGTTCCCGATGAACCAGCGTGCCGAGGACCTGATGATGAATGCGCCGAGCGAACCTGCCTCGGATCAGTTGATGGAACTGGGGCTGCGGGTCATTCCGCAGGAGTAATCCCGCTAAGTCCAACCGATAGGAGGCCGCTCCACCGGGGCGGCCTTTTGCTTTGCGATAGCCGGGGTCAGTCTTCCAGAGAATCCTCGCGTTTCTCGTCGATCAGCTTGCGTTCCTCCCTCTTGCGCGCTTCGAATTTCGCGCCATAGGCATCGTTCTCTTCCTCGCCGATCACTTCCTTGGCGCGGCTGAAGACCTCGTTCTCTTCCTCGTCCATATGGTGTTCGTAGTCATGTTTCAGCGTCCTGAACCTGGTGATCCAGCCCGAGGACGCCATATCCATCTCGTTGAGCTCTTCCATGATGTCATCCATCTGCTGATGCTCATGCACCGAATGACGCGCCGCATCCTGACCCCAGGTCTGGGCCATCAGCTTTGAATAAAAGGTTTCTTCCTCCGCGGCTGCGTGGGATTTCACGTCCTGATAGAATGTATCCCAGGCCTCACGCCGCTCCGTGCTGTCGCCGCTTGTCTGGGCGATCCGGTCGAGCAGGTCGCGGTGATCCTGGTGATCGGCTTTGATAGTGTCATAGATGGAGGGCATCGTCATTCCTTTCAGGGCTTTATCTGAGAACGCCGGGCAATTGCCGAGGTTCCCGGAGCGCCCGTGAAACCCAGTCTGGACAAGCATCTGACCGCGATAGGCGCGCGACACAGGCCGTGCAGGCCAAAGGCAGTGCCGAAATGGAGAATTGCGCGGATCCCGCCGTGACGTCTGATCGCGCTCAGAAATACCGGGTCGGCGAGATGTAGCTGCCGAGATGCGCCGCCAACCCGCGATCGCCCGCATGGATCGAGGCGATGAGCACGATGGCGCAGCCGAGCGCGGCGGCGGTCAGGATGATCCAGTCCGCCCCGTGGCTGCTGTTCCTGCCAGGGCGGAAAGGTTTCTTCGATCGGCGCATGATACCTCCGGACTTGCGACCAGTAGTGCTGGCCCTGGCATCGAGGATGGGCGGCGATTGTGGCTCGATTGGGGAATAGATGCGGGAGATTGCGGCAGGACGGAAAACTTCGATAAGGTTTGCGCATCTTGCTTCTCCCCGGCGGTAACGTCTGATGATGGCGGGCGTTTCGACGAGGAGTTGGATCACGAACATCGGTGATCCCGCTCCCTGCACATACTTGGCTCCGCCAGCGCAGATGGTCCACGGGCTAAGGGTCGCTCGCGGTCAGATCGCGATGGGTTGGGACAGTCGGTTCTGGATCAACCCGGCAAGTGCTGCCGTTTCGGAGCTCGTCGGCTCGCCGGAGGCGCGTTTGCGGGCCAAAGCGGTTGCCGCCCTTTCGAGTCCGTCATCCTGCGCACTGCGCGCCAGGCCGCTGAGGAACTGCGCCACGTAATCGAGCGCATGTTCATTGGGCGGATCGTCGAGGACGTTGGCGATATGGGCCATGTCATCCTGAAAAGCGATACGGTCCGGCGCCACGGTTTCATCGCTGAGCCGTCGCGGACCGGGCGGGTGGCGCTCGGGGGGCAGGGCGGAGAGTATGAGCTCCTGAAACGTCGCCAGCGAGGTGACCGGCTTGCCGAGGAACCCGTCGGCGCCTGCTTCCAGCGCTGCAGATTCGAGATGCACGTCGCCGGAGGTTCCCAACAACGCCTCGACCCGGGGCTGAGCCTGATTAAGGTCTCGGATCAGATCGATTCCGTTCCCGTCCGGCAGGCCGAGATCGACGATCATCACCGAAGGGCGATAGACCCGCAGATGCCGACGGGCGGAACGCAGGCTGTCCGCACGTCTGATCCTTGCGCCCGACCGCAGGCAGAGCAGGCGGACCGCCTCGCAGGCGAAGCGGCTGTCCTCGATGACAAGGACCGTCAGGCCGAGCAGCGGCCGCGCTGCCGTCGGCGCTGGAAGAGTTCTTGAAAAGGGTTCCGTCTTGTCCATCTTGGCCTCCCGCATCTCATCATCCGATTCAATGGTTAGGCCCGGGGAGCTAACAGCGGGTTAACGTGACGCATTGCACCGCGTCGCCGCTGCCCTCATAAGACCGTGCAAGACCATTGACAGGAGAAAACCGGATGATTGGACGTCTGAACCATGTCGCCATCGCGGTGCCCGATCTCGAGGCCGCCGCGGATCTGTATCGCAATGCGCTCGGAGCGCAGGTCGGCGCGCCGCAGGACGAGCCCGACCACGGTGTGCGGGTCATTTTCATCGAGTTGCCCAATACCAAGATCGAATTGCTCAATCCGCTCGGCGCGGACAGCCCGATCCAGGGGTTTCTCGACAAGAACCCGGCCGGGGGCATCCATCATATCTGCTATGAGGTCGAGGACATCCTGGCGGCGCGGGACAAGCTGAAGGCGAGCGGCGCGCGGGTGCTGGGCAGCGGCGAACCCAAGATCGGCGCACATGGCAAGCCGGTTCTGTTTTTGCATCCCAAGGACTTCAACGGCGCCCTCGTCGAGCTTGAGGAGGTCTGATCATGGGAATCGTTTCCGGTATCGTCCTCTTCGCGGTCACCTGGTTCATGACCTTCTTGATCGCCCTGCCGATCAAGGTGCAGACCCAGGGCGATGCGGGCGTGCTCGTGCCCGGCACGCATGCCGGGGCACCGGAGCAGCATCACCTGAAGAAGAAGGCGCTCTGGACCACGTTCGCGTCGATCGTGCTCTGGTCAATCTTCGCGGTGATCATCCTCTCGGGTTGGATCAGTAGCGCGGATCTGGAACGCTGGCTTTATCCTGCGGAGATAATAGCAAATGGAAAAGGTGGGTAAAACTCGCCGCGCCGAGGATCGGAATCACCAGGTTGAGCAGGGGGATGGACAAGGGCACCGCCATTGCCACCCCGGCCAGCCAGATCGTGCCGCTGTGACGACGGCGTAATTGCCGGGCACGGGTGCGTCCGACGCGGCGGATTGCCGCGAGGGTGAAATATTCACGTCCCAGCAGGAACCCGTTCAGCGCCCAGAAGATGAACAGCGCGGCCGGGGCGAAGATCAGGTAGAATACCAGCGCCACCAGATTGGCGCCGATCAGCACGCCGAGAAAATTGACCGTATCGCGCAGGGTATCGCCCAGAGGGACCGGCGTGGCGGCGGGCAGGTGCGGGTAATGTACCTCTTCGACCGCCTCGGCCACATCGTCGAGAAAGAACGAGATGATCGCCGAGGCGACGGGAACCATCAGGAACACCGACAGCAACGCCATCAGCAGCACCGCGCCCCAACTGAACAGGTCATCGAGCCATGCCACCTCGCCGATCAGCGGCAGCGCGGCGGTCTCCCCGGTGACCCAGCCGACAAGCCAGAACAGGCCGAAGGTGAGGCCGGTGAGCAGGACCAGCGACAGCAGGATACCGAGAAACAGAACCCGGCGGAAACGCGGGTCCGACAATTGTCCCAGGGTGAGTGCGAAAGCGCGCAGGATCAGCGGGAAAGCCATGTGGTGATGCTCTCAATGTCGGGACGGGGGCGTTCGGGCGGGGTCGCGGTCTCGGTTCCTATATGGATGAAACCGGCGATGCGCTCGTGATCTTCGAGATCAAGGGCCGCGCGCATGAAGTCGCGGTCATGGGCACACCAGCCGGTCAGCCAGTTGGCGCCCCATCCGGCGGCCAGCGCGGCATTCAGCAATGACAGGCAGACGGCCCCGGCGGAATAGGTCTGCTCCAGCGGTGGAACCTTCTCCGACGGCCGCTGTACCTCGATTACCGTCACGGCCAGGTTGCCCTGATCGAACTGGCTGCGGCCCTTGGCGATCTGCTCTGCGCCAAGCTCCAGGGCGGCGCCCCGGTCCTGCACGACCCCCGCCAGCCGTGCCATGGCGGCGCCTTCGATCACGATGAAACGCCAGGGTTCAAGCTTGCCGTGATCCGGGCTGCGCGCGGCAGCGGTGAGCACCGGGCGCAGGTCCTCGACGGTGGGCACCGGCAGGCCTAGGGTCTTGGCCGGGCGCGAACGGCGGGTCTGCAGAAAGGCCATGGCCTCGGCATTCGGTTTGCTCATGTCGGTCATCTCTTAAAATCCCAGCATCCCGGCCATCTCGTCGATCGAGCGGCGCAGGAAGGCGTCGAAGGCCGGACTGGGCTGGCGGGCCCTGAAATTGACTGCCAGCGGGTCCGGCGCGGTGATGGTGCTGCCTGCCAGAGTGGCGATGGTGGCGTGGCCGCAAAACGGCACATAGGCCTCCGAATAGCCGCCTTCGTGAACGAGGACAAGCCGCCCGCCGCAGAGGCGTTCGGCCAGTGTCTTGATGCGCGCGGTCATCGCCGCGAAGGTCTCGGCAGTGGCCTGCATTCTTGCGAGCGGGTCGACGATGGCGGCATCATAGCCGCAGGCGACGATGATCAGGTCGGGTTTGAACGCCTCGATCGCCGGGATCACCACCCGGTCCATTGCATGCAGATAGGCGCTATGACCGGAGCCCGCATGCATCGGCAGGTTGATGTTATAACCTTCACCGGCACCCTTGCCGCGATCGGCCAGCGCCCCGGTATCGAGGGGGTAATTGCCCTCCTGATGCAGCGAGATCGTCAGGACATCGTCGCGCGCGTAATAGATCGCCTCGGTGCCGTTGCCATGGTGCACATCCCAGTCGAGCACCGCGACCCGCCGGACCAGCCCCTGTGCCCGCGCCGCTTCGATGGCGATGGCGATATTGGCCAGCAGGCAGAATCCGTTGGGAAAATTGGGTAGGCAGTGATGGCCGGGTGGGCGGCTCAGCGCATAGGCATTGGTGAGCGCGCCGCGGCTGACCATCTCGACCGCAGCGACCGCCAGACCGGCAGAGAGCGCCGCGATCTCATAGCCGCCCTGCGCGAAGGGCGTGCGCAGTCCGAGCTCGCCGCCGCCCGCATCCGACATGCGCTTGAATTCATCGAGATAGGCCGCGGGGTGCACAAGCTCGAGCGTCTCGCGCCCGGCCATTTCGGCGCTGCGCAGGTTCAGCTCGCCCATCAGCCCGGTCACCTCCAAGAGGTTCTTCAACCGCCGCTTGGTCTCCGGGTTTTCCGGCAGCCCACCGCCGACCTGCGGCTGTACCAGCCCACCGATTGGCATGGTGAAGGCATAATTTCCGCCTGCGTGCCAGAAGCAGCGCTCGTCCGAGAAAAATCCTGTGCTCATGTCATCCGCCCCGTGCCGCCTTGTCGTGTGGCGAAACTGGCCGAGGAGCGGCGTATTGTCCATGGCCCCGGTGTTGTCAGCCTGCCAATGCGAGCAGGGCCGGGACGTCGAGCGGTTCATTGACCATCCGCAGCTTGCCCGCCGCATCGCGGGTCCATTCCGACGGGTCGCGGTCGCAATAGAGCTCTACCCCGTTGCCATCAGGATCGCGCAGATAGACCGCCTCGCTGACCCCGTGATCGGCCGCGCCGTCGAGCGTCAGCCCCGCGTTTAGCACCCGTTGCACGACCCGGGCGAGGCTCACCCGGTCAGGATAGAGAAACGCCGAATGATAGAGCCCGGTATGCCCCGGCGGTGGCGGCGTGGCACCAGCGCTTTCCCAGGTGTTGAGCCCGATGTGATGATGATAACCCCCGGCCCCGAGAAAGGCCGCGCCCTCGCCATAGCGCTGGGTCAGATCGAAACCGAGGATATCGCCGTAAAAGGCGATAGCGCGGTCGAGATCGGCGACCTTGAGATGAACATGGCCGACGGAGGCATGAGACGGGGGCATGGCGGCACCTTTCCTGAAGTCACCGCCATGATGATCTCCCGGGCGACGCAGGTCCAGCGTTCGGGCAGCAGAGGCGCTGTGCGCAGATGCGCAGCCCGTGCTAGCCGACCATGCCGACGATCTCGTAGGTTTTCCTCAGGATCGGCGCGGTGATCTCGCGGGCTTGAGCGGCGCCATGGGCGAGAATCCGGTCGATCTCCGCCGGATCGGCCATGAGCCGGGTCATCTCGCTGGTGATCGGTGACATTTTTGTCACGGCCAGTTCCGCGAGCAGCGGTTTGAACGTGCCGAATTGCTGCCCGCCGACCTCCGAGAGCACCTGCTCGACGCTCTGATCGCTGAGGGCGGCATAGATGTTGACCAGGTTGCGTGCCTCGGGCCGCGCCTCCAGCCCCTTTGCTTCGGAAGGCAGGGCATCCGGATCGGTCTTGGCCTTGCGGATCTTCTTGGCGATCGTGTCGGCGTCGTCGCTGAGGTTGATGCGGCTGGCGTCCGACGGATCGGATTTCGACATTTTCTTCGATCCGTCGCGCAGCGACATCACCCGCGTCGCCGCCCCTTCGATCACCGGCTCGGTGAGCGGAAAGAAATCCACGCCGTAATCGTGATTGAATTTCGCGGCGATGTCGCGGGTCAGCTCCAGATGCTGTTTCTGATCCTCGCCGACCGGCACATGGGTGGCATGATAGACCAGGATGTCGGCGGCCATCAGCGCCGGATAGGCAAAGAGCCCGAGGCTCGCGGCCTCGGCATTCTTGCCCGCCTTGTCCTTCCACTGGGTCATCCGGCCCATCCAGCCCATGCGCGCGACGCAGTTGAAGATCCAGGCAAGCTGGGCATGTTCGGGCACCTGGCTCTGGTTGATCAGGATCGACTTCTGCGGGTCGATGCCCGAGGCGATGAAACCGGCGCAGAGTTCGCGGGTGCTGCGTTTGAGGTCCTCGGGTTTCTGCGGCACGGTGATCGCGTGCAGATCGACCATGCAATAGATCGACTGGATGCCCTGATCCTGCGCGTCGGCGAAGCGCTTCAATGCGCCGAGATAGTTGCCCAGATGCAGATCGCCCGACGGCTGGATGCCGGAGAATACGCGCGGTGTGAATTCGGTCTTGCTCATCGGGCGTACCTCGGGGCTGGATTTGACTGCGCGTAGGGATTACCCATGGCCGCGAACCCCGTCAAGGAGCGCCCATGCAAGACCCCAATTTCCAGCCGCCCGTCAATCCGCTGCCGCCGGTGGTGATCCTGCTGTTCCTGGCCATGGCCGGGGTCGAGGCCGGGCTGTCGCTGGGCGAGGCGGGGCTGATCGGCGGGCCTGGGGCGATCGGCTGGCGGCTCGGGCTGATCCGCGAATACGGCTTTTCCGGCGACATCTTCGACTGGATGCTGGCCAATGGGCAATGGCCGCTGATGCAGCTCGTGCGGCTGGTGACCTACCCCTTCATCCATCTTGGCTTTACCCATGCGGTCTTTGCCATGGTGCTGCTGCTGGCCCTCGGCAAGCTGGTTGCCGAAGCGATGGGGCAGGTCGCGGTGACGGCGATCTTCTTCGCCTCGGGCATCTTCGGCGCGGTGATCTATGCGCTCCTGCTTGATGATCCGGTCTGGGTGAGCGGTGCCTATCCGAATGTATACGGGTTGATCGGCGGCTATTCCTTCGTGATGTGGCGGCAGCTGGCCGGGCGGGGGCACGAGCAATACCGGGCGTTCACCCTCATCGGCCTGCTGATGGCGCTGCAGCTTTTCTGGGGCATTTTCTTTGAGGCGGGCACCCTCTGGGTCGCTGAATTGTTCGGTTTCTTCTGCGGCTTCGGGCTCAGCTTCATGTTCGCGCCGGGCGAATGGGCACGGCTGCGTGCGCGGCTTCAGCGGCGCTGAGCCGTTGCGCCGGCAACTCACTGCCGCGTGATGGGGCGTGGCGGAATTAGACGTTGTCCGAAGGGGCCATTCTCCATAAGGTGACTGCGTAGTCGTTGATGTGTTGAAGGTCAGATGCGGGGTCCTGTGACGGCCCGGCGCGGTTGACCTGCTGGAGAAGCAAGGAAGTATCTGTATTGTTTCGCCGGTTGGAAATCCTGTTGGTCCTGACATGCCTGGCATTGAGCGGCGGCGCCTATTTCTATGCGAAATCGGTTGCCGATGCGGCGGCGACGCGCGAGTTCAAGGAAATGACGCAGGATGGCGTCAAGAGCCTGCAGACGCGCTTCTCCACCTATCTGCAGAGCCTGAACGGCGCGGCGGCCTTTTTCAACGCTTCCGAAAATGTATCGGCGGTCGAATTCGACTCTTTCGTCAGCGAGCTCGATATCCGGAACCTGCTGCCGGGGATCAGTGGCGTCGGCTTCATCGCCCCGGTGAAGGCAGGGGAGGAGGCGGAATTCCTGCGGCGCAATCGCGGCCTCCTGCATGAAGGCTTCACCATCCACCCCGATACCGACCAGCCCGAGCGGCTGATCATCAAGTTCATCGCGCCGCTGGCCGCCAATATCGAGGCGCTGGCGCTCGATATCGCTTTCGAGGAAGGGCGGCGCACCACGGCAGCGATCGCGCGCCAGACCGGTGAGCCGCAGCTCACGCCGCGGATCCTGCTGGTGCAGGACGAGAGCAAGCAGCCGGGTTTCCTGCTGCTGCGCCCGGTCTATGACATGACCGGGCGGCAGGCGGACCTGCCCGCCTCGGCGCGTGAGCTCGTGGGCTATGTCTATGCACCTTTCGTCGGAAAGAACCTGCTGAACGGGCTGACCCCGGCGCAGGGCCGCGATTACTTCCTCGCGGTCCATGACGGCACCGGCGCGGCGCCTGATCGGCTGATCTATCAGGGCCGCCCGCAGGATGTCGCCAACGGGCGTTTCAATGCCGCGCATCAGGTCACCTTCTATGGCCGCCCCTGGACGCTGAGCTACACCAGCACCCCGGCTTTCGATCGTGCGGCCAACAGCACCGTGCCGCTGATCCTGCTGAGCGCGGGTCTGTTGCTGACGGCGCTGCTGGCCTTTGCGCTGAAGTCCATGCGGCTGCGCGGCGACGCGCTGGCCGAGCTTGCCGCGGTGCGGGCGCGTGAACTGAGCGCGCGGGAGGACGAGAACCGCTCGATCATCGAGAACGCCGTGGCGGCAGTGTTCATCCTCGACGGGACGGGGGAGATCCTTTTCGTGAACCAGGCGGGTCTGGCCCTTTTCGGCCATACGTTCGGCGAGATGACCGGCCGCGATTTCGACGCCTTTGTCGATCGCATCCGCGATGCCCAAGAGGCGACGGAAGGTTACAACGCCACCGGGATCAGCAAGTCCGGAATGGCGCTGAAGCTTGACGTGCAGACCAACAGCTGGCGCGCCGCCAACGGCAGCGCCCGGGTTACGGCAATCGTGCGGGACGTGACCGCGGAACTCAACGCGCACAAGGCGGTCGAGGATACGAGACGGCGCTACGACCTGGCGATCGCCGGGGCGCGGATCGGCATTTTCGATGTCGATCTGGTGGCCGGAAAATCCATCGTTTCCGAGACCTGGCACGAGATCATGGACACCGAGGACCGCGGTGACGGTTTCGACAGCCAGGCACATTTCAAATCCCGGATTCATCCCGATGATCTGCCGCTGGTGGAGGAGGCCGACCGGCTCTGTATCGAGGGCGAGGCGGATCGCTCGATTGCGGAATACCGGCTCCGTTTCGGTGATGAATGGCGCTGGATGCGTTCCGATGCGGTCGCGGTCGAACGCTCGGGTACCGGCCGGGCCATGCGTCTCGTCGGCGCGCAGACCGATGTGACCGATCTGCGCCATTCGCGCAATGCGTTGGAGGCGAGCGAGGAGCGCTTCCGCATGGTGCTGAAGGAGGCACCTGTCGGCATGGCGCTGATGAATCACAGGGGCGGCTTCGTCTTGGTCAATGACGCGCTCTGCGCTCTGGGCGGTTACGACGAGGCGGAACTGCTTGGCAAGCGGATCGCGGATCTGCTGGTGCATGAGGATATGAAGCGCATGTACCGCGGCGTTGCGGAGCTTGAACAAAGCAAGGGCGCACGCAGCTATCGGGGCGAACACCAAATCATCGCCAAGGACGGCAGCCGCCGCTGGGGGCTGTTCAATGTCTCATGGACCTATGACAAGAACCTGCAGGCCAATGTCTTCATCGCGCAGATTGTCGATATCACCGATCAGAAGAAGATGGAGCAGGTCAAGAGCGAATTCGTTTCGACGGTCAGCCATGAATTGCGTACGCCGCTGACCTCGATAAAAGGCGCGCTCGGGCTTATTGACGCTACGGCAAGTCATGAAATAAAACCTGCGGTGACTCGCCTGATTGAAATCGCGAGAACAAATGCCGATCGTCTTGCCACAATCGTTAACGATATACTCGATCTCGAAAAGATTTCCTCGGGAGAAGTCACATTCAATTTCGAAAGTATTAACCTTTCGGAACTGATAGATTCTTCGATAACAGAAATGTTACCATTCGCCATGCAGCATGGGAACAAGCTGGTTGTCGAGGCAAAGGCGCCGGACCTGAGGATTCACGCCGACGCCAGCCGCACCAAGCAGGTATTGGCAAATCTCATCTCCAATGCCTGCAAGTATTCCTCGGATCAGACCGACGTGGTGATCCGCATCGAACGGATCAAAAATGACGCGATCATCTTCGTTCAGAACTTCGGTCCCGGGGTGCCGGAGAGCTTCAAGCCGCGTATCTTCCAGGCCTTCACGCAGGCGGACGGATCGGACACGCGTTCCAAGGGCGGTACCGGACTCGGGCTCAATATCACCCGTCAGATCGTCTGGCGGCAGGGCGGCAACATCGGGTTTGAAAGCGTTGCAGGCGGCCCGACGATCTTCTGGTTCACCTGCCCGGTCGTCCGCAGCGATGAGCAGCCTATACAAGGCGTTGGCTCTGTCCAGACGGGCGGCGGGGAGCCGCTCAAGATCCTGCATCTGGAGGATGATCTCGACTTCGCGGAGGTGATTCGTGCCGGTCTCGGCGAGACGGCCGAGGTGACCAATGTCACGACCCTGGCCGAGATGCGCCGGACGCTTGGCAGGCAGCGGATGGATGTCTGCCTGCTCGACTGGACCGTGCCCGACGGCAATGCGAGATCGCTGCTCGACGAGATCGCCGCGCGCCAGCCCGGGGCGAAGATCATCGGGTTGTCGGCGGCCGCCGACCGCGTTGCAGACACGCGCGTCCTGCACAACATGGTCAAGTCGCGGATGGATATCCCGGCCATCATCCAGCAGATCAGAAAGCTTGCGCAGACAAGTGCTGACGAGGAGGTCACCGAACGAATTCCACGCTTGATTTTGAGGTAAATGTGATTCATTTTCCCGCCTTAATCTTGCCTAGTTGATCTGCAAGAAAACGCCGGAGCCGCCGCTGGGATATGTCGTTTATTTATACGGTGATGGGGTGGCCTGAAGGTGAGGAATATTGAATGGTACGAATTGGTTTGTCGGAACATAAAGCCAGAATCTTATTTGCAGGCAGTATCGTTGCGATCGGATGGTGTGTAGCCGCCTATGCGTTTCTTCCGGTTTCATTGACGGCATATGCTCCGATCGCCGGGGCAATCGCATTGACCGGAATGATCCCCCTGTTGGCCTCCCGCAGGCGCGGATCGAAATACGAGAAACACTCCGAATTCTCGGTCGCCCAGAACTTCGCCTCTCTGACGACCAATTCGCTGATCAATGTGGTCGATGCGCAAAACAACATCACCGAGGTCAATGAGGAGATGCTCGCTTTCTCCGGCTACCGGCGCGAACAGCTGATCGGGCAGCCGGTGATGATGCTCTATGGCGAAACCCACCGAGCGCTCGCGATCAAGATCCGCGGCGAGCTGGTCCAGGGCCGCGTGTGGAAAGGCGAGACGCCGGTGGTCTGCGCCGACGGGGTAACCCGGATGACGCAATCGACGGTGATGCCCCTCTTTGATCACGAGGGCAGGTGGTCGGGCTCGATCAGCGTGCGCAGCGACATTGCCAAGTGCAACAACATCGTGCTCGAGAAGATCAACTCCACCGCCTTGCACGAGCTGCGCGACGGAATCTGGTTGCTCGGTGTCGACACGTTGCAGTTCAAGTACATGAACCGCACCGCGCTTGATTGCATGAAGCTCGACGAGGCTTCCTACAAGGATCTGTCGCTGAGTGACCTGGCCGAAGAACTGGATGTCGATTGCATCTCCGCGATCTGCGCGCGCATTCAGGACGGGAGCGAGACCTCGGGCCAATGCACCGCGCAGTTCAACGGCAGCCAGTTCGAGGTGGATATCAAGCGGGTCGAGATCGACGGCGAGGATGACCGCATACTGGTGGTCATTCAGGATATTTCCGAACGCTTGGCGCAGGAGCGGATGAAAGCCGATTTCATCTCCACCGTCAGCCATGAACTGCGGTCGCCGCTGACCTCGATCAAGGGATCGATGGGGCTGTTGCTGTCGAATGCCGCCGGTGATCTGCCGCCCAAGGCGCGAGACCTGCTGGAGATCGCTCACCGCAACGCGGAGCGGCTCGTGCTGATCATCAATGATATCCTCGATCTCGAGAAGATCGTCTCGGGCGGGCTCGAATTCGAATGTCAGCGGGTCGACCTTGCGGAGCTCGTGCAGGAAGCGGTGCGTGCCTCCGTCGTGGCCAGCCAGCGCTTCGACCTCGGGATCGAGACAATCGGCGCGGAGGCGCCGGTCTGGGTCCGGACGGACCCGAACCGAATCATCCAGGTGATCACCAACTTCCTGTCCAACGCGTCGAAATTTTCGCGGCCGAATGGCAAGATCACCGTGGGGCTGGTGGAGGATAAGACCGGCGTCCGGGTCTATGTCGAGGATGAGGGGCTGGGCATTCCGGCCAAGGACAGCCACAAGATTTTCGAACGTTTTGCCGATATGACCAATTCCGACCGGGCCGCCAAGGGTGGCACCGGGCTCGGATTGAGCATTTGCAAAGCGATCGTTGAGAATCTAGACGGAGACATCGGTTTTGAAAGCCGGGAGGGAGAGGGGACGACGTTCTACTTTACCCTGCCAAACGATTCCGCGCAGGCGACAGAGAAGTCAGGCCCGACGGCGCTGCGTGTTGCGGGCTGAAGGGTGGAGAGAAGATGATCAAGTTACTTCATGTCGAGGATGACGCGGATATCCGCGAGATTGCCAAGATGGCGCTGGAAATTTCCGGCGATTTCGAGGTGATGCAATGCGTGTCCGGCCAAGACGCGCTCGATGCGGCTGAGGCCTTCGCGCCCGATGTCATGGTGCTCGACATGATGATGCCGGGCATGACCGGCAAGGAAACCCTGACCCGTCTGCGCGAGGTCGCCGCCCTGAAGGACGTGCCGGCGATCTTCATGACCGCGCGGGCCCAGCATGCCGAGCTCGAGGAGCTGCGCGCCATGGGCGCCGCCGACGTGATCAGCAAGCCTTTCGATCCGATGTCGCTTGGTGATCAGATCAAGGCGGCGATGGCCAACCCCGCCTGAGCGGGGAAGCGCTTTCGCTGATCCGGGGTATTGCTGCTGGTTAGTTTTACCGGAGCACTGCGTTCAAAGCGATACGAGCGACCCGGGAAGCGGCGGGAAGAAATGCCCTGTGGTTGGCGGTTAACGGTATTCAGGAGTCCTGCGCGGCGGTCTCGCTGCCGGTGATCCGCAGGCACAGCAGCACGAAACCGTCGAGCTGATGGATCAACTCACCCGGACAGATGGCGAGATCGGCATCCGGCCCTTCGAGATGTCTGGCGATCGCCAATTCGCAATCGCGCGCAGAGCGGCCGAGTTCGGGCAGGCCGATCGACCCGGCACTGCCGGCGATCTGGTGGAGGATCGCCTGAGCGGCGGCAAGATTGCCGTTGATGTCTTCCAGCGTCTCGCCATCCCAGGCGGAAAGCGCGTGTTCGGCGATCTGCGCCTGCCGGTTGGACAGCATGAGCACGAACCGCGCACGGATCCGCTCGAGTCCCGGAAGTTGCGGTTTCGCCGTGCTGGTCACGCAATCCTGCCGTATTGGAACAGGTCGCTCATCGAGCGTTCATAATTGATTGCCGCCTGTTCGGCGCTGGCCTGTGCCTGCGCGAGCGCGTCCATCACCTGATCGCCGGTCTTCCAGACCAGGCGGATCGCCTCGCCGGTGCAGACCCGCGGCTCGATGCGCTGGCCGGAATTGTCATAGAGCTCGCTGCGTGACAACGACAGGTTCACCTGATCCATCAAACCGGCCATATCCGGGCGCCAGCCGCTTTCGACGATGCAGACGAAAGTGCCGTTGCCCGAGTAGGACATCAGAAACTGGCGCCCCATCAGCGTGTCGGAAATCACCTCGGCGGTGTCCTCGATCAGGCTGCGAAACTCGAAGGCGCTCATCTCGGCATGAAAGGCCTCGATCTGGCGGATCGTGAAACCGAAGACGGTGGACCCGAACAGCGCCGAGCGCGACAGCTGCGCAACGTAATTTTCCATCGCGATACATTCGATCACATTGTCCACATCATGCAGCGTGAGCGGTTCGTGCAGCGCGGTGCCGGTGTTTTCTCCGGCCCTCTGGTTCAGCGCCTGCGTGGAGAAGATCTTCTTGGTGCGCGATTGGCGTGCCTTGACCAGATCGGCAACGACGCGGATGCGGGCCGACAACTCGGAGATTTCGAAAGGCTTGGTGACATAATCGGTCGCGCCCGCGGCAAAGGCGGAGTCGATATAGCGCTTCTCCGACATGGCCGTCAGCATCAGGATCGGCGCATCGGCATAGCGCGCGGTTGCATGGATACGCCCGGCCAGCTCGATCCCGTCCATTGCGGGCATCTGGATGTCGAGCATGAAACAGTCGAAGCGGTCGATCTCGGCGGTCTTGATGATCTCCAGCGCTTCCTGACCCGAGTTGGCGGTGACCAGATCATGATCGCCGATGGCCTCCATGAATTGCACCAGCAATTCGAGGATGATCGGATCGTCATCAACGGCAAGAATTTTCATCGCTACATCTCCAGGTCATCGGACAGCATTCGGTCTTGCCAACAATCTCGCCGGGAAACATGTCACAAGTTTGGCGAAAGTGGCAAAAGTCGGGGGCGGGCCCATGTCATTGTTTCCGATTTGTCACGGATGTGCCGTCGGTGCCACCCCGCAGAGGACCTGAAGCGCGGAAAATTGCTCCTTTTGCCGGAATGTCACAGGACGCTGGCGGCAGAATGGCCCGGCCCGGAGGACGTGCTGCTCCCGCTGCAGCCGTCGATTCGGAGAGCAGGGAATGCGCTGCCTGGCGGAATCCTGTCGGATGGATGGACAAAACAGGAGTCTGGAAAAAAGTCAGATCCCGGCGCTACCAGGAGACGCGCCGGGACCTGCGCAGGTTATGCCGGTTCGGGTTTCAGCATGCCTACGGTCACGTCGCGGGTTACCTCCTTGCCCTTGTGCAGCACCACAACCGGTGCGGCTTCTTCGGGCGCCATGTCGGCAACCGCGCGGGTCAGGTCGCGCAGCTCGGTGATCTCGGTGCCATCGAAGGACAGGATGATATCCCCCTTCTCGAGTCCTGCTTTGGCGGCGGGACTATCTTCGCTGACCGCCTCGATCACCGCGCCCTTCGGCGTTTCGTAGCCCAGAACGCTGGCGACTTCCGGGGTCATCTGGCGGATCTGCACGCCGAGCCAGCCGCGTTCGACAAGGCCGTCATCCGCAAGATCCTCCACGATGGTCTGCACAAGGTCCGAGGGCACGGCAAAGCCGATGCCGACCGAACCGCCATCGGGCGACAGGATCGCGGTGTTGACGCCGATCACCTCGCCTTCGTTATTGAACAGCGGACCGCCGGAATTGCCCCGGTTGATCGCGGCGTCGGTCTGGATGAAATCGTCATAGGGCCCCGCGTTGATATTGCGCGAAGTGGCCGAAACGATGCCCGAGGTGACCGTGTTGCCGAGCCCGAAGGGATTGCCGACCGCCACCACCTCGTCACCGACCCGCAGGGTCTTGGAGACGCCGAAGGATACAGCGGGCAGGTCCACGTCGGCCTCGATTTTAAGCAGCGCGATATCGGTCATCGGGTCGCTGCCGACCACCTTGGCCTCGAATTCCCGGCCATCGGCCATCTTGACGTTGACGATCTCGGCCCCGGCGACGACGTGATGATTGGTCACGATCTGACCGTCATCGGAGACGATGAAACCGGAGCCGAGCCCCTGCACCGGGGAGCCGCCGTTCTGGCCGGGCATCATCTGCTCGAACTGACGACGCAGCTCTTCGGGCATGCCCGGGGGCAGGGCGGGCTGACCGGCGCCGGGCTGCGCCTTGGCGGTGACTTCGATGAAGACAACGCTGGGCGAGACCGCTTCGACCAGATCGGCATAGCCGCCCGCCGGGACCGCCAGCGCGGCGGAGGGGGCCATGGTGAGCGCCGTGGACGTGCTCAGCGCGGCGCCGAGCACCAGGGCGGTGGGGGTGAGTATCTTTTTCATCTACGTGTTCCTCGCATTTTTCCTTGCTCTGGATAGATCGGGTGCCGGGCTTACATGGAGGTCCGGCGATATATACAATTCTGTAAAGCGGGGGCCGCATGGCTGCATCGGCGCTGAAACTGCGCTAGCAAGGCGCCGCGGGAAGGCAGGACGGACAGGACATGAAGCTTCTGGTTGTAGAGGACGACGTTACCACCGGCGCCTATATCGCGCGCGGTCTGCGCGAGGAGGGGCATGTCGTCGATCTGTTCGAGGACGGGCGCGAGGCGCTCATCGCCGCGACCTCGGGCAGTTATGACGTGCTGATTGTTGACCGCATGTTGCCGCAGGTCGATGGGCTCACACTGGTCAAGACCCTGCGCGGCGCCGGGAATACCACGCCGGTGCTGTTCCTGACCGCGATGGGCAGCGTCGAGGATCGTATCGGCGGGCTCAATGCCGGTGGCGATGATTACCTCGTCAAACCCTTCGCTTTCGGCGAATTGTCGGCCCGGGTCGCGGCGCTGTCGCGGCGCCCGCAGGCGCTGGAACAGGAAACGCTGCTGCGCGCCGCCGATCTCGAGATGAACCTGATCACCCGGAAGGTGACCCGGGCCGGACAGGAGCTCGACCTGCTGCCTCGCGAATTCGCCCTGCTCGAACATCTGCTGCGCCGCAAGGGAAGGGTGCAAACCCGGACAATGCTGCTGGAATCGGTCTGGGATCTCAGCTTCGATCCGATGACGAATGTGGTGGAGACCCATATCAGCCGCCTGCGCGCCAAGGTGGACAGACCCTTCGAGCGCGAGCTGATCCGCACCGTGCGCGGCGCCGGATACCGGATCGACGCGTGATCGCGCAGCGTCAGCGACGGCGTCTGGCCCAGCTCTGGCGGTCGATGCCGCTGCGTCTGGCCCTGGTTCTGGTGCTGCTGTTCAGCACCATCTCGCTGCTCAGCCTCGGGGCAAGCTACGCGGTCACCCAATCCTCGTTCGAAGAGGGGATGCGCGCCGATCTGGCACAGGATCTTGCCGGTTTTCGCGCGGCCCCCAATGCCGCCGCCGTGGCGCTGCTGGTGGAGGCTGAATCGCGCGAGGCGGACCCGCGGCGGTTGATCCTGAGTTATGTCTCGCCGCGGGGCCGGATCTATGGCAACGGCGCCATCGCGCGGGATGACGAGGGCTATCACATCGTCTCTCTCGACGCCGAGCGCGCGCAATATCCCGGCTCCTACCTGTCGCTCACGGACAGTGTGCGCGGCGGCCTGCTGACCATCGCGCGCAGCCGAGCCGAGCTCGTGGCTTTGCGCGGCGTCTTCCTCAACATCCTGCTGGTCAGCCTGCTGCCGACCATGCTGATCGCGCTTTCCGGCGGCCTTTACCTGGCGCGGCGCTCGAAACGCCATGTCGAGGTGATCGGCAGCACGCTCGATCAGCTCACCAACGGAGACCTCGGGGCGCGGGTCGCCGTGGCGCCGGGCTGGTCGGATGATCTCAGCCGGATCGGCGTCAAGGTGAACCAGATGGCGAAGGCGCAGGAAAGCTCGGTTGCCGCCCTGCGTCAGGTTTCCTCCGACATCGCCCATGACCTCAAGACGCCGATCCAGCGGGTTTCGGTCTATCTCGATGATCTCGCCCGGCAGATCCCGCCGGAGAGCGAGCAGGAGGCGCTGATCGGGCGGGCGCAGGACGAGCTGGCGCGTATCGCATCGGTCTTCCAGTCGCTGTTGCAGCTCGCGCAGGTCGAATCCGGCTCTCCGAAGGCGCGTTTCGCGCCGGTCGATCTCGAAGCGCTCTGTCAGACGCTGGCAGAGGTCTATGAACCCGCGGCGAGCCAGACCGGGCACCGGCTCAGCTGCGATGTTTCACGAGAAACGCCACGGATCGAGGGAGATCGCGACCTTGTGGCCCAGGCGCTGTCCAACCTGATCGAGAACAGCCTGCGCCACACGCCGCCGGGCACGGAAATCGTGCTGGGTCTCGCACATGAAAACGGTCGCATCCGGCTTTCGGTCTGCGATGATGGCCCCGGCATCCCCGCCGAGGAACGCGAGAAGGTGCTGCAAAGGCTCTACCGGCTTGATCGCAGCCGCAACACACCGGGCAATGGGCTGGGCCTCAGCCTCGTGCAATCGGTGGCGCAGCTGCACGGTGCCGAGCTGATATTAGCGGACAACGCGCCCGGCCTATGTGTTAGCCTGACCTTCTGATGCGGCATTTTGCATCCGTGCGCCATTTCAAGTCCCTCGATATAGGGGCGTTAAAGCAGCTATGAGGTTTGCCCATGTTGGACGCCTATTCCGCCGAAACGCTGGCCCGGGTGCAATTCGCCTTCACCGTGTCGTTTCACATCATCTTCCCTGCCTTTTCAATCGGCCTCGCAAGCTATCTCGCAGTGCTGAACGCCCTCTGGCTGCGGACCCGTGACGAAACCTATTTCGTCCTGTTCAACTACTGGAAGAAGATCTTCGCCGTGGCCTTCGGCATGGGTGTCGTCTCGGGCGTGGTGATGTCCTATCAGTTCGGCACCAACTGGGCAGCCTTCTCGGACAAGGCCGGGCCGGTGGTCGGGCCGCTGATGGCCTATGAGGTGCTATCGGCCTTCTTCCTCGAAGCCGGTTTCCTCGGCATCATGCTCTTTGGCCGTCGCCGGGTCGGGGATGGTCTGCACATGTTCGCCACCGCCATGGTGGCTTTCGGCACGCTGCTGTCGGCGACATGGATCCTCTCGGTCAATTCGTGGATGCAGACGCCGCAAGGCTTCGCGATGAACGATGTCGGCCAGTTCATCCCGGTGGATTGGTGGGCCATCGTCTTCAGCCCGTCCTTCCCCTATCGCCTGCTGCATATGGTGCTGGCGGCCTATCTGACCACGGCGCTGGTGGTTGGCGCGGTCGGCGCGCTGCATCTGCTGCGCGACCGGCAGGACCGGCCGAGTCGCCGGATGTTCTCCATGGCGATGTGGATGCTGGCGGTGGTGACGCCATTGCAGATCGTCGCCGGTGATTTTCACGGCATCAACACGCTGGAACACCAGCCCGCCAAGGTGATGGCGATGGAAGGGCATTTCGACAGCCACGAGAACGGCGCGCCGCTGATCCTATTCGGTATCCCCAACCAAGCCGAGAAACGTGTCGATTATGCGATCCAGATCCCCAAGCTCTCCTCGCTGATCCTCAAGCACAATCTCAACGCACCGCTCGACGGGCTCGACACCATCCCGGACGAGGACGAGCCGCCGGTGGCGATCGTCTTCTTCTCCTTCCGGATCATGGTCGCTCTCGGATTCGCGATGCTCGGTCTCGGGCTCTGGGGACTCTGGGCGCGCTATCGTCGCCGTCTCTATGACGCGCCGATGCTGCACCGGGCGGCGCTGGTGATGGGGCCGACGGGCTTCATCGCGGTGCTCGCGGGCTGGATCACCACGGAGGTCGGGCGTCAGCCCTTCACCGTCTATGGCCTGCTGCGCACTTCCGACAGTCTTGCCCCGGTGGCGGCGCCCGCCGTGGCCACCTCGCTGATCGCCTTCATTGTGGTCTATTTCTTCGTCTTCGGTGCGGGCACCTATTACATCCTGCGGATGATGGGTCACGCGGTGGTTCCTGAATCCCGCGACGCGCTGCGCAAGGAAGCGCCCACCCGCGCCGCGGGAACCACCCCGGTGGCACAATATGACGCCAGAACCAAGGAGCCGCGCCATGCTGGGTCTTGAACTCTCTTTCATCTGGGCCGGGATCATCGCGCTCGCGGTGTTGATCTACGTGATCCTCGACGGTTTTGACCTCGGGGTCGGACTGCTGTTCCCGCTCACCAAGGACGAGCAGGAACGCAACGTGATGATGAATTCGATCTCGCCGATCTGGGACGGCAACGAGACCTGGCTGGTGCTCGGCGGCGGCGGGCTCTTCGCGGTGTTTCCGCTGGCCTATGCGGTGGTGATGCCCGCGCTCTACATGCCGATCATCCTGATGCTGCTGGGGCTGATCTTCCGCGGTGTGGCCTTTGAATACCGCTGGCGCACCAAGCGGTGGAAACCGCTCTGGGATCTCGCTTTCTTCGGCGGCTCGCTGGTCGCGGCGCTCTGTCAGGGCATCGCGCTCGGGGCGCTGGTGCAGGGGATCGAGATCGAGAACCGGGTCTATGCCGGGGGCTGGTGGGACTGGCTGACGCCGTTCTCGCTGCTTACCGGGGTCGCGGTGACGGTGGGATATGCGATGCTCGGGGCGACCTGGCTCAACATGAAGCTCGAGGGGCGGATCCAGCGGCACATGCGCCGTCTCGCCTGGCCCTTCGCGCTCGCGACGCTGGTTTTCATGGCGCTGGTCAGCCTCTGGACCCCGTTCCAGCAGGCCGAATATTTCGGACGCTGGTTCGCCTGGCCCGCCATGCTGTTCAGCGGCGTTGTGCCGGTCCTGGTGGTACTGGCCTCGCTCGGCTTGCTGCAGGGCCTGCGCCGCCAGATGGATGTGCGGCCCTTCCTCTGCGCCCAGTCGCTGTTCATCCTCGGCTTCATCGGCATCGGTATCAGCTTTTATCCCAATATCGTGCCACCCTCGCTGACCATCGCCGAGGCCGCGGCACCGGACGAGAGCCTGCTTTTCACCCTGGTGGGCACGCTGGTGCTGCTGCCGATGATCCTGGGCTACACGGCCTATGCCTATTGGGTGTTCCGCGGCAAGGTCGATCCCGAGGAGGGCTATCACTGATGCGGCGCTGGCTGGCGCGCAGCGGTTGGTTCGTGCTGATCTGGCTGGTCAGCATCGTGGCGCTCGGGATCGTGGCCTATGGTATCCGCAGCGTCCTGATGCCCTGATCCTGCGGGGCAGGGATCAATCCGACCTTGCCATTCGCCGACAGCTCTGGCCCTTTATCCGCGAACAGAAAAGAGGAGCCCGCCCGATGCGCGCCATGCAAGTTATCGCTCATGACCAAGAGCTCAGCCTGCAGAACTTGGAGATGCCCAAGCCGCAGCCCGGACAGGTGCTGGTGCAGATCGAAACCTGCGGGCTCAACTTCGGCGATCTGCTGATCATCAAGGGCACCTATCAGGAGAAGCCGGAGCTCCCGGTGACGCTCGGCATGGAGCTTGCCGGCCGGGTGGTCGGGCTTGGTGACGGGGTCGAGACCCTGGAGGTCGGCCAGCGCATCGCGGCCTATTCCGGCTTTGGCGGGCTGGCCGAATATGCGGCGATCCCGGCGGACATCTGCGTGCCGATCCCCGATGCCATGGACGCCGTCGATGCCGCGGCCTTCCTGATTGCCTATGGCACGAGCCATGTGGCGCTCGATTACAAGGCGCATCTGAAACCGGGCGAGCGGCTGCTGGTGCTTGGCGCCTCGGGCGGGGTGGGGCTGACGGCGGTGGAGCTTGGCAAGCTGATGGGCGCAGAGGTCGTGGCGGTGGCGCGCGGAGCGCAGAAGCTCGAGATCTGCAAAGCCGCCGGCGCCGATCACCTGATCGATTCCGGCTCCGAGGACATCCGCGCCATCGTCAAGTCGCTGGGCGGGGCCGACGTGGTCTATGATCCCATCGGCGGCGAGCAGTTCAAGGCCGCGATGCGTGCCTGCAACCCCGAGGCGCGGCTGCTGCCGCTGGGCTTTGCCAGCGGCGAGGTGCCGCAGATCCCCGCCAATATCCTGTTGGTCAAGAATCTTAGCGTGCTCGGCCTCTACTGGGGCGGTTATGCGCGGCTCAAACCATCGGTGCTCACCGACAGTTTCCGCCGGCTGATCGACTGGTACGAGGCGGGCCGACTGAAGCCGCATGTCAGCCATGTACTGCCCCTCGAACAGGCCAACGAGGCGCTCGACCTGCTGCGCCGCCGCGAGGCGACCGGCAAGGTGGTGGTGCAGATCTCCTGAGGGCTCAGCGCCGGGTGCCGATGCCCCGGCTCAGGATCCGCGCCTTGCGACGCTCGCGGACGAAGACGAAAAGCCCCGAGCCGAGGATCAGCGCGATACCGATCCAGACCTCCCAGGCCGGTATCTCGCCGAAGATCGCGAGCCCCCAGAATACCGCCAGCGGCAGGCCGATATATTCAAACGGCGCCACGGTGGCGGCATCGGCGAGGCGATAGGCCTGGCTCAGGCAATAGCCGATCACCGCCGCGTTGAGCCCGAGCGCGCAGAACACCCAGACATCCCCGTCCGAAGGCCAGACCCAGGCGCGCAGCAGGAATTGCAGCGCGTCCGGACTCCCGGCATCGATGAAACGCCCATCCCCGGCCACGAGGTAGAAAAGCATCGACACCAACAGGAACGTCCCCTGGATATAGACCGCCAGCGCCGAGGCCTTGGCCCGCACGCCGAGCTTGCGGGTCATCAGCTGGTTGAGCGCATAGAACAGCGCCGCCAGCAGCGGCAGCAGCAGCACCAGCCGCGACACCGCCAGACCTTGCTCGCCCGCCCAGGGGCGCTGCATGATGATGACCCCGACGAAACCCACGGCAACGGCACTGAGCCGCAACATGCCGACCTTCTCGCCGAGGATCGGGATCGAGAGCAGGGTGATGAACAGCGGCGCGGCAAAGAACAGCGCGGTGGCATCGGCCAGCGGCAGCACCGAGAGCCCGACGAAGAAGGTCATGTTGGAGACAACCACCGTCGCACCACGCAGCAGGTGAAGCCCCGGCTGATCGGTCTTGAGCACCTGCCAGCCACCTTCGGCCTGAACCATCACGAGACTGAAGAGAATGGCGATGGCGGAGCGGGTGAAGACGATCTGATGCAGCGGATAACCGCCCGATAACTGCTTGATCAGCATGTCGTTGATCGAGATCGCGCCAACCCCGAGCAGCACGGAAAGGATTGCCAGACCGGCGCGGTTTTGGGCTGCGGTATTCATGCCTCAAGTCCTATCAGCCTTTCGGTTGCTGTCCAGAACCTTTGCCGTTGGCCCGGGCAGCGGATCCGCGCTAGGTTTCGCTCAGCACAGTCAAAGGAGCATTCTCATGCAGATGTCCGACACCCGCCACATCGCCGCCAGTCCGGCCGAGGTCTATGCCGCGCTGCTCGATCCCCGGATGCTGCAGAATTGCGTGCCCGGCGCGCAGGAGGTCAGCGGCTCGGTCGAAGACGGCTACGAGGCGACGGTGGTGCAGAAGGTCGGTCCGGTGAAGGCGACGTTCAGGGGCCGGGTCGTCCTGTCCGATCTGGTGCCGAACGAAGCGCTGAGGATCACCGGCGACGGGAAGGGCGGCGCTGCCGGATTTGCCAAGGGCGGCGCCGATGTGCGGCTGGCGCCCAAGGACGGCGGCACCGAGCTTTCCTATGATGTCGAGGCCAAGGTCGGCGGCAAGCTGGCCCAGCTTGGCAGCCGGATCATCGACGGTTTCGCCAAGAAGATGGCCGATCAGTTCTTCACCAATCTGCAATCCTCGCTCGAAGGCCCGGGCGAAGCGGCGGATGACGTCGCGGAACAGGCGCAGGAACCCCCCGCGAAAAAGGGCTGGTTCGGCAAGTCGAAGTCCTGACGGCCCTGTTAACTATCCGCAAATCCCGCTAGCGTCCCGCAAAATTCGCGGAGAAGACGATGGCAGACATTCTGAAGATCGAGGACCTGCGCAAATCCTACGCCGGAGGTTTCGAGGCGCTGAAAGGCGTCAGCCTACGGATCAGGGAAGGCGAGATCCTCGCGCTGCTCGGGCCGAATGGCGCGGGCAAGACAACGCTGATCTCGACCATCTGCGGCATCACCACCCCGACCGGGGGACATGTCGAGGTGGGCGGCCATGACATTCTCAAGGATTACCGCGCGGCGCGTTCGATGATCGGGCTGGTGCCGCAGGAGATTAATCTCGAACCGTTCGAGAAAGTGATCAACACCGTGCGCTTCTCGCGCGGGCTGTTCGGCAAGCCAGCCGATGATGCCGCACTCGAGCGGATCCTGCGCCAGCTCTCGCTCTGGGACAAGAAAGACAGCCAGATCCGCGCGCTGTCGGGCGGCATGAAACGCCGGGTGCTGATCGCCAAGGCGCTGTCGCATGAGCCGCGCGTGCTGTTTCTCGACGAGCCCACGGCTGGGGTCGATGTCGAGCTGCGCAAGGACATGTGGCAGATCGTGGCAGGGCTGAAGGCGGATGGCGTCACGATCATCCTGACCACCCATTATATCGAGGAAGCGGAGGCCATCGCCGACCGGATCGGGGTGATCGCCAAAGGCGAGCTGCTGCTGGTCGAGGAGAAGGACAAGCTGATGGCGCGGATGGGCAAGAAGGAGCTGGAGGTACAGCTTTCCGAGCCGATCTCCAGCGTCCCGGCCTCCCTGCAGTCGCAGGCCTTGCGGCTTTCGGCCGACGGTTCGGCGCTGATCTACACCTATGACACCAATGCCGAACGTACCGGCATCACCAAGCTCTTGTCGGAGGTCGCCGCCGCCGGGCTGGTGCTGCGCGATGTGGTCACGCGGCAAAGCAGCCTGGAGGATATCTTCGTGGACCTGGTGCAGGAGGGCGCGGCATGAACTGGACCGCTATCAAGGCGATCTACGCTTTCGAGATGGCGCGCTTCTTTCGCACCATCGCCCAGAGCATCATCTCCCCGGTGCTCTCCACCTCGCTCTATTTCGTGGTCTTCGGCGCCGCCATCGGCAGTCGTATCCAGGAGGTCGAAGGGGTCAGCTACGGCGCCTTCATCGTGCCGGGGCTGATCATGCTGTCGGTCATCACCCAATCGATCTCGAACGCCTCTTTCGGGATCTATTTTCCGAAGTTTATCGGCACGATCTTCGAACTGCTCTCGGCGCCGGTCAATTTCTTCGAGATCGTCATCGGTTATGTCGGGGCGGCGGCCACCAAGGCGCTGTTTATCGGGACGATCATCCTGATCACCGCCTTCTTCTTCGTCGATATCTCCATTGCGCATCCTCTGGCGATGGTGGCCTTCCTGATCCTGACCTGCATCAGCTTCGCGCTGATGGGCTTCATCATCGGCATCTGGGCAGGGAATTTCGAGCAATTGCAGCTGGTGCCACTCTTGATCGTGACGCCGCTGGTGTTCCTCGGCGGCTCCTTCTACTCGATTTCGATGCTGCCGCCGGTCTGGCAGACGATCTCGATGTTCAATCCGGTCGTCTATCTGATCTCCGGCTTCCGCTGGGCCTTCTTTGGTTCCGCCGACGTGCCGATCCTGACCAGCCTGCTGGCCATCGGATTGTTTACCGGCCTCTGTCTCGAGGTGATCTGGTGGATCTTCCGGACCGGCTGGCGTATCCGGCAGTAATCTCTTGCGGACGCCGCCTTGTTTGCGCCGCGCCCGCACTCTACATGGACAGACATGAAACGCTGGCTCCCCTTCCTCAAATCCAGACCCTCGGTTGCCGTCATCCACCTTTCCGGGATGATCAGCAGCCAGAGCCGCGCGGTCCTGAACGATATCACCATCGGCCCGGTGATCGAGAAGGCCTTCTCGCGCGGCAAGCCCGATGCGGTGGCGCTGGTGGTCAATTCCCCCGGCGGCAGCCCGGTGCAATCCTCGCTGATCGGCGCCCGCATCCGGCGGCTGGCCAGCGAGAAGGACATTCCCGTCATCGCCTTCGTCGAGGACGTCGCCGCCTCGGGCGGCTACTGGCTCGCCGCGGCGGCGGATGAGATCTATGCCGATGCCTCCTCTGTGCTCGGGTCGATCGGTGTGATCTCGGCCTCTTTCGGGGCGCACGAGTTCCTGCGCGAACATGGTATCGAGCGGCGGGTGCATACCGCCGGAGAGTCGAAATCGATGCTCGACCCGTTCCGCCCGGAAAAGCCGGAGGATGTGGCCCGGCTCAAGCGGCTCCTGGAAGACATCCACGACAACTTCATCGAGCATGTGCGGGAGCGGCGCGGCGCGAAGCTTGCCGAGGGACAGGATCTGTTCACCGGCGAGATCTGGCTGGCCAAACGCGCCACCGAGCTCGGGTTGATCGACGGGGTCGGCCATCTGCGCCCGATGATGAAGGACCGTTTCGGCGACAAGGTACGGTTCCGCAGATACGGCGCGAAACGCGGTCTGCTGGCGCGGTTCGGGGCGCAGCTCTTCTCCGAAGCGGTGCAGGGCATCGAAGAACGCGCCGCCTATGCGCGTTTTGGCCTCTGATTCATGATTCTCAAAATTGTCCTCTTGTTCCTGATCGGCATGGGCGTGCTGGCGTGGTTCGGCAAGATGCACTGGCTGGGCGGCAAGCGCCTACGGCAGCGCAAATGTCCGAAATGCGGCCGCTACCAGATCGGCAAGGGGCGGTGTAACTGCAAGGAAATGCGTTGATGTTGTTGCCGTGGTTGTTGTGCCTGCTCGGCCTGGTGATCCTGTTGTTTGCCGGGGATGCGCTGGTCAAGGGCGCGGTGAACCTCAGCCTGCGTCTCGGTGTTCCGGCCCTGATCGTCAGCCTGACCATCGTCGCCTTCGGCACCTCGGCGCCGGAACTGCTGGTCTCGATCAAGGCGGTGCTCGACAACGCGCCGGGTATCGCGCTCGGCAACGTGGTGGGCTCCAACACCGCCAATATCCTCCTGGTGCTCGGTATCCCGGCGCTGCTGGCGACGATGCACACCTCCGCCTGCAGTACCCGCAAGACCTATAACCAGATGATTGCCGCCTCTATCCTGTTCATCGTGCTCGCCTTCCGCGGCGTCTTTGACTGGCTTTCCGGTCTGGTGCTGCTCGGGGGGCTTGCCTACATGCTCTGGGATGCCTTTGGCGATGCGAAGGATCACCGGCGGGCCGGGGCGATCGCCGACAACAGCGGTCCCGAGGAAGAGGAAGAAGAAGAGGTCGAGGGCGCCGATCCGGACATGCCCGGCTGGAAGGTCGGGACCTATCTGCTGCTCGGCCTCGTCGGTCTGCCGCTCGGCGCGGATCTGCTGGTGCGCAACGCCACGATCATTGCCCAGACCTACGGGATCAGCGACACGGTGATCGGGCTGACGCTGGTGGCGATCGGCACCTCGCTGCCGGAACTCGCGACGACCGTGATGGCGGCCCTGCGCCGACAGGCTGACGTGGCGCTCGGCAATGTCATCGGCTCCAATATGTTCAACCTCCTTGCGATCATCGGCATCACCAGTTTCATCGGCAAGATCGAGGTCGATCCGGAATTCCTGCGCTTCGATCTCTGGGTCATGCTCGGCGCGTCGCTGCTGCTGATTCCCTTCGTCTATCTGGGGCGCGACATCACTCGGCGCTGGGGTATTGCACTGTCAGCGTTCTATGGGCTCTATATTTTCGTGGTACTACAGTAAGGAGGCATGAATGACCCGTGCTTTGGTAACCGGCGCCGGGGCGCGCCTGGGCCGTGAGATGGCGCTCTATCTGGCGCGGCGCGGTCATGACGTGGCAGTGCATTATGCCTCCTCCGAAAAAGGCGCGCAGGACGTCGTGGCAGAGATCCGCGACCTGGGCCGCGATGCCGTGGCACTGCAGGCCGATCTGCTGGACGAGACCGCCACCGAGGCGCTGCTGCCCGCTGCCGCCGAGGCGCTCGGCGGGCCGATCACCTGTCTGGTTAACAACGCTTCGATCTTCGAATACGACACGATCAAGAGCGCCACGCGGGAGAGCTGGGACCGGCACATGCACAGCAACCTGCGCGCGCCCTTCCTGCTGATCCAGGCAATGGCGGCGCAGGGGCTCGCCCCTGTCACCGACAGGAACGGAGAGCCGCAGGCGACCGGGCTTGTGGTCAACATGCTCGACCAGCGGGTGCGCAAGCTGACGCCGGAGTTCATGACCTACACGCTGGCAAAGATGGGGCTCTGGGCGCTGACCCGGACGGCCGCGCAGGGGCTGGCACCAGCGATCCGCGTTAACGCCATCGGACCGGGGCCGACGATGCAGGGCAGCCGACAGAGCGACCGCCACTTCGCCGACCAGCGCCGCCATACAGTGCTTACGCGTGGCTCCAATCCGGAGGATATCAGCGCGGCTCTCGGTTTCTTCCTCGATGCCCCCGCAGTGACCGGTCAATTGCTCTGCGTGGACGGCGGTCAACATCTGGCATGGCAGACTCCGGACATCCTCGGCGTCGAGTGATGCTGCGCTGCGGCGTAAGTTTTGCACCGTTTTCGCAGGGGTCACGAAAGTGTTACAAAAAGGCTAATGATCTCAATAGCTTGCAATGATCATCTTTAATTTTCATGCAAGATCAAGGGTTTGAGAAACTGCCTAAAAATTGGGCAAATCGGTGAAAGCTGCCGAAAACAACAAGAATTGTCAGATGACCCAAAGTTATCGTCAGACTTATCCACAAGAATCGTGGACATGTTAACGCTTGAGGTAGCTGCCCAGCCATTGCAGCCAGACCGGAGAATCAGATCGACGCGATGACCCAGGAATCCGCCCCGCCAAAGCAAGGCCGCAAGGTCATCCAGGCCTATCTCAAGACGCTTGATAGCTCCCCCGGCGTCTACCGGATGCTCGATGCCGAGAGCCGGGTGCTCTATGTGGGCAAGGCGCGAAATCTGCGGGCGCGGGTATCGAGCTATGCGCGGCCCACCGGGCATACGCCGCGCATCGCCCGGATGATCGCCAATACTGCGTCGATGATGTTTCTGACCACGCGGACCGAGACCGAGGCTCTGCTGCTCGAACAGAACCTGATCAAGCAGCTCAAGCCCAAGTTCAACGTGCTGCTGCGTGATGACAAGAGCTTCCCGAACATCCTGGTCACCGCCGATCACGCCTATCCGCAGATCAAGAAACACCGCGGCGCCAAGAAGGAGAAGGGCAGCTATTACGGCCCTTTCGCCAGCGCCGGGGCGGTGAACCGGACGCTGAACCAGCTGCAGCGGGTGTTCCTGCTGCGCGATTGCTCGAACGCGATGTTCGAAAGCCGCACGCGGCCCTGCCTGCAGCACCAGATCAAACGCTGCTCCGCGCCCTGTGTGGGAAAAATTTCCGCCGAGGATTACCGCCAGACGGTTCGCGATGCGGAACGGTTTCTCAGTGGCAAGACCACCGATATCCAGTCGCGGTTGGCCGGTGAGATGGCGGCGGCCTCCGAAGCGATGGAATTCGAGCGTGCCGCGGCCCTGCGCGACCGGATCAAGGCGCTCACCCAGGTGCAGAGCGCGCAGGGGATCAATCCCAAGGGAGTCGCCGAGGCCGATATCATCGCGCTGCACATGGACAGCGGTCAGGCCTGCGTGCAGGTTTTCTTCATTCGGGCCAACCAGAACTGGGGCAACCGCGATTACTATCCGCGCGTCGGCACCGATGTGGAGCCCGCCGAAGTTCTTGAAGCCTTCATCGGCCAGTTCTATGACAGCCGTGAACCGGCGCGTCAGTTGATCCTGTCCAACCAGATCGAAAGCCCGGACCTGATGGCCGAGGCCCTGTCGGGCAAGCTCGGGCGCAAGGTCGAGCTGCTGGTGCCGCAACGCGGCGAGAAGGCGGAGCTGGTGGAGGGGGCGCTGCGCAATGCCCGTGAATCGCTGGCCCGCAAGATGGCCGAAACCGCGACACAGGGACGATTGTTGAGCGGTCTCGCCGAGGCCTTCGACCTGCCAGCGCCGCCGCAGCGCATCGAGGTCTATGACAACAGCCACATCCAGGGCACCAACGCGGTCGGCGGGATGATCGTCGCCGGGCCAGAGGGGCTGCTGAAGAACCAGTATCGCAAGTTCAACATTCGGGGCGATGAGCTGACGCCGGGGGATGATTTCGGGATGATGAAGGAAGTGCTCACCCGCCGTTTCAAACGCCTGATCAAGGAGGATCCCGAGCGCAAGCAGGGTCAGTGGCCCGATCTGCTGCTGATTGACGGCGGTGCCGGTCAGGTCAGCGCCGTGGCTTCGATCATGCGGGAATTCGGGGTCGAGGATATTCCGATGGTCGGGGTTGCCAAGGGCATTGATCGCGATGCCGGCAAGGAGGAGTTCCACCGCGTCGGCAAGCGGCCCATGGCGTTGCGGCACAACGACCCGGTGCTCTATTTCATCCAGCGCCTGCGCGACGAGGCGCATCGGTTCGCCATCGGCACCCATCGCGCCAAACGGGCCAAGGCGGTCGGCGCCACGCCGCTCGATGACGTGCCGGGGGTCGGCGCGACCCGCAAACGCGCGTTGCTCTCCCATTTCGGTTCCGCAAAGGCAGTTGCGCGCGCCAATCTAAGCGATCTCAAGGCGGTAGACGGCGTCTCCGGCGCTCTTGCCGAGACGATCTACGCCTATTTCCATGAACGCGGCTGAGCGGATATCGTGGCGGTGCGATTGCCGCCCGGGATGGTCGGTATCGTACTTTCGCCTGCACAAAGAGCAGGGTAGGGTGGCGCCATGAAATGGAACCTGCCCAATATCCTGACCTTCATCCGCCTGCTCGCCGCCCCCGGCGTGGCGGTGATGTTCCTCTATTTTACCCGGCCCTATGCCGATTGGTTCGCGCTGCTGCTGTTCGTCGGCGCCAGCATCACCGACTGGTTCGACGGCTATCTGGCGCGGGCCTGGAAACAGGAGACCAAGCTAGGCGCGATGCTCGATCCGATTGCGGACAAGGCGATGGTGGTGATCGCCCTGATGGTGATCATCGGCTTTTCGAGCTGGCAACCCTGGCTGGTCCTGCCCGCCACGGTGATCCTGTTCCGCGAGGTTTTCGTCTCCGGGCTGCGCGAATATCTTGGCGACGTGGCGGGCACGCTCAAGGTCACGCAGCTGGCCAAGTGGAAAACGACCTTGCAGATGATCGCCATCGCGGTGCTGTTCAGCCAGGGCGTCTTCGAACATTACCTCGGCATGTCGGTCTTCGGCATGGATCAGGCGATGATCGAGGCGATCCTGAGCGGGCGGGAAGAGGATGTGCTCGGGCTCGGCTGGAAGCTCGCCGGAATGGAATGGGCGGGCCGGATCGGGCTGGCCCTGCTCTGGGTCGCGGCGACGTTGACGGCGCTGACCGGGGCGGATTACCTGCTCAAGGCCCTGCCGCATCTGAAGGAGGCACGCTGATGGATGTGTTGTATTTTGCCTGGGTGCGTGAGCGCATCGGTCTGCCGCGCGAGCGGATCGAAACGAGCGCCACCACGGTGGCCGAGTTGGTCGCCGAGCTGCGCGACCGCGAGCCGCGCTATGAGGCGGCGTTCAGCGACCTGTCGGCACTGCGTGTCGCCGTGGATCAGGAGCTGAGCGATTTCGACGCGCCGCTCGACGGGGTCCGTGAAGTGGCGTTCTTCCCGCCGATGACCGGGGGCTGAGATGCATATCTCGGTACAGGAAGCGCCCTTCGATCTCGGCGCTGAACTGACGCGGTTTTCCGATTCCGGCACCGACATAGGCGCGGTGGTGAGTTTCACCGGCCTGGTGCGTGACCTGCCGGAAGCGCCGCTGCAGGTCATGGAGATCGAACATTATCCCGGCATGACCGAGGTGGCGCTGCGTAAAATTGCCGAGCAGGCGCAGACACGGTTCTCGCTCGGTGACGTGCTGGTGATTCACCGCTATGGTCGGCTGGCACCCGGTGACATGATCATGATGGTCGCCACCGCCGCGCGACACCGCAAGGATGCCTTTGAGGCTGCGGAATTCCTGATGGATTACCTGAAATCGCGGGCCCCATTCTGGAAGCGGGAGATCACCGCCGAGGGGGCTGCCTGGGTCGAATCCAGATCGGAAGACGAGGATGCACTGTCCCGTTGGTAGGGCAGGGCTCTGCGTTCCGACAATTCAGATAATGTGGACCGCGCAAGAGCGCGCGAAGGCTCAGCTGGCCTTCTGCCGGTCGATATAGGCGCGCATTTCCTCGGCCTCGTGGCGCGCATCGCGCAGCCCGTCCATGGCGGCGCGCAGCTCGGCCTCGGTCTGGGCCAACTGGTTGGTCAGCTCGGCCTCCCGCTGCTGCAGATAGGTGATCGCCTGGTCGCGGGTTTCTTCGGCTTCGTGCAGCTCCTGGCTCATCCGGTCAAGCTGCGCCACGTCATCGGCGGCGACCCGGGTGAAGCGATGCAGCAGCCAGTTGGCAAACCAGCCGAGGCAGAATGCCACGAACAGGATGATCGCCGTCGCAAGGACAAATTCGGTTCTACTCATCGCCGCTGCCTTCTTCGGTGCTGCCGTCGGTTTCGGACTCGGTCGGCACTGTATCGCCTGTTTCGGCATTGCTTTCCAGCGTTGTTTCGCTCACCTGTTCATCTGAATCGGGGCGAATGAGGCGAAATTCGATACGCCGGTTGGCTTCGCGCCCTGCTTCGGTCTTGTTGTCGGCGATCGGCTCCGCCTCGCCATAGCCCCTGGCGGCGAAGGAGCCGGTCAGTACCCGACGGGCGCGCAATTCGTTGAGAACCGATTCTGCCCGTGACTGGCTGAGCGCGAGATTCATTTCCTCGCGACCCTGGCTGTCGGTATAGCCTTGGATCTCCAGCGGCAGGTCGCTGCATCTCTTCAGGATCTCGGCAATATCATCCATCGTGCCGAGCGCCGAGGCGTCGATCGTGGCGCTGCCGGGTTCGAAATTGATCTTGCCAACCTTCAGGATCTCGCCGATCTCGGCAACGCATTCCTCCGGCGTCGGCAGCCCGGCGATCGGGTCGAGCTTCTTTCGGTAGGTCACGTCGATATTGTAATCGCTGCCCTCTCCGAGCCGCCCTGCGAGCAGCGTGGAAATCTCGGTATTGGCTTCCGCATTGCCGGTGTCTCCGGCGATGCTGAGCGTCGTCGGGGTCACGGTCACCGCACCATGGGCCAGCGAAGAGAGCGCCTCCAGCGCGACGAGCACCCGCGCCGACCAATCCGCGGGCAGCCCCTCGACGATCCGCGCGGCGGTATAGACCTTGTCGGAGCCGAAACGCGCCTTGGCGTAGCTTTCCGCCAGATCGCGCAGCGCCGCGTCGGAGAGCCGGCCGCGCAGCTGTACCTGCCCTTCGGGAGAGAGCGTGGCGGAGAATTCCGGCGGCCCGGCATCGGGATCTTCGGCCTCCGGCAGACGGGCGCGCAGGGCGAAAACCTCCGGCAGGGCGTTTTCCAGCTCGCCGACCACATGATCAAACTTGTTCCGGGCGGTGCCAGGCGCAGCGGTCAGGGTGATGTCGGCATCCGCGAAGCTCACCGAACCTGCGCCGAGCTCGCTCAGCGCCGCGATCGAACGGGAGACCGCCTCGGCCCATCTCGGGCTCGGCACGCCGAGCCCGATGGTGCAGCGGCTGTCCTCGGCAGCACCCGCCTCGTTTCCCGCGGCGAGGATGCGGCGTCGCGCGGCCTCGGTATCGGCCGAACAGGCATCGAACCGCGCCCCTTCGTCGTCGATCTCGAAACGCAGGGTGAAGGGGGTGATCACCGGACGCGGTGCGGCGATGTCCAGGGTCAGCCTGAGGCGGGGCGGCGCGGCTTTCTTCAGCTTGTTCTCCATCTGCGCCTTGGCCGTGGCGGAATCCGAGATCGCGGTGATCGAGACGCGGTTGGCCTCGACGGAGGCCTTGGCGCGCGGCAGCTGCGCGATGGCGGTGATCGCGAAGGCCAGCGCGTCATCCCAGCCGCCGGGCGCCGGGTAATCCGCCGTTTCCAGAAGGTCCGCGACCCTGGCCTTCCCCGCCACCGCGCCGAAACGCTCCGCCACCGCCTCGCGATCGGTGCTCGCCGGGATCAGTCCGATGATCGAGATGCCGGAATCGTTGCGCAGGATCTCGACCGAGAAACGCGGCGGGGCGATATCGGCCTGCGCCTGCACATCGAGCTGGTCGATGACCCTCGCCGCATCGACCACTGAACCGGCGGTAGTGAGGGCGCTGAAGCGCACCGCCTCGGTAGGGGCGGTGCCGGTCAGCGTCACCTTGAGCCCGTCGGCCTGCACCTCGGCCCAGGTCATGCCCTGCCGATCGAGCGCGTCGCGCACGCCGATCTCGGAATTGTCCTCGATGAGCTCCACCGAGAAGCTGGCAGCCACCAGCGCGATGACGGCGGCGGCGGTGAAGGTCAGGATGATGCTGAGCAGGGCGGACAGGCGCATGCGGACTTTCTGTTACCAGTGAAACCTGCGGGTCTGATACGCCGCAGGGCAGGAGGGTGCAATCACGCCAGCAAAGCTGCGGCGAAAAACAGCAAGGGGATCATGCCGGTATCGCGGTTGGCGCGGAACAGCCGCAGGAGCTTGTCATTATCCTCTATATCAAGCCCGCGCAGCTGCCAGGCCATGTGCCAGCCCATCGCCCAGGGACCGCCGAGCGCGAGCGCCAGCGCCAGCACCGAGGCCTGCGGCAGCGCCGAGAAGATCACGGCAAGCCCCATGAGACCGACCGTCGCCATCAGGAACCGGCGCAGCCAGGGCGCGGTCTGCGCGCCGAACAGCCGGGCGGTGGATTTCACGCCGATCAGCGCGTCGTCCTCGGTGTCCTGATGGGCATAGATCGTATCGTAGAACAGCGTCCAGGCGATGCCCGCGACATAGAGCAACAACGCGGGCGCTTCGAGCCTGCCGCTATGCGCCGTCCAGGCCAGCAGCGCGCCCCAGTTGAAGGCAAGACCGAGAAAGACCTGCGGCCACCAGGTGAAACGCTTGGCGAAGGGATAGACCGCAACCGGCGCCAGGGCCAGGATCCCCAGCGCGATGGCGGCCATGTTGAAGCTGAGCAGGATCAGCGCGGAGATCAGCATCTGCAGCACCATCCAGGCAAGCGCGCCCTTGACGCTCACCTGCCCCGAGGGGATGGGCCGCGAGCGGGTGCGTGCCACCTTGCCGTCGATATGCCGGTCGGTGATGTCGTTCCAGGTGCAGCCCGCCCCGCGCATCAGGAAGGCGCCGATGCCGCAGCCTGCGAAGATCCACAGGTCGAAGAGCTCGGCGCGCTGGTCATGCAGCATCGAGAGCGCCAGCCCCCACCAGCAGGGCAGCAGCAGCAGCCAGGTCCCGATTGGCCGGTCGGCACGGCTGAGCCGCAGATAGGGACGCAGGGCGCGCGGCGCGTGTCGGTCGACCCAATTGTCGGCCGGGGCATCCGCGACCCGATTGATGTCGGGCGCATCTGGCGAAGGCGGAAGGTCTTGCATATATCTGGGCCCATGAATGCGAAAATCAGATTGTATGTAGAGCAGGGGCTGGGGCAGGGGCAAACGGTTCCTTTGAGCCGCGACCAGGCGCATTACCTCTTCGGAGTGATGCGGCTTGCACCCGGGGCCTCGGTGCTGCTGTTCAACGGCAGTGACGGCGAATGGCGCGCCGAGGTGCTGGAAGCGGGCAAACGGGGCGGGATCCTGCGCTGCGAGGTGCAGACGCGGGCGCTGCAGATGCCGCCCGATCTCTGGCTGCTCTTCGCACCGATCAAGAAGGCCCGCACGGATTTCATCGTCGAAAAGGCCGCTGAGATGGGCGCGGCGAAGATCCTGCCGGTGCTCACCGATTTCACCAATGCCGCGCGGGTGCAGCGCGAGCGGCTGCAGGCCCATGCGATAGAGGCGGCGGAACAATGCGGCGGCACCTATGTTCCCCAGGTTGCCGAGGCGCGGAAACTCGGGCGGATGCTTGACGGGTGGGACCCGGCGCGCCGCATCCTCTTTTGTGACGAAACGCTGGCGGGAGAGGCCTCCGGCCTTGGCGCGCTGTTGCAGGAACGGCGCGGGCACGGGGAGCCCTGGGCGATCCTGATCGGCCCCGAGGGCGGGTTTTCCGATGCCGAACGGGCGCGGCTGCGCGGGCTCGATCATGCTCATGCGGTGACGTTGGGACCGCGGATCCTGCGCGCGGATACGGCGGCCGTGGCGGCGCTGGCGCTCTGGCAGCAAGGTCTGGGGGATTGGGCGTGAGCAAGAGATTTCCGGCCTCCGGCGGAGGTATTTCCAGCCAGGAGAAATTGGCTTGCCTGTGACTTTCCTGCGGCCGGAGGCCACGGCGCTGCTGTGGCGCTGGCGCGAGGCGCTGCTTGGCGCGGCGCTTCTGGCCCCGGGGGGGTGGCTGGTTCTCGCCCCGGGATGGCTGCTCGCCTTGCCGGGCTATGGGCTGCTGTTTCTCGGGCTGGCGCTGATCTGGCTCGGCGCGCAGCGCGGGCGCTTTCGCGGCAGCGACGAGGGCCGCGGTGCGGTACAGGTGGACGAGGGGCAGATCAGCTACTTCGGTCCGCTCACCGGCGGCAGCGTGGCCATGCGCGAGCTCGAACGGCTGACGCTGGACCGGCAGATGTTTCCCGCCCATTGGAAGCTCGATCAGCCCGGCCAGCCGCCGCTGCTGATCCCGGTCAATGCCGCAGGTTCGGAAGCGCTCTTTGATGCTTTCGCCGCCCTGCCGGGCCTGCGCACCGAGCGGATGCTGTTCGAGCTGCGCAAGACACGGCACGACGCGGTGGTGATCTGGGAGCGCGCGCCGCTGCGCCCGGCCTCCGCGCTCCTGCATTGACAGCGCGGGCAATTCCGCCCATCCCTCTAACCCTGTGAAACGCATACCGGAGCCATCTCATGTCCATTCCTCAATCCGGCGGTGGTCCAATCGAACATCACGACCAGTTGGCGCAATATCTGGCCGATGGCTGCAAGCCCAGGGAAGACTGGCGGATCGGCACGGAACACGAGAAGTTCGGCTATTGCACCGACACGTTGAAACCGCTGCCCTACGAGGGGGAACGCTCGATCCGGGCGATGCTGGAGGGGTTGCGCGACCGTCACGGCTGGGCGCCGGTCGAGGAGGGCGGCAAGCTTATCGGGCTCGAGAAGGACGGGGCCAATGTCTCGCTTGAGCCGGGCGGGCAGCTGGAATTGTCCGGTGCCCCGGTGGAGACGATCCACGAGACCTGCGACGAGGTGAATACGCATCTGCGCGAGGTGAAGGATGTCGCCGACGAGATCGGCGTCGGTTTCATCGGGCTGGGTGCAGCGCCGGTCTGGACCCATGAGCAGATGGATCTGATGCCCAAGGGCCGCTACAAGCTGATGGATGCCTATATGGGCAAGGTCGGCGGCATGGGCCGGGTAATGATGCGCCGCACCTGCACGGTACAGGTCAATCTCGATTTCGGCTCAGAGGCCGACATGGTGCAGAAGCTGCGCGTGGCGCTGGCGCTGCAGCCGGTAGCGACGGCGCTCTTTGCCAATTCGCCGTTCTTCGAGGGGCGGCCCAACGGCCATAAATCCTGGCGCAGCCGGGTCTGGCGCGATCTTGACGATGCGCGCACCGGCATGTTGCCTTTCGTCTTCGAAGAGGGCATGGGATTCGAGGCCTGGGTGCAATACGCGCTCGATGTGCCGATGTATTTCGTCTATCGCGACGGCGTCTATATCGACGCGCTCGGCCAGTCCTTCCGCGACTTTCTGAAAGGCGAGCTGCCGGCGCTGCCCGGTGAGATGCCGACCCTGAGCGACTGGGCCGATCACCTGACCACCGCCTTCCCGGAAGCGCGGATTAAGAAATTCATCGAGATGCGCGGTGCCGATGGCGGACCCTGGCGGCGGCTCTGCGCGCTGCCGGCCTTCTGGGTCGGGCTGATGTATGACCAGGGCGCGCTCGACGGGGCATGGGATCTGGTCAAGGGCTGGGACGCCGAGACCCGCGAGGGGCTGCGCGTCGCGGCTTCGGTCGAGGGGCTGCAGGCCGAGGTTGCCGGGGTGCGGATGCATGACATCGCGCGCGAGGCGGTAGCGCTGTCCGAAGCCGGGTTGAAGGCGCGGGCGCGCGGCGGTGCGGGCGGGCTGGTCCCGGACGAGACGCATTTCCTCAATGCGCTCAAGGAGAGCATCGAGACCGGCAAGGTGCCCGCCGACGAATTGCTGGAGGATTACCACGGTAAGTGGCAGGGCGATCTCAGCCGGATCTATGCGGAATATTCCTATTGAACGGCAGCGGCCGGGCCGCGGCGCGGCTCAGCCTTTCTGACCGATCCGCGGTTCGGTACCGGCCTTGATCCGGCGTATGTTGCTGCGATGGCGCCAGAAAAGGAGCAGGGTCAGCAGGACGCCGAGCAGAAGCGCCTCGCCATAGCCGAGGAAAACCAGGAGGAAGGTCGAGACCGACGCCGAGAACAGCGCCGCTAGCGAGGAGGTACGGCTGATCACAGCGGCGATCAGCCAGGCGAGGCAGCAGCCGAGTCCCACCGGCCAGGCCAGCGCCAGCAGCACGCCGAGAAAGGTCGCGACACCCTTGCCGCCGCGAAAGCCGATCCATACCGGATAGCAATGGCCGAGCATCGCCGCCAGGCCGGCCAGTTGAGCTGCGTCCTCACCGGCGAAGAAACGGGCCAGCAGCACTGCGGCGGCGCCCTTGGCGCCATCCAGCAGCAGGGTCATGGCGGCGGCCTTCTTGCTGCCGGTGCGCAGCACGTTGGTGGCGCCGATATTGCCCGAACCGATATTGCGCAGATCGCCAAGCTTCATCAACCGTGCCAGCACCATGCCGAAGGGGATCGAACCGATGAGATAGGCGAGCAGCGCCCAGAGAAGCAGCAGGGCGGCGGCGGTGTCGATCAATGGCATCAAGTGACCTCGTGAACGCAGGAACCGGAAACATAGGTTGCCAGGACCTTACCCTGCATGCGCATGCCGTCAAACGGCGTGTTGCGGGATTTCGATTTCAGGTTGGCGCGATCCAGCAGGAACGGGGCGTCGGCGTCAAAGAGCACCAGATCGGCGGGGGCGCCGGGGGCGAGCCGTCCGCCCGGCAGGCCGAGACGCCGCGCCGGGTTCAGCGACAGGGCGCGCCAGAGTACCGGCAGTTCGATCAGCCCGGCATGGACCAGCCGCAGTGCCGCGGGCAGCAATGTTTCGAGCGCCACTGCACCGGAGGCGGCTTCCTCAAAGGGCAGGCGTTTGCTCTCTTCATCCTGCGGCGTATGCATGGAGCAGATCACGTCGATCAGCCCGGAGGCCACCGCTTCGGCCACGGCGAGCCGGTCGTCCTCGTCGCGCAACGGCGGCTTGAGCTTGAAAAAAGTGCGGTAATCGGCCACGTCGAGCGCGTTCAGCGTCAGGTGGTGAATGCCCACACCGGCGGTAATGTCGAGCCCGTTGTTCTTGGCGCGCTGCAGCGCGGGCAGGGCGCGGGCCGTGGTGATCTGATCCGCGTGATAGCGCGCGCCGGTCATCTCGATCAGCGCAATGTCGCGGTCGAGCCCCATGCGTTCGGCCATCGGGGTGACCGCAGGCAGGCCGCGCAGCGAGGCGAACTTGCCCGAGGTGGCGGCGGCGCCTCGGCTCAGCCCCGGTTCCTGGGGATGCGCGATGACCAGGGCACCGAGGCTGCGGGCATAGGTAAGCGCGCGCGAAAAGACCTTGGTGTCGGTGATCACCCGGTCGCAATCGGTGAAGGCGGCGGCACCGGCATCCATCAGGAAACCGATCTCGGTCATCTCGCGGCCCTCTCGGCCCTTGGTCAACGCCGCCATCGGCACCACATGCACCGGCGTTGCCTCCTTGGCGCGGCGGGTGACGAATTCGAGGGTCTCGGGATTGTCGATGCTGGGCGTGGTGTCAGGGCGGGTGATCATCGTCGTCACGCCCCCTGCCGCCGCGGCCAGACCGGCGGAACGGTAGCTTTCCTTGTGGCGTTCGCCCGGCTCGCAGACCTTGACACCGAGATCGACAATGCCGGGCGCGAGGTGCTTTCCGCGGCAATCGACAATATCGGCCTTGCCGTCAAGCTCGGCAGCATCGGCGACCACCCGGGTGATCCGGCCGTTGCTCACCTCGAGCGCGCCGGTGCGCACCGTGCCGGCCTCGGGATCGATCAGTCGGGCGTTGATGAAATGCAGCGTCATGACGGGCCTCTCTGCGACGCGAGCTTGCGTCTGGCCGGTGTCATGCAATAATTCCCGCGCTGAACCAAGGCCGAAATTGCTGGGAGTGTTCGAGTCAAAAGGGGGGCGAACCGGTCTTTCGCCGCTCAGCCGACCCAGAGCATCAGTCCGACCACGCCGAAGGCGACGAGCAGTGCAATCATCGCGATGCGGCCGGACATTTTTGGATCTGGTTTCGGTTCCTGCATGGGCTTGCTCTAGCGTGAAACGCGCCAAAGCACCAGCGCCATCGCGTCCGGTTCAGGCAATCGCCCACCATGCCAGCAGGATCAGCAGCGCGATCAATGCCAGCACCAACATGCCACCGCCCGCCCTGCCACGCGGGGCGCTGCGCGGCGTCGTGCTCGGCGCGCCGGTATAGGGCTGCGCCGCTTCGTTGGGCAGGGAGATCGCGCTCATGTCGGGCTGCGCCTCGCCATAGGTGCCGATCAGCGTCAGATCCGGACTGGGGTCGAGCATCGTTTCGCGCCCGCCGAAGGCGCTGGAGAAGACCAGCAGGACATAGCCGTCCAGTGCCGTCAGCTTGCCGCGGTCGCGGGTGAGCTCGGCCTCGCTGACCGCGTAGCCCTCGCTCAGATAGCCGGGCAGGCCGACGCCGGTAAGGTCGGAGACCGCGAAGATTTCCACATGATCGGCGGCGACCTCGGGTCCCAGAAGCTCCTCGACGAGCGCGTCCTTGGAGCCGCCTTTCAGCCTGTTGGAGACATCCTGAAAGGCGCGGTTGATCGCGAAGACGCGGATCTGGCCATGCTCATGGGCGGGAATCTGGATCGGGCTCATGATTGGAAACCTTCATTGCGACAAGCGGTGCGACTATGGAGGAAACCGACCAGCGGCCCGATCTGTTCCCGATCTTGTTGCCGGGGCCGACCGCCGGTTCAGGCGGCGCGGCTTTCGCGCAGGTTGCGCGCCAACAGATCCATCGCCGCCATGCGCACCGCGACGCCCATCTCCACCTGATCCTGGATCACGCTGCGATTGATGTCATCGGCCAGCGTGCCGTCGATCTCCACCCCGCGGTTCATCGGGCCGGGGTGCATCACGATGGCATCGTCCTTGGCATGGCTCAGCTTCTCTGCATCGAGTCCGAAACGGTGGTAATATTCCCGCTCCGAGGGGATGAAGCCGCCGTCCATGCGTTCCTTCTGCAGCCGCAGCATCATCACCACGTCGACGTCTTTCAGACCTTCTTCCATGTCATCGAAGACCTCGACGCCGAACTGGTCGATCTGGGCGGGCATCAGCGTCGGCGGTCCGATCAGGCGCAGGCGGTTCTCCATCTTGCCAAGCAGCATGATGTTGGAACGCGCGACACGGGAATGGGCGATGTCGCCGCAGATCGCGATGGACAGCCGGTGCAGCCGCCCCTTGGCGCGACGGATCGTCAGCGCGTCGAGCAGCGCCTGTGTCGGGTGTTCGTGGCGGCCATCCCCCGCATTGAGCACGGCGCAATTGACCTTCTGGGCCAGCAGGTCGACCGCGCCCGATTGCGGATGGCGCACCACCAGAAGGTCGGGATGCATCGCATTTAGCGTCATCGCCGTGTCGATCAGCGTCTCGCCCTTCTTGATGGAGCTGGCCTGCATCGCCATGTTCATCACATCCGCGCCGAGCCTTTTGCCGGCGATCTCGAAACTCGCCTGGGTGCGGGTGGAATTTTCGAAGAACATGTTGATCTGGGTCAGGCCGCGCAGCGCATCGCCGTGTTTGTCGGGCTGTCGGTTCAGCTCGGCATAGCTGTCGGCGCGGTCCAGCAGCGCGGTGATATCCGTCGGCGAAAGCGGTTCGATGCCGAGCAGGTGGCGGTGTGAGAAAGACATCGGCGGCCCCTTGTTGCTGTCGTGGCTTTATAGGCGCGCCGGTGGCGTGGCGGCAAGGTTGCGGCAATGCGCTTCTTGCGTTCGCTGCCGTTTTCGCCGCATCTGCATGGATGGTTTCGGTTCGGCGCTCAGGCGCATAGATTGGGCTTATGGATTCGGTCGAATATCATCAGGCGGTGGCTCTGCTGGACTGGCAGGTGGAACTCGGTGCGACCGAGGCAATCTGCGATTCGCCGGTCAACCGTTACGAATTGCCTGCCGCGATGGAAAAGCCGAAGGCGCCGACGGCGGTGGCTCCCGGCAAGCCCGAGTTGTTCCGCCCCCGGCAGGCCGACCCGGTTGCGGAGGCCGAACGCGCCGCTGCCGGGGCCAGCACTCTGGAGGATCTGCGTGCCGCGCTGGCCGGGTTCGAACATTGCGAATTGCGCAAGGGAGCGCGCAACCTGGTGTTTTCGGACGGGATCGCGGGCGCGCCGCTGATGGTGGTGGGCGAGGCGCCGGGGCGGCAGGAGGACCGCGCCGGACGGCCTCTGATCGGCCCGGCGGGACAGATGCTCGACCGGATGCTGGCGGCGATCGGCATGGGCAGGGACAGGGCCGAGGCGCCGGTCTATATCGCCAACGTACTGCCCTGGCGACCGCCGCAGGGCCGTGACGCCAGTGCCGAGGAAATCGCGATGATGCGCCCGTTCATGCTGCGGCATATCGCGTTGGCAGGTCCGAAAGCGCTGGTCCTGATCGGCAATACCTCCTGCGAGACCCTGCTCGAAAAACGCGGCATCACGCGGTTGCGCGGTCAATGGGCGGAGGTGGCGGGGATCCCGGCGCTGCCGATGCTGCACCCGGCCTATCTGTTGCGCAATCCCGCTGCCAAACGCGAGAGCTGGGCCGACCTGCTGAGCCTGCAGGCGCGGCTGCGCGATGGTTGACTGGCGGTCCGTGGAGCGGTGACGATGCGATTGATTTGTGACGATGGGAGCGGACATGAGCCGTATTGACGAGACGATCGAATTCATCCCGGTGCGGATTGCTGTGCTGACCGTGTCGGACAGCCGCGATCTGGCGCAGGATCGCTCGGGTGACGTGCTGAGCGGGCGGATCGAGGCGGCGGGGCACCTGCTGGCCGACCGCAGGATTATCCGCGACGAACGCGCCGAGATCGCCGCGCAGCTGCGCGACTGGTGCGCGGATCCGCAGATCGACGTAGTGATCAGCACCGGCGGCACCGGGCTCACCGGGCGCGACGTGACGGTCGAGGCGCATCGCGATGTCTATGAAAAGGAGATCGACGCCTTCGGCCCCGTCTTCACCCATGTCTCCATGCAGAAGATCGGCACCAGCGCGGTCCAGAGCCGCGCCACCGGCGGTGTTGCCAATGGCACCTATCTCTTTGCGCTGCCGGGCTCGCCGGGGGCCTGCAAGGATGCCTGGGACGAAATCCTGGTGAAGCAGCTCGACTACCGCCATCGCCCCTGCAATTTCGTCGAGATCATGCCGCGGCTGTCGGAACATCAGCGCAGGAAATAGCGGTTCCTGCAGCCCTGTATCGCAGCCGCGAAAAGGAACGAGGCATTTTCGGTGATCCGGCCTATCATGTCGGGCGTATCATGATGGTGATCGGGCACGACGCGGCGTCGGACAGGACTGCGTCGCGCGCCCGGTTGATGGGAGTAAGATGCGGTTTTTAAGGCAAAGTATGTTCGGCCTGTTTCTGGCGGCGGTCGCGCTCGGTCTTCTGGTCTTCGCCGGTCAGATGATCGGCAGCGCGCTGTCCGTGCGGCTGGCGGACGAAGAGCGCGCGCCGCCACCACGCGAGCGGGTCTTCGCGGTTAACGTGACACGGGCCGAGCTTGAGGACGTCACCCCCGTCCTGCAGAGTTTCGGCGAGATCCGCAGCCGCCGCAGTCTGGAACTGCGCGCCGCCGTGCCGGGCCGGGTGATCGAATTGGCGGAGACTTTCGAGGAAGGCGGCAGGGTCGAGGCCGGGTCGGTGCTGCTGCGGATCGACCCGCTCGATGCACAGGCGGCGCTCGACCGGGCGCAGAGCGATCTCGCCGATGCCGCGGCCGAAGGGCGCGAGGCGGGACGCGCCTTGGCGCTGGCGCGCGACGAGCTGGCGGCCGCGGAGGAACAGGCGGCGCTGCGCGAACGCGCTCTTGCCCGGCAACGCGATCTCGGCACCCGCGGGGTCGGCACCACCGCGGCGAGCGAGACGGCGGAACTGGCAGCGGCGGCGGCGCGTCAGGCGGTGCTGTCACGCGCGCAGGCGCTCGCGCAGGCGGAAGTGCGTGTGGATCGGGCCGAAACCCTTGCCACACGGGCCGAAATCGCGCTGGCGGAGGCGGAGCGGCGGCGGGCAGACACCGTGCTGCGCGCGCCTTTCGACGGTATCCTGAGCGCCCCGAATGTCGTCGTCGGGGGCCTGGTCTCGGGCAATGAACGTCTGGCCGAGCTCATCGACCCGTCGGCTCTGGAAGTTTCCTTCCGGCTCTCGAACACGCAATTCGCCCGGCTGCTGGATGAGAACAGCACGCTGCGCCGTGCCGATCTGCGCGCGACGCTGGACGTGGCCGGGCTGGACCTCGTGGCACGGGGTCAGATCTCGCGCGTTGCGGCCACCACCGGGGAGGGCGCGAGCGGACGGCTGGTCTTTGCCGAACTCAAGGATGCGCCGGGCTTCAGGCCGGGCGACTTTGTCACCGTGACGCTACGCGAGCCCGAACTCGCCGGGGTCATCCGCCTGCCCGCCGCCGCGCTCGATGCGTCGGGCGACGTGCTCGTGCTCGGCGAGGCTGACCGGCTCGAGGCGGTCGCGGTCGAGCTGCTGCGGCGACAGGGAGACACGGTTCTGGTGCGTGGCCCGATCGCCGGGCGCGACGTGGTCGAGGCGCGTTCGCCGCTGCTCGGCGCCGGAATCAGGGTCCGTCCGCTGCGCGGCGCGGAGGCCGCAGTCGAGACCGGGCTGCCGACGATGATCGAGATCAGCGAGGCGCACCGGGCGCGGCTGGTGGCGCTGGTCGAGGGCAACAACCGCATGCCGGTGGCGGCCAAGGCGCGGGTGCTGGCACAGCTCGCCGAACCGCTGGTTCCGGCCAGGATCATCGAGCGGATCGAAAACCGCATGGGGGGCTGAGGATGGCGCGCAAGATCCCCGGCGCCGCGCGCGGGCTTCTGTCCTATTTCACCCGTCACCGCACCGCGGCGAACCTGCTGTTGGTGCTGCTGCTGGTCTCGGGCCTGGCGGCAGCACCGAACATGCGGGCGCAGTTCTTCCCCGACGTGATCGTCGACAATGTCACCGTCACGACGATCTGGGAAGGGGCAGGGGCGGAGGATATCGACAATGCCGTGGTGCACGTGCTCGAAGCCGCGCTGCTTTCGGTCGAGGGCGTGGAGGGATCGAGCGCCACGTCGCAGGAGAATTCCGGTCGCGTGACGCTGGATTTCGAACCCGGCTGGGACATGGCCCGCGCGACTGCCGATGTGCAGAGTGCGGTGGACACGATCACCGGTCTGCCCGAGGAGGCCGAGGAACCGGTGGTGCGGCGCGGCGCATGGCGCGACCGGGTGAGCGATGTGGTGATCACCGGACCTGTCGGGCCCGCGCAATTGGCCCGATTTGCCGATGAGCTGGTCACAAGGCTCTTTGCCGTCGGGGTGACGCGCACCGTCATTCGCGGCGTCGCGGCACCGCAGATGCTGGTCGAAGTGCCCTCGCTGGAGCTCATCGCCCATGACATCAGCATGGCCGAGATTGCCAAGGCGATTGCGGCCGAGGTCGATGCCGACCCGGCGGGCGACGTCAGCGGCGCCAATACCAGGGTGCGCACCGGCATCGCGAAACGTTCGGCTACCGAGATCGCGGGGATTGTGCTTCGGTCAGAGCCCGACGGTTCGACCCTTCGGATCGGCGATCTGGCGCAGGTGCGTGCGCAACGAGTGGACCGCGAAGAGAGCTATTTCGTCGGCGAGGATCCGGCGATCTCGCTCCGGGTGGACCGTTCGGACGGCGGCGATGCGATCGCCATCCAGCAGCAGATCGAGGAGGTCGCGGCACAGCTGCAGGCCGTGCTGCCGCCCGAGGTCTCGGTGGAGCTGATCCGTACCCGCGCAGAGGCGATCAGCGGGCGGCTCGACCTGCTGCTGCGCAACGGGCTGACCGGGCTGGCGCTGGTGGTGGGTCTGCTGTTCCTGTTTCTGAACGCGCGCACGGCCTTCTGGGTGGCGGCGGGCATTCCGGTCTCGATGGCGACAGCGCTGGCGCTGATGTATGCGGGGGGGCTGACGCTCAACATGATTTCGCTGTTCGGGCTGATCATCACCCTCGGGATCGTGGTCGATGACGCGATCGTCGTAGGCGAACATGCCGATCACCGGTTCCGGCAACTCGGCGAGAGCGCGGTGGCGGCCGCGGAAAACGCCGCCCGGCGCATGGCGCTGCCGGTAGTGGCCGCGACCCTGACCACGATCATCGCATTTTTCGGGCTGGTGGTGGTGGGCGGGCGTTTCGGCGACCTGATCCGCGACATTCCCTTCACCGTGATCGCCGTGCTCGCGGCATCGCTGGTCGAATGTTTCCTGATCCTGCCCAACCACATGGCCCATGCGATGCGCAGCGCACGCAAGGAGCATTGGTATGACCTGCCGAGCCGCGTGGTCAATCGCGGTTTCGTGTGGATGCGCGAACGGCTGTTTCGCCCCTTCATGGCCGGGGTCATCACGGCGCGCTACGTGGTGCTGGCGGCGGCGGTGGCGATATTGGCGAGCCAGGTGGCGCTGTTCATCCGCGGCGATGTGCAATGGCGGTTCTTCAACGCGCCGGAACGCGGCTCGATCACCGGCAATTTCGCCATGGCCGAGGGCGCGAGCCGCGCCGATAGCCTGGCGATGATGCGCGAGATGCAGCGCGCGACCGAGGCGCTGGGCGCCAAATACGAGGCCGAGTACGGGCGCAATCCGCTCGACTACGTGACGGCCCAGATCGGCGGCAATGCCGGGCGCGGATTGGCCGGGGCCGACACCAAGGATGCGGATCTGCTGGGCGGAATCTCGATCGAGCTCATCGACGCCGACCTGCGCCCCTATTCGAGCTTCGCCTTCGTGGCGGATCTGCAGGAAAGCGTGGTGCAGCACCCGCTGGCCGAGACCGTGAGCTTTCGCGGATGGCGCTCCGGTCCCGGGGGCGATGCGCTCGATGTGCAGTTTTCCGGGGGCGACACGGCGCGGCTCAAGGCGGCTTCGGAAGAATTGCAGGCGGCGCTGCGGCGCTATGCCGAGGTCAGCGCGGTGCAGGACAACCTGGCCTATGACAAGGAGGAGCTGCTGCTCGACCTGACCCCGCAGGGCAAGGCGCTGGGCTTCACCATCGCGGAACTGGGCCGTATCCTGCGGCATCGTCTCGGCGGGATCGAGGCGGCGAGCTATCCCGACGGGCCGCGCTCGGCCACCATCCGGGTGGAACTTCCGGAAGGCGAGCTGACCGCCGATTTTCTCGACAGGGTGCAGCTGCGCAGCCCGCGGGGGATCTATGTGCCGCTCTCCGATATCGTCAGCGTCGAGCGGCGCAGCGGGTTCAGCACCGTGCGCCGCGAGAACGGCGTCCGGCTGATCTCGGTCAGCGGCGACATCTCGGAGGATGATCCAGCCCGCGCAAGCGAGATCATGCGCGCGCTGGAGGAGGATATCCTGCCGGGAATCGCCGCGCGGCAGCAGGTGGAGTGGCGGCTGTCCGGGCTGAGCGAGCAGGAGAGCGATTTTCTCGGCGACGCACTGACCGGGCTGATCCTTTGTCTGACCGGGATCTTCCTGGTGCTGGCCTGGATTTTCGGCAGCTGGACACGGCCGCTGGTGGTGATGGTGATCATCCCCTTCGGGCTGGTCGGGACGATTTATGGGCATGCCTATTGGGAGGTCCCGCTGAGCATGTTCACGGTGGTCGGGCTGCTCGGCATGACCGGGATCATCATCAATGACTCGATCGTGCTGGTCACCACGATCGACGAATATGCCGAGACCCGCGGCTTGATCCCCTCGATCGTCGATGGCGCGGCGGACCGGCTGCGCCCGGTGATGCTCACCACGATGACCACGGTACTGGGCATGGCGCCGCTGCTCTATGAGAAAAGCCAGCAGGCGCAATTCCTGAAGCCGACGGTGATCACCCTGGTCTACGGGCTGGGCTTCGGCATGGTGCTGGTGCTGCTCGTGGTTCCGGCGCTGGTTGCGGTGCAGCATGACCTGGCGCGCCAGATGGCGGCGATGCGGCGCGGGCTGCGCGTCCCGGTCCCGTCGCTGCGACGTCTGCTGCTGGCGGTCTGGGCATTGGTCCTGGTCTGGGGGGCGCTGACCCTGGGCTGGGTGATCTGGCAGGGAGCGCTGCCGCCCCTGCTTCTGATGCTGCTACCCTTCCTCAATGGCATGGCGCCGAACGGCGCGGCGCTGCTGCTGTTCCTTCTCGGCGCGGCGGGCTTTGCGATCATGGGCTATGTCCTTGGCGCGGTGCTGTTCACGCGCGGCCGGGCGCAGCCGGTGAGCGGGCAGGGGGGCCGGCCCCCCATCGCCTGAAACGGCGATTCCCCCCGAGGTATTTGACGCCAGAAGAAGGAGAGGTCAGGCCGGGGCGCAGCCGATGATCTCAACGCTGCGCTGGCTGCCGAGCACGGTGATGCGGATCGCCGAACGGTCGAGCGCCAGGGCGCCGCCACCCCGGGCAATGAGATCGCCTCGGGCGGTGAGCTGTTCACCCTGGCGGGTGACGTCGGTCTCGCTCATCCAGAGATCGGGTCTGCCCGGCTCGATCACGACGACCTCCTCCCGACCGGTGCTGGGCAGGACGAGACGCGCCTCGATCTCCAGACCGTCCTTGCCGGGATTGATGGCGCAGCGGGCGGCCTGCACATTGGCTTCGGCAGCCGAATAGGGCCGCTGGGCGAGGGCGGCGGCGATGGCCGGGGTCGGGGCCGCGCCCGGATCGTCGAGCCTGGCGCTCAGCGAGAGCGTCTCGGGCATGCAGATGTCGAGGCAGACGCCGAGTTCGATATCGGCCTGCAGGATCACCGGTGCGTCCGCATCGCGCGGGCGGATTGTCAGCGGCAGGATCACCTGATCCTGGTAGCCGATGCTGCGCATGCCGCTTTGCCGGAACACGATTGGAGTCGGATAGCTGACCTCGATACCCTGCAGGTTGACCGATCCCGACCAATCGAACCGGGGCGGGATACCGGCATCGCCCGGCGCACGCCAATAGGTCTTCCAGCCCGGCGCAAGCGACAATTTGAGCCCGGCGATGCGGCTGCCGTCGGGCTGCTGCCAGCCGGGCAGAATTTCGGCGCGCAGGGGCGCGGGCAAATTCTGCGCCCCGGCAGAGAGCGGGGTAAGGCAGAGGAGGCAAAGGGCGGTGAGACGTGAGATCAGCATGACCTCTAGATGCGCCAGTTTGCAGCGCCTGCCAAGTCACGTTTGCATTATCCATATTGCGCGGAACTGCGGCGCTGCTCTTGTCAGATCGCCGTCGCAGGGCCATTGTTGGAGGATATTGCGGTGAAGGGAGGCCCCGTGGACAGCAAGGAGATGGATCTGACCGGCAAGTTGCTGGTGGCGATGCCGGGCATGGGAGACCCGCGGTTTTCCCATGCGGTCATCTATCTTTGCGCGCATTCCGAGGATGGCGCCATGGGGCTGATCGTCAACCGCCCGGCGCCGGACCTGCGGCTCTCCGATGTGCTCGATCAGTTGGTCTCCGAACCCGCCGAGGGGCAGTCCGAGCTTGGCGTGCATATCGGCGGGCCGGTGGAGACAGGGCGGGGTTTCGTGCTGCATTCGGACGAGTACCGCTCGGCGATGCAGACGCTGGAGGTCGCGGACGGATTTGCAATGACCGCGACGCTCGACATATTGGAGGCGATTGCCGCGGGGCTCGGCCCGGAGCGGGCGCTGTTGATGCTCGGCTATGCCGGCTGGGGCCCCGGGCAGCTCGAGGCGGAGATTGCGCAGAATGGCTGGCTGACCTGCGATGCCGGTATGGCGTTGGTCTTCGATCAGCCCGATGCCAAGAAATGGGGGGCGGCGTTGAATTCGATCGGGATCGATCCGCTCGGGCTGTCGTCTTCGGCCGGGCGGGCCTGAACGGCTCAGCGCGGCGCGGCGGCGCGGCGCAGACGGTCGTTGATCGCGCGGCCCAGGCCATGATCGGGGATCGGTGCGACCGCAATCGGCTTTTGCAGCGCATCGAGCCGATGCAGATATTCAAACAGGTTGGCGGCAGCCTCGGTCAGATCGCCGCCGGGTGAGAGGTTGAGGGTGCAGTCCATATGACCAAATCCGAGCAGCGCTTCGCCCTTGCGCGCGACCTGCGCGTCAAGGCGCACCGCGGCTGCGGGGGCGTAATGGGATTGCAGCTGGCCGGGGGCAATGATTTCGGCGCCGCTGACCACGTCCGGTGCCGCGCCGAGGGCGGCTTCGAGGGCCTCGGGCGGCAGACCGCCGGCGCGCAGCAGGCTCGGTCGTGACCCGGTGAGGCCAATGATGGTGCTCTCCAGCCCGACCGTGCAGGGGCCGTCATCGAGTATCGCGGCGATCTTCCCATCAAGACCGGTAAGCACATGGGCGGCGCTGGTGGCGCTGATCCGGCCTGACGGATTGGCCGAGGGCGCGGCGAGCGGGCCATCGAAAGCCTTCAGAAGACGCCGTGCATTCTCGTGTTCCGGTACCCGCAGCGCCAGGCTGTCGAGCCCGGCAGTCACGAGCGAGGAGAGGCCGTGCCCCGCGCGCAGCGGCAGCACCAGCGTCAGCGGGCCGGGCCAGAAGGCGGAGGCGAGGATCTCGGCTGCATCGTTCCAGCGTACATAGCGGCGCGCTTCTTCCGGATCGGCGAGATGGACGATCAGCGGATTGAAGCTCGGCCTTCCCTTGGCGGCATAGATCCCCGCCACCGCCTGACCATTGCGCGCATCGGCGCCGAGCCCGTAGACGGTTTCGGTCGGGAAGGCGACGAGCCGCCCGGCGCGCAGCAGGGCGGCGGCCTCGGCGAGGCCGGGAGCGTCGGGGCGGAGGATTTTGGTCGCTTGGCTCATCGGTTCTCTCGTGACGCCGCGTTTTGGGTTGCGGGTAAGAACGTGGCGTTTCATGCTGTTGCACAGATCCCCTCTGCCCATATCAGGGTGACGTCGGGCTTGCCAAGAGCGGCCCTTTCTCAGGAGAAGACCCATGCCATACCGCGCCGCCGTGGAAGATTTCAATTTTCTGTTCGATCACGTGGTGGATTTCGAGGCGCTGCGCCAGACCGAACGCTTTGCGGAGGCGACCGATGATGTGACGCGGGCGATCCTCGGCGAGGCGGGCAAGCTCTGCGATACGGTGCTCGCACCGCTCCAGCGCAATGGCGATCTGCATCCGGCGAAGTTGGAGAATGGCGTGGTACGCACCTCGCCCGGTTTCGCCGAAGGGTTCAAGGCGATTGCAGAGGGCGGTTGGATCGGCATGTCGGCGGATCCCGAATATGGCGGCATGGGGCTGCCCATGACGCTGACCTCGGCGGTCAACGAGATGATGGCGGGCGCCTGCCTGTCGCTGCAACTTGCGCCGTTGATGAGTCAGGGCCAGATCGAGGCGCTGGAGCATCACGCCTCGGATGCGGTCAAGGCGCTTTACCTGCCCAAGCTGATCAGCGGCGAATGGACCGGCACGATGAACCTGACCGAACCGCAGGCGGGGTCGGATGTCGGCGCGCTGTCCTGCAAGGCGGAGGAGAGGGGCGACGGAACTTATGCGGTCTCGGGCCAGAAGATCTATATCAGCTGGGGCGACAATGATCTGGCCGAGAATGTCTGCCATCTGGTGCTGGCGCGGCTTCCCGGTGCGCCTGCCGGAACCAAGGGGATCAGCCTGTTCTTAGTCCCGAAGTTCGTTCCCGATTCCGAGGGCAACCCTGGCAAGCGCAATGGCGTGAGCGTGGTCAGTCTCGAGCACAAGATGGGGCTGCACGGATCGCCGACCGCGGTGATGCAATATGACGACGCCGTCGGCTGGCTGATCGGCGCGGAACAGGGCGGTATGGCGGCAATGTTTACCATGATGAACAATGCGCGGCTCGGCGTGGGTGGGCAGGGGATCGGCGCGGCCGAGGGCGCCTATCAGCATGCGCTGGCCTATGCGCTGGAGCGCAAGCAGGGACGCACGGGCGAGGGCGGCACCGGCACGATCGTCGATCACGCCGATGTGCGGCGCATGTTGCTGAGCATGAAGGCAGATGTTTTTGCGGCGCGGGCGATTGCCCTGAGCTGTGCCTTCGCCAGTGACATGGCACGCGCCACCGGCGGCGCGGATTGGGCTGCGCGGGCGGCCTTCCTGACCCCGATCACCAAGGCTTTCGGCACCGATACCGGCATTGCGGTGGCAGAGATGGGCGTGCAGGTGCATGGCGGCATGGGGTTCATCGAAGAAACCGGCGCCGCGCAATTCAGCCGCGATGTCCGGGTCACGGCGATCTATGAAGGCACCAACGGTATCCAGGCGATGGACCTCGTGGCGCGCAAGATGATGGATGGCGGCGAGGCAGCGTCGCGGCTGCTCGACGAGATCGAGGCCGATGCCGAGGCCGCGCGGGAGGTTTTCCCCAACATGGCCGATGCGGTCTGGCAGGCCAGCGAGACGCTGCGCGAGGCGACGGAATGGCTGGTGTCGCAGGACAATCTGAACACCCGTTTTGCCGGCGCCGTGCCCTATCTGCGCGGCTTTGCGCGGGTGCTGGGCGGGCATCTGCATCTGAAGGCGGCGATGGCCGACCGGGGCGGGGCACGTGAGAAACTGGCGCGGTTCTACATCCAGCGTCTGCTGCCCGAACATGTCGGGCTGTTGACCCATGCCCAGGCAGGTGAGACAGAGTTGTTCGCGATGAGTGCAGAAGAATTGGCCGCCTGATGAACAACGTGACGAAGACCCGTGCCCCCGAGGGGCTGCGCTATCCCTGGGATGAACCGCCGGAACATGGTGCCGGCATCGAGGTGGCGCCGGGGGTGCTCTGGCTGCGGCTGCCGCTGCCGATGAAGCTCGATCACGTCAATGTCTATGCGCTTGATGAGGGCGATCACTGGAGCATCATCGACACCGGGTTCGCCTCGAAGAAGACCAAGGCAATCTGGCGGGAGATCATGGCCGGGCCGCTCGGCGGCAAGCCGGTGCGCCGGGTGGTCGTGACCCATCACCACCCCGATCACATCGGGCTTGCGGGCTGGTTTCAAAGCGAGTTCGGTGCCGAGCTGGTCACCACACGCACCGCCTGGCTGACCGCGCGGATGCTGACGCTGGATGAGCAGGAGGTTCCGGCAGCGGAATCGCTGTCCTTCTATCGCAAGTCCGGGATGCGCAGTGAGATATATGAAAAGCGCAGCCGCGAGCGGCCGTTCAATTTCTCCGATGTCGTGGCGCCGCTGCCGCTGGGCTATACGCGGATCAAGCAGGGCAGCAGCGTCAAAATGGGCGGCCGGACCTGGGACGTGCATATCGGCAACGGCCACGCGCCTGAACACGCGACCTTCTGGAGCCGTGACGACAACCTCGTGATCGCGGGCGATCAGATCCTGCCCTCGATCAGCCCGAATGTCGGCGTCTATCCGACCGAACCTATGGCCGACCCGATCGGCGAATGGCTGGAGGCCTGCGAACGGCTGGCGCCGCTGGCGCGCGAGGATCATCTGGTGCTCGGCGGGCACAAACTGCCCTTCACCGGCCTGCCGACGCGGATGCGCCAGCTGATCGACAATCACCACGGCGCGCTGAAACGGCTGCTGTCCTTTATAGAGACCCCTCATGCGGCGGCGGAATGTTTCGCCCCGTTGTTCAAACGCGAGATCGGCGAGGCGGAATACGGTCTCGCGCTGGTTGAAGCGGTCGCGCATTTGAGCCACCTTTACCAGAGCGGCCTGGCCACGCGACACATGCGTGAGGATGGCGCCTGGGTCTATCAACGCAAGAGGTGAGGGATGAGCGACGAGATCAGAACGGCGGCCGAGGCCTATGAGGCGGACGCCCTGCCGCGGCTTTACGAGGCCCACACCGACCCCGAACGGACCAGGGCGCAGGACCGGGAAGTCCCGAAATGCGTCAGCGACACCCCGGTAAGCAAGAAATCCCCGGCGCAATGGGCCTATGAGCGGGTGGTGCTCTATCTGAAAAATTTCGAGGAGCAGCTCGACAACGAGCATGAGGTGGCGATGGGTTTTACCGGCTCAGGGGCCGGTACCGGCGTGCTGCGGATCGAGGGGATGGGCTATTTCGATCCCGATATCGTGACCTTCTACGGCGCCGATCCGACCGGCGGGCGCACCCAGCTTGTGCAGCATGTCAGCCAGCTCAACGTGGTGCTGCGTGCGTTGCCCAAGGAGATCAAGGACGAGAAGCCCAACCGCATCGGCTTCCGGCTGGTGGAAGACCTCGAAAAGGCCAATGCCGCCGCATCCTGAAACCATTTGGCCAATCGCGCCTTGCCGGTCAAAGTGCCGCGTTGATGGCGTGACACGGATGTGCGAATAGGCTAATCAGCCGCTAAATCAATTCACGAGGACCGCAACGATGGCCGAACACGAACATGGCACCATGGATTCCAGCACCCAGGAAAAGACCTTCGAAGGTTTCATGACCTTTGTCACCCGCACGGTGATCTTCCTGATCGTCCTGCTGGTTCTGATGGCGATCTTCATCGGCTGAGATCCGCGCCCCTCGTCCTCGTGACGGAGTAACCAGTGAAGCGTTTATTTCTCGTTCTGGCCTGTGTCGGCACGCTCGCCGGTTGTGCCGCGGACAATGGCAAGGACAGCCCGCCCGAAGCGGTGGCGGCCGCCGCCTATCGGGCGCCCGGCCCGCCAAGCCTCACGCTCTTTACGATGGTCAACAACCGGACCGGCAGCGGCGGACATAGCGCGCTGCTGGTCAACGCATCACAACAGGTGATCTTCGACCCGGCCGGTTCGTTTCGCGACCCACGCGTGGTCGAACGCGGCGATGTGCTCTACGGGATCACGCCGACATGGCTGCAGACCTATAAATCGGCCCATGCCCGGGCAAGCTACCACGTGGTCAGCCAGAATATCGAAGTAACCCCCGCCCAGGCCGAGAGGGCCTTGCAGTTGGTCATGGCCAATGGCGCGGTGCCCGGCGCCTATTGCACGAAATCGACCACGGCGCTGCTTTCCAGCATCCCCGGTTTCGGGCAGATCCACTCGACCTTCTATCCGACCAAGCTGATGGCGCAGTTCGAGACCCTGCCGGGGGTCAGCACCACGCGGTATTACGAAGATGACGCGGGCGACGTGATCGACGCGGTACAGGCGGCACAATTGCAGCCCTGATCGCGGGGCGGGTTCGGGGCGTTCGACGGATAGATTTTGGGATAATCCGGTGAGGGATTTCGCGTTGCTTCAGGGATGCGCCGGTGAAGGCGTGCGCGCGTGTCTTGGAGGTGCGCGGGAGGGGGCGCACGGTGGCGGATCTAGAGGTGCTCTTCAGAGCGCGTGCCGGATGGTTGGGAGGTGCCCTTGAGAGGGCGCGCCCGCTGGTTATGAGATACTCGGCTTTAGCCGAGTAGATACAACCATGCGTAGAGGGTTGCGGCGCCCGAGAGGATGGCGGCGAAAACGTTCTTGCTGGTGAGCCCGACCAGCAGGGTCACCGCGGCGGCGGCCATTCTCGCGGGGTCGGGTGCGCCGTCGGTCGCGGCGGGCCAGAACACCTGGGGCGCCACCAGGGCAGGCAGGATCGCCACCGCCGTATAGCGCAGATGCCGCAGCAGGCCGGGGGTCATCGCACGTTCGCCGATCAATCCGGTAAAGACGAAGCGCAGCGCGAAACTGCCGAGCCCGAGCCCGATGATCACGATCCAGATTTCCACAGTGCCGCTCATGCCTTCGCCTCGCGCCACCGTTCGAGCCAGAGCTCGGTCTGCGCCCCGGCCACCATCCCGGCGATCCCCGCAAGGATCAGCCCGAGCGAATAGGGCACCGAGACCGCCAGCAGGCTGACCAGTACCGCGACCAGGGCCGCGACCACATGGGCAAGTGTGCGGAACATCGGCGCGATCATGGCCAGAAAGGTGATCGGCAGCGCGAAATCAAGCGCCCAGCTTTCCGGCACCTTGGTGCCGAGCAGCGCCCCGATCAGGGTGAACCCGTACCACAATGGCGCCACCGGCGTGGCCGCGCCGAAGAAATAGGCCATGCGCTGCGGCACGCTCATCTGCGGCGCCTTCTCATATTGCGCGATGGCGCAGATATAGGCCTGATCGACGGTCAGATAAGCGGCCAGCGCCCGCTGCCACAGCGGTGCCGCGCCGATATAGGGGGTGAGGGACGCCGAATACATCGCCATGCGCAGGTTTACCGCCAGCGCCGAAGCGAGCACGATGAGCGTCGGCGCATGTTCCTGCATCAGCTGCAGCGCGGTGAATTGCGCCGCCCCGGCGATCACCATGACCGAAAACGCCAGCGTCTCGATCACGCTGAGCCCGGCTTCGTTCGCCAGGATGCCGAACAGCGCCGCAAAAGGCATGATCACCAGCACGAAAGGGAGCGCGTCGGCTACGCCTTTGAAATAGGCGGATTTGGTGGTGGTGATGGCCATGCGTTGCCCCTAGATTGCCCCTGACGCTTAGCGGCTGGCCAAGGAGGATGCAATTGTCCCGAGAACCCGACGTTTCCGATTATCTGATCGCCCCGGATCCGAAGGCGCCGCGGCTGACCCGTGCTGTCGAAGGGGTGGACCACACCGGCGCGCTAACGACGATCCGCGTGGTCGAGGAACGCCCGCTGACGATTTTCCTCAACGCGCAGGAGATCGTCACGGCGATGACCATCGGCGATTACCCGGAATACCTGGCACTCGGCTTCCTGCGCAATCAGGGGATGCTGCGCGATGGCGAGGCGATTACCCGCGTCGATTATGACGAGGAACTCGAAACCGTCGTGGTGCGCACCGAACGGGCCACGGATTACGAGGACAAGCTGAAGAAGAAGACCCGGACCAGCGGCTGCGCCGTCGGCACGGTCTTCGGCGATATGATGGAGGGGCTCGAGAACGTGCGCCTGCCGGATACGCAATTGCGCAGCTCTTGGCTCTATGCGCTCAGCGCGCAGATCAATCGCACCCCGAGCCTCTATCTCGAAGCCGGGGCGATCCATGGCACGGTGCTGTGCCATCAGGATCGTCCGCTTGTCTATATGGAAGATGTCGGACGCCACAATGCGGTCGACAAGATCGCCGGCTGGATGCTTTCCGAGAAGGTCGGGCCGGGGGACAAGATACTCTACACCACCGGGCGGCTGACCTCGGAAATGGTGATCAAGACCGCGATGATGGGCATTCCGGTGCTGGCGTCGCGCTCCGGTTTCACCGCCTGGGGGGTGGAGATCGCCCAGCAGGTCGGGCTCACGCTGATCGGGCGGATGCGCGGACAGCGTTTCGTCTGCCTCAGCGGAGAGAAACGGCTGATCCGCGATGCCGACCCGAGCCAGATCGCCGATGAACCGCGCCGCGCCGGGCACAAGGGGGCGAAATGAAACAGCCTTTGGGGGTGATTCTGGCCGGCGGTCAGGCACGGCGTATGGGTGGCGGTGACAAGGGCTTGCTGGCACTCGGGCAGGGCACGCTGCTCAGCCACGTGATCGCACGGATCGAACCGCAGGTCGCGGGGCTCGCGCTCAATGCCAATGGCGATCCGGCGCGTTTTGGCGGGCTCGGCCTGCCGGTGCTGGGCGATTCCATCGAGGGTTTCGTCGGACCGCTGGCCGGCGTGCTCGCCGGGCTCGACTGGGCGGCGGCACAGGGCGGCGAGAGCATCGTGACCGTCGCCGCCGACACGCCGTTTTTCCCTTGCGATCTGGTGCCGCAATTGTTGCTGGCGGCAGAAGGTATGGACCACCCATTGGCGCTGGCCGCGACGCCGGACCCGGAGCGCGGCATCTCGCGGCATCCGACTTTCGGTCTCTGGCCGGTGGCATTGCGTGAGGACCTTCGCGATGCGTTGCAGGGCGGTCTGCGCAAGGTCGTGCAATGGACCGACCGGCATGGCGCGCAGCAGGCGCTGTTCGCCGAGGCGGACGCCTTTTTCAACGTCAACACGCCCGAAGATTTGGACCGCGCGGAGGCGATGCTGTGAGGCTCTATGGCGTCGTCGGCTGGAAGAACGCGGGCAAGACCGGGTTGATGGAGCGGTTGGTCAGCGAGATCACCGGGCGCGGTTTTTCGGTCTCCACCGTCAAGCACGCGCATCACAGTTTCGATGTCGATCACCCCGGCAAGGACAGCCACCGTCACCGCGTCGCCGGGGCGCGCGAAGTGCTTTTGGCGTCGCGCAATCGGTTCGCATTGATGCACGAGCTGCAGGGCGAGGAAGAGCCGACGCTGGAGGACCTGCTGACCCGGCTGAGCCCTGTCGATCTGGTGCTGATCGAAGGCTACAAACGCGACCAGCATCCGAAAGTGGAAGCGCATCGCGCCGAGACCGGCAATCCGCTGATCGCGCCGGATGATCCAAGCGTGCGGGCGGTGGCGAGCGATGTGGCCCTGACGCTTGATCGCCCGGTGTTTGATCTCAACGACACCGCCGCCATCGCCGGTTTCATTCTTGCGGAGGTCGGGTTGTGAGCCGCTTTGACACGATCCTGATTGTCGATTGGTCCGGCGGCAAGGACCGCGGCGCCAGCCCCAAGGCTGATGCGATCTGGGCCGGGGTCAACCGGGGCGGCGCGGCGGAGCCGCCGGTCTATCTGTGCAACCGTCAGGAAGCCGAGCGCTGGCTGTCGGATTTTTTCGCAAGTGAGCTGGCGGCGGAGCGCCGGCTGCTGGCCGGTTTCGACTTTCCCTTCGGCTATCCGAAGGGCTTTTGCGGCGCTCTCACCGGCTGCGAAGACCCTCTGGCGCTCTGGGACTGGTTCGGCGCGCGGATCGAGGATGCGCCGGAAGCCAATAACCGTTTCGATCTGGCGGGCGAGATCAACCGTCAGCTGGGCGGCAACGGGCCGTTCTGGGGCAATGGTCTGGCGCGGGACATCGACGGGCTGCCGCGCCGCAAGGAGGGGTATCATAACCCCTTTGCGGACAAACGCGCCTGTGAGCATCGCGCGAACGGGGCCTTTACCTGCTGGCAGATGGCCGGGGCCGGGGCGGTCGGTTCGCAGGTGTTCATGGGGCTGCCGGTGCTGGCACGGCTGCGCCGCGCTTTTACGGTCAGGGTCTGGCCCTTCGAGCGGCTTGACGCACCGATTGCCTTTGTCGAGGTCTGGCCCTCGCTCACCGTCGGTCCGGCCCCGGCGGGGCAGGTCAAGGACGCCTGGCAAGTCAGCGAAGCGGCCCGTCAGATCGCGGCCCTGCCCGCCGCGACGCTGGCCGATATTCTCGATGTGAACGCTCCCGAGGAAGGATGGATCTTCGGTCTCGGCCATGAGGCCGACCTGACCGCCGAAGCGCCGCCGCCGCTGCGCAACGATTGTTTTGCCCTGCCGCCGGGCGTCCATTGGACCCCGGTGGAGGAGGCGCTGGCGGTGCTCAAGGAGCGTCTCCACCCCCTGACCGGTCGCGAGACATTGCCCCTCTCCGAGGCGCTTGGGCGGATTGCGGCGGCAGATGTGGATGCGCTACGCGCCAACCCACCGCTGCCCAATACCGCGGTCGATGGCTATGGTTTCGCCGGGGGGCGCGAAGCCGGGACCCATGCTTTGCCATTGATGGAAGGGCGCGCCGCTGCCGGGGATGCGCCGGTGGAGCTGCGGCAAGGCCATGCGATCCGGGTGCTGACCGGCGCGGCGCTGCCCGAGGGCGTCGATACCGTTGTGTTGCAGGAAGACGTGCTGCGCGAGCCGGGGCAGATCCGCTTTTCCGGCCCCGTGCGACAGGGAGCGAACACGCGGCGCGCCGGGGAAGACGTGCAGGCGGGGGAACCGGTGCTGCGGGCCGGGGCACGCATCCGCCCGCCGGAACTGGCGCTGTTGGCGGCCACCGGGTTGGCGGAGCTGCCGGTGCGGCGGCGCCTGCGGGTCGGGGTGCTGTCCACCGGCGATGAGCTGGTCGAGAGCGGCGAAGATGCGGGAAGCGGTCAGATCTATGACGCCAACCGTCCGATGCTGCTCGGACTGGCGCGGCGGTTCGGCTATGAGCCGGTCGATCTCGGCCGTGCCGCGGATGACCGCGCCGCGCTGCGGGACCGTCTCGACTGCGCGGCGCAGGATGCCGATGTGATCCTGACCAGCGGCGGTGCTTCTGCCGGGGACGAGGATCACGTCTCTGCCCTGCTCGAAGAAGCCGGAGCACTGGCACTCTGGCGCATCGCGGTTAAGCCGGGGCGGCCGCTGGCGCTCGGGGTCTGGAACGGCGTCCCGGTCTTCGGCCTGCCGGGCAATCCGGTGGCGGCGCTGGTCTGCACGCTGGTCTTCGCGCGCCCGGCCATGGCGCTGCTGGCCGGGGAAGGCTGGCGTGAGCCGCAGGGGTTCGAGGTGCCCGCCGGCTTCGCCAAGCGCAAGAAGGCGGGGCGGCGCGAATATCTGCGCGCCCGGATCCGCGACGGCAGGGCCGAGGTCTTCGCCTCCGAAGGCTCGGGCCGGATCAGCGGGCTGAGCTGGGCGGAAGGATTGGTGGAACTGCCCGAAGCTGCCCTGGAGATCGCGCCGGGCGATCCGGTGCGCTACATTCCCTATGACAGTTTCGGGCTCTGATGCCACGTGGGCGGCGCGGCGTCAGTCGAACGTGCCCGCGCAGCGCCCAAGCAGCATGAAGGCGCGCGCGGTACGGGTATCGGAAAGATTGGAGATCTCGCTGTCGCTCGCCTCTTTCTCGAATTCCGCGAAGATACGGTCGAACCGCCGCAGGAAATGATGCGCCGCATCGCGGAAGATCGGGTCCTGCTTCATCCGCCCGTTGCACATGGCGAGCGCGGCCTTGTCGTGGATGCCGCCAAGCGGCGCGATCGTGCGGCCGCGGGCGCCTTCGGCGAACTGGCGCCAGACCTCGGGGCGTGCCCGGTCGGGGTTAAGATCGTCCATGTAGATGCCATCCTGGCTGAGCAGGGTCAGCACATCCTGCGCTGCCTGGATCAGATGCGCGGCACCGCGATCCTTGAGCGCCCGGCGCAGCGCAGCGAAGCCTTCCTTGTCCTCGGCAGTCTCGGGAAAGTTCATCGCGCGGATGAAATCCTCCTTGGAGAGCGGCGGCGTCATGTCGCCGGCCTGGGTGCCGAGCGCCAGCGCCGGCTGTTCTTCGGCCGGGCGCGCGTCCGATGCGGGGTCGCGCCGCGGATCGGTGGCGACCGGCTGCGGCATCGGCGGCGTGGCTTCGACCGGGCTCGTGGCGGATCTATCGGCCTGTCTGCGCGAAGCGGCAGCGTCGCCGCGACGGTTGTGACCCTGCTGCTGGGCGATATAGGCATGGCGGATCGCGTCTATCGCCGCCTGCAGACGATCGCTTTCCTCGCGCATCACCCGGCTGGCGCGCACCGCCACCGCCGCGACCCAGATCAGCGCCAGCGGCATGAAGACGGCAAGCAGCACCATCACAAGGCGCAGCGTCCCCCCGGCCTCCACCGCGGCCGGATTGGCCTCCCTGGCGAACAAGTAGAAGGCACCGACCCCGAGCAGCCAGACCGCGCTGAGGGCGATGGCGATCAGCTCGATCTCCGTCAGGAGCTCGGTCTTTGGCCGGTTATAGATACCGAGCGGCGTCGGGCCGCCGGAATCGCGCGGCCGTTCGACGCGATGCGGCGTCTCCTCGCTGTCGGACATGTCAGGACGCCCGCTCAGGCATAGACGATTTTGACGACCTCATAGGATTTCTCACCTCCCGGTGTGCGTACCTCGACCGAATCGCCCTCTTCCTTGCCGATCAGGGCACGGGCAATGGGCGATTTGATGTTGAGCCGACCGTTCTCGATATCGGCTTCGTATTCTCCGACGATCTGATAGGTTTTCTCTTCGTCGGTATCCTCGTCCACCAGTGTCACCTGCGCGCCGAACTTGATCGCGCCGGAGAGCTTGGCAGGGTCGATGACCTCGGCAAGGGAGATCACGCCTTCGAGCTCCTTGATGCGGCCCTCGATGAAGGATTGTTTCTCCTTGGCCGAATGATACTCGGCATTCTCCGACAGATCGCCATGCTCGCGGGCCTCGGCGATCGCCTTGATGATCGCGGGTCGCTCCACCGATTTCAGATGCTTGAGTTCGGATTCAAGGGCGGTGTGACCCTGGCGGGTCATGGGGATCTTTTCCATGTGACGTCGGCCTAAGTAATGGGGCCGCCCCCCGGGTTTTCGGAGGGCGGCCGTTTGCAATCTTCACTTGTCAATTACCTGACCCAAAGCGGCGGCCAATTGCAAGAGGGCAGGGCAGCACATTTGAGCGACAGCCCGCGCATTCCGCTGCGCCCTGCCTGACGGGGTGCCGCGCAGCTCCCATCGCCGCTTGCCCGCCCGAAGCCCGGCCGCGCCCGTGTCGCAGAGCGGAACCCGGCGGAAGAATCTGACCCGATGAGCCCGGTTTTGCGCAATAAACCTAGGGTCGCGATTGCAATGGTCTGGCGCGTGGTTTAGCCAAATCCAAACGTTTTTGTTGCCGGGAGGAAATGCCGCGATGGCCGAGATTGAACGCGAAGCGATGGAATATGACGTGGTGATCGTCGGTGCTGGTCCTGCGGGGCTATCGGCGGCGATCCGGCTCAAGCAGCTCGACGCTGAATGCAACGTCGTGGTGCTCGAGAAAGGCTCCGAGGTAGGCGCCCATATTCTTTCGGGCGCGGTGCTCGATCCCTGTGGTCTCGATGCGCTGATCCCCGACTGGAAGGACAAGGGCGCGCCGGTCAAGGTCGAGGTCAAGGAAGACAATTTCTTCATGCTCGGCGAATCCGGCAAGATCCGCGTTCCGAACTTCCCGATGCCGCCGCTGATGCACAACCATGGCAATTACATCGTCTCGATGGGCAACGTCTGCCGCTGGATGGCCGAACAGGCCGAAGAGCTTGGCGTCGAGATCTTCCCCGGCATGGCCTGTTCCGAGCTGGTCTATGGCGACAATGGCGAGGTCAAGGGCGTGGTCGCGGGCGAGTTCGGCATCGAGGCCGACGGCACCAAGGGCGCGAATTACGAACCCGGGATGGAGCTGCACGGCAAATACGTGTTCCTCTCCGAAGGAGTGCGCGGCAGCCTCGGCAAGCAGGTGATCGCCAAGTACAATCTCGACGAGGGCAAGGAGCCGCAGAAATACGGGCTCGGCATGAAGGAGATCTGGGAGATCGACCCGGCCAAGCATCGTGAGGGCACGGTGACCCACACGATGGGCTGGCCGTTGAACAAGAATGCCGGTGGCGGGTCCTTCATCTATCACCTCGAAAACAATCAGGTCTATGTCGGATTCGTGGTGCATCTGGGTTACAAGAACCCGCATGTCTTCCCCTACATGGAATTCCAGCGCTTCAAGCATCACCCGATGGTTGCCGAGCTGCTTGAGGGGGGCAAGCGCGTCGCCTATGGCGCGCGGGCGATCACCGAGGGCGGCTGGCAATCGATGCCCAAGATGGTCGCGCCGGGCGTGGCGCTGCTCGGCTGCGAGGTCGGCATGGTCAACGTCCCGCGCATCAAGGGCAACCACAATGCGATGCTTTCGGGCAAGGCGGCGGCCGAGGCGGCTCATGCGGCGATCAAGGCCGGTCGCAGCGCCGATGAGCTGGATGATTACGAGACCGAAGTCCGCGAGGGCGCGATTGGCGAAGACCTGCGCAAGGTGCGTAACGTCAAGCCGCTCTGGTCGAAATACGGGCTTACCGCGTCGCTGCTGCTTGGCGGGTTCGACATGTGGACCAATACGCTCGGCTTCTCGCTGCTCGGGACCATCGGCCATGGGAAATCCGATGCCGACGCGACGGAAGAGGCGAGCAAGCATGAGAAGATTGACTATCCCAAGCCCGACGGGAAACTGTCCTTCGACCGCCTGACCAACGTGGCGTTTTCCTTCACCAACCACGAAGAAAGCCAGCCTGCACATCTCAAGCTCAAGGATCCGAGCATCCCGGTGTCCTATAACCTGCCGAAATATGCGGGTCCCTCGGCACGCTATTGCCCGGCCGGGGTCTATGAATTCGTCGAGGAGCCGGGCAAGGAGGCGCGTTTCGTGATCAACTTCCAGAACTGCGTGCATTGCAAGACCTGCGATATCAAGGATCCCGCGCAGAACATCGTCTGGACCACGCCGCAGGGCGGAGACGGGCCGAACTACCCGAACATGTAGGCGCTGGCCTGCTCAGACCGGAAGGGCGGGGTGACCCTCCGCCCTTTTCGCGAAGTCCTGCCGAGCCCTTCCCGGCGCTGCGCTGCCGCCCCCTGCGCCATTGCGCTCAGAGGCAGGTCTGATAGCCTTGCAGCGAACCAGCAGGGGCAGGGTGATGTTGCGCAGTTTGAGAATTTCGGCCAGTGCGCTGGCCATGACATTGGGCCTGGCCCTGACGCTTGAGGCCGAACCGGCCTCCGGTCCCTATCTGGCGGGCCGACACGCTGCGCTGAACAGCGATTTCAGTGCCGCCGCGCGGTATTACAGCGAAGCCCTGATGCGCGATCCCGGCAATCCAGAGATGATGGAGAGCGCGGCGCTGTCTTTCCTCTCGCTTGGGCAGGTCGACAAGGCGTTGCCGCTGGCCAAGGCGATGGAACGGGGCGGGCAGCGCAGTCAGGTGGCGCAGCTGCTGGTAGTCGCAGGGCTGGCGAAACAGGGCGACTTCGAAGCGCTGCTGGCGCGCGACGCCGATCATTCCGATCTCGGCCCCTGGGTTGACGGGCTGGTCCGGGCCTGGGCGCACATGGGGGCGGGCGATGTCACGGCGGCCCTGGCGCAGTTCGACGCGCTCGGCAAGGAAGCCGGGATGCAGGGTTTCGTGATGTATCACAAGGCGCTTGCCCTGGCCTCGGTCGGCGATTTCGAAGGTGCCGACGCGATCTTCTCCGCCGATGGTGCCGGGTCCGCCAGCCAGACGCGGCGGGGCGCCATCGCCCATGCGCAGATCCTCGCCCAGCTGGAACGCCCGCAAGCCGCGCTGACCCTGCTCGAGAAAAGTTTCGGCGAGGCCACGGACCCCGAGCTCGAACAACTGACCACGGCGCTGGAAACCGGCGAGAGCGTGACCTTCAGCCTGGTGCCCGACGCCGCGGCGGGGATCGCCGAAGTGTTCTTCACCTTCGGGGCCGTGCTCAAGAGCGAGGCGGCCGGGGATTATTACGTGCTGCTCTATTCCCGCATCGCCCGCTATCTCAAGCCCGATCACATCGAGGCGCTTCTGCTGACCGCCGATCTGCTGGAAAACCTCGGCCAACACGATCCGGCGATCGAGGAATACAAGGCGGTTCCGGCTTCCGACCCGGCCTATCATGCGGCCGAACTGGGCCGGGCCGACGCGCTGCGTCGCTCGGGCAAAATCGTGCAGGCCATCGAAGTGCTCGAACAGCTGAGCCGCAGTCACGGCGATCTGGCGGTGGTTCATTCCACCCTCGGCGACGTTTTGCGCAGCGAGGAGCAATATGACGCCGCGATCGCCGCCTATGGCCGTGCGCTCGACCGCACGAGCGAAGCGAACCCGGCGCGATGGGTGCTTTTCTATTCCCGCGGCATCGCCCATGAACGGTCCGGCAATGGAGAGGCGGCGGAAGAGGATTTCCGCGCGGCGCTGACGCTCAACCCCGAACAGCCGCAGGTGTTGAACTATCTCGGCTATTCGCTGGTCGAGCAGCAGCGCAACCTCGACGAGGCGCTCGACATGATCGAACGCGCCGTCGCCGCCAGCCCGGACAGCGGCTATATCGTCGACTCGCTCGGCTGGGTGCTCTACCGGCTCGGGCGCTATGACGAGGCCAAGAAGCATATGGAAAGGGCTGTCGAACTGCTGCCCGTCGATCCGGTGGTCAATGACCATCTCGGGGACGTCTATTGGGCTGTCGGACGCAAGCGGGAAGCCGAGTTCCAGTGGCGGCGGGCGCTGTCCTTTACCGGCGGGGCGGAGGATGACGGCGAAGCCGATCCCAAGCGTATCCGGCGCAAGCTCGAAGTCGGTCTCGACGCGGTGCTGCAGGCCGAGGGCGCTGCACCGCTGAAGGTTGCCGCCGAGAAATGAACGACGCTGACAGCGCTGCCGCGCCGGTGCGGTGGATCGAGCGACAGGGTTTCGCCAAGATCAACCTGACCCTGCATGTGACCGGGCAGCGGCAGGATGGCTATCACCTGCTGGATTCGCTGGTGGTGCGGGCCGGGGTGGGCGATCGGATCCGGGTCACGGCGGCCGAGACCCTGAGCCTCAAGGTGAACGGCCCGCTGGCCGATGGCGTGCCTGTCGATGCGCGCAATCTGGTGCTGCGCGCGGCCGAATTTCTCGATGACGGTGCCGGGCGGGGCGCGACAATCCACCTGACCAAGAATCTGCCCCCCGCCTCGGGCATCGGCGGCGGCTCCGCGGATGCGGCAGCCACCCTGCAAGCGCTGGCGGAGCTCTGGTCGGTTCCCCTTCCCGTGGACGTCAGCAGCCTCGGCGCGGATGTCCCCGTCTGCATGGAGACCGGGCCGCAGCGCATGTCCGGCGTAGGGGAAAGGCTCATTGCGCTGCCCGCGCTGCCACCTTGCTGGCTGGTGCTGGTCAATCCGCACGTCGCGGTCACGACGCCTGCCGTCTTCGAGTCGCTCGAAAACAAGCAGAACCCGGCGATGGCGCGGCAAATCCCGATTTTTTCGCAAGCTCGCGACGTCGCTGAATGGCTCGCGACCCAGCGCAATGACCTGCAGGCTCCGGCCCTGAAGCTGGTGCCGCAGATCGCCGCCTGCCTCGGTGCTCTGGAAGATGCGCTTCTGGCGCGGATGTCGGGCTCCGGCGCGACCTGCTTCGGGCTTTTCGCAAGCGCCGATGCCGCCGAAGCGGCGGCAGCGCGGATTACCCGTGACCATCCGGACTGGTGGGTCGCGTCGGCGCCGCTGCTCAGTTGATCCGGGCGACCACGTAATCGGCGAGGTCGCGCAGCATGTCGGTGATCTCGTGCTCGGGCAGGGCGGTCAGCGCCACCTTGGCCTTTTCCGCCCAGGCCCGCGCATCGGTCTCGGTCTCGCGCAGCGTGTCGTGTTTGTGAAGCAGCGCCAGCGCCTGTTCGAGATCGCCGTCTTCCTGGCGGCCCTTCTCGATGGTGCGGCGCCAGAAGGCATGCTCCTCGTCCGTCGCCCTGGCCACCGCCTTGATCACCGGCAGCGTCAGTTTGCGCTCGCGGAAATCGTCACCGACATTCTTGCCGGTGGCTTTGGCATCGCCGCGGTAATCAAGGAGGTCATCGACGATCTGGAAGGCCACCCCGAGCGCGTCGCCATAATCGAACAGCGCCTTGACCGTCGCATCCTCAACCCCGGCGATCACCCCGCCAACCTCGGTCGCGGCCGAGAACAGTGCCGCTGTCTTGCCGCGCACCACCTGCAGGTAGATGTCCTCGTCCGTGGCCAGGTTCTGCGCCGCGGTGAGCTGCAGCACTTCGCCTTCGGCGATCGTGGCGGAGGCGTTGGCGAGGATGTCGAGCACCCGGATCGAGCCGGTCTCGGTCATCAACTGGAAGCTGCGGGCAAAGAGGTAATCCCCGACCAGCACGGAAGACTTGTTATCCCACAACAGGTTGGCGGTCGGCCGTCCGCGCCGCTGGGCGCTCTCATCGACTACATCGTCATGCAGCAGCGTCGCCGTGTGGATGAACTCCACCGTCGCGGCGAGATGCACGTGATAGGGGCCCTCATAGCCACAGAGCCGCGCCGAGGCGAGGGTCAGCATCGGGCGCAGGCGCTTGCCGCCGGCCTCGACGAGATGCGCGGTGACTTCGGGGATCCGCGGCGCATGTTTCGAGGCCATCCGCTCGCGGATCAGCGTGCCGACCGCCTTTAGATCCGCCTCCAGATAGGAAGCCAGCCGGTCATGCGGTTTTGCGTCTGCGTCATTTTTCGTCAACATGATCCCACCCTGGCGCTCGACAATGCGGCCCCTTGCCCTTACATCGCTGATATGAAGGAACTTTTGCGTAGCACCGACCTGACCGTCATCGCCTTTGCCACCGCCCTTCTTCAGGGCGAGGATATAGACTGCTTCGAGATGGACGTAAACATGAGCGTGCTCGAAGGCGGGATCGGAATTTTTCCGCGCCGGTTGATGGTCCATCCCGACGATCACGCCGCCGCCGAACGGGTCTTGCGGGACAATGACATCCCGCTGGGGTTTTGAGCGGTTTTTCCGAGGACGCGCTGACGCGGGACGCGTTTCTGGGCGGCAGGCTGCATCTCTGGCAACCGCGCAGCGGCTACCGTGCCGGGGTCGATCCGGTCCTGTTGGCCGCCAGCGTGCCCGCCGTCGCCGGGCAGCGGGTGCTGGAGCTGGGCTGCGGCGTCGGCGCTGCGATATTATGTCTCGGAGCGCGGGTGCCGGGGCTCCGCCTTACCGGGGTCGAACGGATGCCCGATCACGCCGCGCTGGCCCGGCGCAATGGCGGCACCGCGCTGGAAGTGGTGACCGCGGATCTCAGCGCGCTGCCGCTTGAAGTGCGTCAGCGGCAGTTCGATCACGTGCTGGCCAACCCGCCCTATTTCGACCGCGGCGCTTCGATTTCTTCGCAGCATCGGGCGCGGGAATCCGCGCATGGTGAACAGACCCCGCTGGCGGAATGGGTACGGGTCGCGGGAAAGCGTCTGGCGCCGAAGGGGCAGATGCATTTCATCCATCGGGCCGAGCGCCTGCCGGACCTGCTGCGTGCCCTGCCGCCCGATCTCGGCTCCATTGAAGTCCTGCCCCTGATCCCTCGGGAGGGCCGCCCGGCCGAACGGGTGATTCTGCGTGCGCGCAAGAACGGCCGGGCTGCTTTCCGTCTCCTTGCGGGCCTTGTGATGCACGAAGGCGCGCGACATCTGCATGACGGTGACAGCTTTGTCCCCGCCATTCGCGCGGTCCTGCGCGAAGGTGCGGCGCTGACGTTCTGAGCGCTCAGCAAAATAATACCGAAGGTTGAATCTCGCTGCGGCGCAGCGTGACTTGCACCGGCGAATATGGTCCACTCCAGATGCGATATTGATCAAGGAGGAATACATGGCTCTGAACGCACATCTCGAGGCTCTGAAACGGAAGCATCAGGCGATGAGCGAGGCGGTCGAACGCGCTCAGCGCGCCCCCGGAACCGATGATCTGGAAGTTGCATCGATGAAAAAGGAAAAGCTGCGCCTGAAAGAGGAGATCTCGCGCCTTTCCGAATGATTTCCCTATGTCACAGAGAGGCTGGCGCGTGCCGCTAGCAAGGCGCCGCCCGTGATCAACAGCGCCGCCCAGAGCAGCATCATGCTCGGGGCGGCTACTCCCGCGAGTACCAGCACAAGGGTCGAGAGCAGCGGCGCCGCATAGGAGCTGGTGCCGAGCAGCTGGATGTCGCCGCGTTTCACCCCGATGTCCCAGACATAGAAAGCCAGCCCGACCGGGCCGAGACCAAGGCCGATAATCGACGCCCAGCCGAGCGCGGTGGCGGGTAATTGCGTGACTTCGAAGATCAGGTGCAGGGGCAGTGACAGCGCGGCGCTGGCCAGACAGAAGATTGCCACCGAGGCGGTCGGTGCCTGTCCCACGCGGCGCGAGAGGACGGAATAGCTGGCCCAAGTCAGCGCACAAAGCAGCGCCAGTGCATAGCCGGAGAGATGCGCAAGCGAGAATCCGGTGCCGCCGCCGCTGATGATCAGCGCAGCCCCGGCAAGGCCGAACCCGGCGCCGAGCAGATGACCCCGGTGCAGCCGCTCTCCAGGCAGGTGGCCGGAGAAAACCACGATCAGCAGCGGCCAAAGATAGGCGATGAGCCCGGCCTCGGCAGGTGGTGCCAGGCGCAGTGCCGAGAAATAAAGCGCGTGATAGCCGAAAAGCCCGGTGGTGCCGAAAAGATAGACGCGCCAATGCACCCGCGACAGCCCGCCGAGGGCCCCCGTGGCGCCCGCCCAGATCAGCCCCAGGCCGCCCCCGATCGCAAAACAGATGGTGTTGAGCAGCAGCGGCGGGGTGGGCGCGGAGCCGACGGTGAACAGTGCGAGCAGGGCCCAGAGCAGGACTGCGATGAAACCGATGGCGGTGGCGCGTGAACGGGGCAAAGGCGGGATCCGGCAGGGGAGAAGGGCAGCGGGGCCGATCCTTGCGGACCGGCCCCGAGTTTTTTCACATTTGGTTCAGATGCCGCGCGTGTCAGGCGAAGAACTGCGCGCCGTTGGCGGAGATCGTCGAGCCGTTGATGAAACCGGCGTCATCGGACACCAGGAATTTCACCGCGCGGGCGATTTCCTCAGGCTCGCCGAGGCGACCGGCGGGGATCTGCGCGATGATCGAGTCGCGCACCTTTTCCGGCACGGCCATGACCATCTCGGTGGCGATGTAACCGGGGCAGATCGCGTTGGCGGTAATGCCTGCGCGGGCGCCTTCCTGGGCCAGGGATTTGACGATGCCAAGATCGCCGGCCTTGGTCGCAGCGTAGTTCACCTGGGCGAACTGGCCCTTCTGACCGTTGATCGAGGAGATCACCACGATACGACCGAACTTGCGCTCGCGCATGCCGGGCCAGATCGGGTGGATGGTGTTGAACACGCCGGTGAGGTTGGTGTCGATCACGTCTTTCCACTGCTGCGGGGTCATCTTGTGGAAGGGCGCGTCGCGGGTGATCCCGGCGTTGGCCACGACCACTTCGATGGCGCCGAGCTCTGCTTCGACCTTCTCGATCCCCGCCTTGGACTCGTCGTAATCCGCGACGTTCCACTTATAGGTCTTGATGCCGGTTTCTTCGGTGAATTTCGAAGCGGCCTCGTCATTGCCGGCATAGGTGGCGGCGACGGTGTATCCGGCTTCCTTCAATGTGGTCGAGATGGCGGCGCCGATGCCACGGCTGCCTCCGGTAACAAGTGCGACACGAGACATTCAGTTCCTCCCAGGGGTAACGTTCTTGCGGTATTCAGGGCGAGCGCGCAACTATGTTGCGCGCTCGATCCTTCTTAGGGGCGCTCGAGGCACATGGCAACACCCATGCCGCCACCGATACACAATGTCGCAAGTCCTTTTTTCGCATCGCGGCGTTTCATCTCGAACAACAGCGTGTTGAGGATCCGCGCGCCGGAAGCGCCGATTGGGTGGCCGATGGCGATGGCGCCGCCGTTGACGTTGACGATTTGGGGGTCCCAGCCCATGTCCTTGTTAACGGCGCAGGCCTGTGCCGCGAAGGCTTCGTTGGCCTCCACGAGGTCGAGATCCTCCGGCTTCCAGCCCGCTTTCTCCAGCGCCTTGCGCGAGGCGTAGATCGGCCCGACACCCATGATCGACGGATCGAGCCCGGCGGTGGCATAGGAGGCGATCCGCGCAAGCGGTTCGATGCCGCGCTTCTCTGCCTCTTCGGCGCTCATCAGCAGCGCGCCGGCCGCACCGTCATTGAGGCCCGAGGCATTGGCCGCGGTGACCGAGCCGTCCTTGGTGAAGGCGGGACGCAGTTTCTGCATCGCCTCCATGGTGGCGCCGTGGCGGATATATTCGTCCTGATCCACCACGTTCTCGCCCTTGCGGGTCTTCACCGTATAGGCGACGATCTCGTCCTGGAACTTCCCGGCCTTCTGCGCCGCTTCGGCCTTGTTTTGCGAGGCGACGGCGAACTCGTCCTGCTGCTCGCGGCTGATCTGCCATTTCTCGGCGACATTCTCGGCGGTCTGGCCCATGTGATAGCCGTTGAACGCGTCCCAGAGACCGTCGCGGATCATCGTGTCGATGAACTGCAGATCGCCCATCTTCTGGCCTGCACGAAGGTTTTGCGCATGCGGGCTGAGGGTCATGTTCTCCTGACCGCCGGCCGCGACGATGTTGGCGTCGCCAAGCTGGATATGCTGGGCGGCGAGGGCCACGGCGCGCAGGCCCGAGCCGCAGACCTGATTGATGCCCCAGGCGGCGCTTTCCTGCGGGAAGCCGGCGTTGATATGGGCCTGGCGGGCTGGGTTCTGGCCCTGGGCGGCGGTCAGCACCTGACCGAGGATGGTCTCGGACACTTCCGACGCGTCGACACCGGCCCGTGCGACAAGCTCGCGGAGTACGGTGGCGCCCAGATCATGAGCGGGCGTATTGGCGAAAGAGCCGCCGAAGCTGCCGACAGCGGTACGGGCTGCGGATGCGATTACAACGTTGGTCATTTATGGTCTGTCCTCTACCTTCCTGACGGAAGAAACCTGCGGCAACAGACCCTCCTTCGCCCGTTGCCACTCCTCCGCCTTCTGGTCGGGACATACCGCATCTGCTGCATCGCGGCAACGATTTCGGCCCGCCTGCGCCGCGATGCCGCGTTGACGACGGGCGGTAGCGGACCCTGGGTCACCCCGCTGCCCGCCGGGGCCCACGGCGCAGCCAGGTCGGCCGGGTCGTTGGCGCGGCGAAGTGATAGCCCTGCAGGCAATCCACTCCCATCTCGCAAAGGAGCGCGGCATCGGCGGCATTTTCCACGGATTCGGCAACCGTCAGCATGTCGAAATGCCGCGCGATGGAGATCAGAGCCGCGGTCACCACCCGGTTGTCGGGATTGCCGGAGATGCCGCGGATGAATTGGCCGTCAATTTTCAGGATATCGAAGTAGAAATCCCTGAAATAACGGATGGCCGTCTGGCCGGATCCGAAATCGTCCAGGGCGAAGCAGATCCCCTTCGGCTGCAGGTGATCCATGAAGTCGATCACCAGCTCGGGCACCAGCATCGCGGAGCTTTCGGTGATTTCGAGGATCAGCCGCTCGCCGATGGTCGAATCGCGCTGCAGCCAGCGGTTGAGCATCGTCATCCAGCCCTTGTAGCCGATCGAACGGGCCGACATGTTGATCGACAGTCGCAACGCGCGATTGCCATGGAGCGCCGCGAGACCGCTGCGCAACGCCAGCACGTCGATCTCCCGCCCGGTTTCGCAATTCTCGATGGTGGAGATGAAATCGCGGGCGGGAATCACCCTGCCGCTGGCATCGAGCACCCGGATCAGCCCTTCATGGAAGGCGACCTTTTGCGGATCGTCGGCGCGCATCACCGGCTGATAGGCGAGCAGGGTCTGGCGGTGGGCGATCGCCTCGCGCACCATGTCGAGTGTCGAGCGGTCGCGCCGCGCCAGCGCGTGGTTCAGCGGCGTTTCCGCGCCGGGCGGCAGGTTGGCAAGACGGCGTTTGTATCGGCTGAGCACGAGGGTACACTCTTGGCTATGGCAAGGCAGGGACCTGCGGATGATCTTGCGCACGATTGGATAAGGAAGATTTAATCGCGCCGGATAACGATGGCGAAACCTCGTCAACTTGCAGGCAGAACGGGAATTTTCATGGAAAGATGCGGCTGGGCCGGGCCCGAGCAGATCTATATTGATTATCACGACCGGGAGTGGGGCGTTCCGGAATACGACAGCCGCGCGCTATGGGAGAAGCTGATTCTCGACGGGTTCCAGGCCGGTCTGAGCTGGATCACCATCCTGAAGAAACGCGAGAATTTCCGTGCCGCCTTCGACGGGTTCGATCCCCATGTCATCGCCGAATGGGGAGAGGAGGACGTGACGCGATTGCTCGGCGATCCCGGCATCATCCGCCACCGCGGCAAGATCGAGGCGGCGATCGGCAATGCCCGCGCCTGGCAGGAGATCGAGGCGCGCGAAGGGTTTGACGCGTTCATGTGGCGCTACGTCGAGGGCGTGCCGCTGCAGAACAACTGGCAGAGTCTCGCGGAAGTGCCGCCCGCCACCGCGCTTTCCGAACAGGTAGCCAAGGATCTCAGGAAGGCCGGGTTCCGGTTCTGCGGGCCGACGATCACCTATGCCTGGATGGAAGCCTGCGGGCTGGTCAACGACCATCTCGTGACCTGCCCCCGCCACGCGCCGGTGGCGGCCATGGCAAAGGGGCGTTGACTCTGGCGGGATGGCCCGTATAAGCGCGGCTTCATTGGTGTTGGTGGCCCCCGCGAGGGGATGCCTGTCGGGCTCTAGCCAAAGGACAACGCCCTTCCCGCCCGCAAGGGCCTATTTGAAGGAGAACAGCCGTGACCAAACGCACAGCTGCCAAGCACAAGATCGACCGCCGCATGGGCGAAAACATCTGGGGCCGTCCGAAATCCCCGGTGAACCGCCGCGAATACGGCCCCGGCCAGCACGGCCAGCGCCGCAAGGGCAAGATTTCCGATTTCGGTATCCAGCTGCGCGCCAAGCAGAAGCTCAAGGGCTATTACGGCGACCTGACCGAAAAGCAGTTCCGTCGCATCTACGGCGAAGCCGAGCGCGTCAAGGGCGATACCGGTGAAAACCTGATCGGCCTGCTCGAGCGCCGCCTCGATGCCGTCGTCTACCGCGCCAAGTTCGTCGCCACCGTTTTCGCGGCGCGTCAGTTCGTGAACCACGGCCATGTCAAGGTTAACGGCAAGAAGGTGAACATCCCTTCCTACCGCGTGAAAGAGGGTGACGTGATCGAGGTCCGTGACCGTTCCAAACAGATGGTCGCCCTTCTGGAAGCGACCCAGCTGGCCGAGCGTGACGTGCCCGATTACATCGACGCCGACCATTCCAAGATGACTGCGACCTTCGTGCGCACTCCGGCTCTGGGCGATGTGCCCTATCCGGTGATGATGGAACCGAACCTCGTCGTGGAATTCTACGCGAAGAACTGATCTTCGCCGCAAGTTTCAAGCTACCTCACAGGGGCCGCGACGGGAAACCGCCGCGGCCTTTGCCGTTTCAGGCTGGTCGCTTGCAGGATCAACCGATAGAACCACCCCGATCACCAAGGGAAGACCGAGACATGACGATGATCGAGCCGCAACCCGGCATCATGCAGATCGACCTCTACCAGGGCGGCGCCGCAGCGGTGGCCGGGCTGGAGAATGTGGTCAAGCTGAGCTCGAACGAAAACCCGCTAGGGCCGAGCCCCGCCGCGCTCGAGGCCTATCGCCGTGCCGGGTATGATCTGCATCGCTACCCGTCCTCGGATCATGCCGCCCTGCGCGGCGCGATCGCTGACGTGCTCGGGCTCGAGGCCGCGCGGATCATCTGCGGGGCCGGGTCGGACGAGATCATCGCTTTTCTCTGCCAGGCCTATGCCGGGCCGGGGGACGAGGTGATCCATACCGAACACGGGTTTGCCATGTACCGGATTTCGGCGCTTGCCGCCGGGGCGACCCCGGTGGAGGTGCCCGAGCGCGAGCGCGTCACCGATGTCGATGCGATCCTCGCCGCCTGTACTGAGGCGACACGGCTGGTGTTTGTGGCCAATCCCAACAACCCGACCGGCACGATGATCGGCAGTGGCGAGATCGCCCGGCTGGCCGAGAACCTGCCGCCGCGGGCTCTGCTGGTGCTTGATGGCGCCTATGCCGAATATGTCGAGGGCTATGACGGCGGGGCGGCCTTGGTCGAGGCGCGCGACAATGTCGTGATGACCCGGACCTTTTCCAAGCTGCACGGGCTTGGCGGGCTGCGCGTCGGCTGGGGCTATGGACCGAGCCATGTGATCGACGTGCTCAATCGGGTCCGGGGCCCGTTCAACCTTACCCATACCGGGCTCGCTGCCGCCGAGGCGGCGATCCGCGACACCGCTTACGCCGCGCATTGCCGGGTCGAGAATGCCCGTTGGCGCGGCTGGCTGGCCGATGCGCTGGCCGAGATCGGCGTGCCCTCGGATGTCTCCTGCGCCAATTTCGTGCTCGCGCGTTTCGCCGACCGGGAGGAGGCCGAGGCCTGTGACGAGTATCTTAAGACACAGGGGCTGATCGTGCGCCGTGTCGCGGGATACAACCTGCCGCATTGCCTGCGCATCACCGTGGGCGACGAAAGCGCCTGCCGCCGGGTCGTCCATGCGGTGCGCCAGTTCAAGAATGCGGCGCAGGATCAGCCCCAGACCGGGGGCGCATGATGGCGCAGGTCTATGACAGGGTGGCGCTGATCGGGCTCGGATTGATTGCCTCGTCGATGTATTGGGCAATGAAACGCAACGGTCTGGCGGGCGAGGTCACCGGCTTTGCGCGCAGCGCCGAGACCCGCGAGACAGCGCGCGAGATCGGCCTGTGTGATCGTGTGTGTGACAGCCTGACCGAAGCGGTCGAGGGCGCCGATCTGGTGGTGCTCTGCGTGCCGGTTGGCGCCATGGGCGCGGTTGCGGAGCAGATCGCGCCGCTGCTGGTACCGGGTGCGACGGTCACCGATGTCGGCTCGGTCAAGGGCGACGTGATCGCGCAGGTCGGTCCGCATCTGCCGGAGGGCGTGCATTTCATCCCGGGCCATCCGCTCGCCGGGACCGAACATTCCGGCCCCCGCAGCGGCTTTGCCGAGCTGTTCGACAACCGCTGGTGCCTGCTGGTGCCCGCCGAAGGGTCCGACCCTGAAGCCGTGGCAAGGCTGCGTCGTCTCTGGGAGGGGATCGGTGCCAATGTCGAGGAGATGGATGCCGACCATCATGATCTGGTGCTGGCGGTGACCAGCCATGCGCCGCATCTCATCGCTTACACGATGGTCGGCGTCGCCGATGATCTGCGCCGGGTGACCGACAGCGAGGTGATCAAATATTCCGCCGCCGGTTTTCGGGATTTCACCCGTATTGCCGCCAGCGATCCGACCATGTGGCGCGATGTCTTCCTGACCAACAAGGACGCGACGTTAGAGATTCTCGGTCGTTTCACCGAAGAGCTCTTCGCGCTGCAACGGGCGATCCGCACCGGCGACGGCGATCATCTGCACGCCTATTTCACCCGCACCCGGGCGATCCGCCGGGGCATTATCGAGGCCGGGCAGGACACGGATGCACCTGATTTCGGCCGGGGAGCGCGCAAGCCATGAACCGCGCATTGATCCTGACCCTGCTGGCGCTGCTGCTGGCCTCCTGTTCACGCTCCGAACGCGATGACAATATCTCGTTGCGCGTCGGCGGTCCGGTTTGCGGTGACGCGGCACTGCGCGGCGAGCCTGTCGGCTTTGTCGAGGGGCGGATCAATGGCTGCGGGATCGATCATGCGGTTCGCCTGCGCGCGGTTTCCGGGGTTGCGTTGAGCCAGGGCGCGGTGATGGATTGCGATACGGCGCGGGCGCTGAAGTCCTGGGTCGAGACCAGCGCAAGACCGGCCTTGAAGCGCAAGGGGGGCGGGCTGCGCGGGCTGAGGGTCGCCGCCCATTATTCCTGCCGAACCCGCAACAACCAGCCCGGGGCGAAGATCTCCGAACACGGGCGCGGCAAGGCGATCGACATTTCCGGCTTCATCCTCGCCGATGGGTCACGGATCTCCGTGCTTGAAGGCTGGAAGAAACGCTCCTCGGCAAAGGCGTTGCGCCGTATGCATGGCGGCGCCTGCGGACCTTTCGGCACCGTGCTGGGCCCGGATGCCGACCGTTTCCATCGCGATCATTTCCATTTCGACACGGCCAATTACCGTTTCGGCGGCTATTGCCGCTGATCAGCGCAGCAGCAAGCGCGGCGCCGGGCCGAGCCTGATCGGCCCGAGCGCCATTTCGCCATCGGCAAAGTGCAACGTGAGGTCGAGCGCCTCCGCCTCGCCGCCGAGATTGGCCAGCGCCCGGAACATCATCTCCGTCTGACCGCGCATCCGCGGTTGCAGCAGTCCAGCGGCTTGCGCCAGGTCGAGCAGCATCGGCCAGTTCTCGACTTCAAGGCGCAATGCGCCGGTCGGGATACCCTCGGCATCGATGCTCAGTTGACCCGCGGCCGATAGGCGCAGCGCGCCCCAGATCGCTTCGAGCCGCGCCAGATCGAGCGCGCGTGGTTGCGGCAGGCGGTCGGCGCGCGCGTGACGGTCGAAGGGCCGGTCAAATGTCGCGCGCATTTCGGCAGCGAATCCGTCGAACGTCACGGGCCATTCCGCGGGCAGGTCGAGCAGGCCGCGCAGAGCGGCGCCGGGGGTTAGCTCACCGGCGTCCATACTGATGTGATAGGTCGCGGCGTCCTGCGCATCCTGCTCGGCCAGCCCGCGCAGGACGTCACCGGCAATCAGCTCGCCAAGATCGTTTTCCAGCCGCCAGGCGGCGACGATCAGCTGCAGCCGCTGCAGCTCCAGTGCCGCGCCGGGACGCAGGCGCAGCACGCCATGCCCGTCGCTGAGTTCAAGCCGGGCGGTGCCGGATGGTGATTGCAGCGAGATCGGAGTCTCCGGCAGGCCGAGGCTCACATGGCCGGGCCAATAGGCCGGCGCCGACAACCCGAGCCGGTCGGCCGCGACGGAAAGCCCGCGTGCCGGGGCGGTGAGTGTCGGTTGGGCAAGTTCGCCCTCCAGCCGCAGGGGATAGCCGCCGATCTCGAACCCGGCGAAATCGAGCTGCCAACCCTCACCGGCGGAGGTTTGCGCGGCCTGATCAAGGAAACGTTCCGTCCCTGTGGCGACAAGCCACCACCAGCCGCTCCAGAGCGCGGCGAGCATGGCGGCGAACAAGACGAACCTGCGCATCTGTGGAAAACCCCTTTAACTCATACCCGAGATGCGGTTTACCCAAGGCAGGGGGAAAGGACCAGCACGATGGCAATGTGGGTATTCGGATATGGCAGCCTGCTGTGGAATCCCGGTTTCGAGGTCGCGGAAAGCGTGATCGCGACCCTGCCGGGCTATGCACGGTCCTTTTGCATGCGCTCGATCCATCACCGGGGCAGCGTTGAAGATCCGGGGCTGGTGCTGGCACTGGACGAAGATGTCGCCACCGCCTGCGAAGGGGTGGCTCTGCGCGTCGCCGATGGCGCCGAGGATGTGACGCTGGCCTATCTGCGCGAACGCGAGCTGATTTCCTCGGCCTATCTGGAAAAGACCCATGTGGTGCATCTGCGGGACAATCGCGATGTCGAGGCGCTTGTCTATGTTATCGACCCGCACCACGTGCAATACTGCGGCGGGCTACCGCTGGAAGAGCAGGCGCAGATCATCGCGCGCGCAGTGGGGGACCGAGGGCCGAACGCGGAATACCTGCTGAACACGGCGCGCCATATCCAGGAGCTGGATCTGCATGATCCGGCGCTCGAATGGCTGCATGATCGGGTAAAAACATTGATGTCCTAAACCCTTGGCACTCGTCGCGGGTTTTGGTGTAGATTGCCGGAAGGCAGAGTAACAGGGTCAGGAGCAAGGCCACATGGCGCAGCCAGACCGGCAGGCAAAACCGCAATTCTCCCAACCGGTGCGACAGATCGCATCAATGCTGATCGTGCTCGGCCTGACCGGCGTCGGCGTGTTTCTGGCATTGCCGAGGGTGATGCCGATCTTCATCGCCAATCCCTATCTCAATGGTTTCATCATCTTCGTCTTCGTGATCGGGGTGCTGGCCTGTTTTTATCAGGTCTTCCAGTTGATAGGTTCGGTGCGCTGGATCGAGAATTTCGCTTCGGAAGCGCCGGATCCCGATGCCGTGCCGCCGCAATTGCTGGCGCCGCTGGCGGCTCTGCTGCGGGCGCGCGGGGCGCGCATGCAGGTCTCGGCTTCCTCGTCCCGCTCGATCCTCGATTCCGTCGCCTCGCGGGTGGATGAGGCCCGCGAGATCACCCGATATATCGTCAACATGCTGATCTTTCTCGGGTTGCTCGGCACGTTCTACGGGCTCGCCACCACCGTGCCGGCGGTGGTCGACACGATCCGCTCGCTCGCGCCGAGCGAGGGCGAGGCCGGGGTCGATGTTTTCGGACGGCTGATGACCGGGCTGGAGGCGCAGCTTGGCGGCATGGGCGTCGCTTTCGGCTCATCGCTGCTCGGGCTGGCGGGTTCGCTGGTTGTCGGGCTGCTGGAACTTTTTGCCGGGCATGGGCAGAATCGCTTTTATCAGGAGCTCGAGGACTGGCTGAGCTCGATCACCCGTGTGGGTTTCACCACCGGCGAGGAAGGTACCGCCGAACAGGCGATGCTGGCGGCGATGGTCGATCACATGGCTGAACAGATGGAAAACCTGCAACATGTTTTCCGCCAGTCCGATTCCAGCCGCAGCCTGGTGGACGCCAAGATCGGACGGCTGGCCGAGGCGGTGGAGCAGATGACCGGGCATCTGCAGGAATCCGCTCCCGCGGGCGTCGCGCTGGCCAAGCTCGCCGAAGGGCAGGACCGGCTGATCGCAGTGCTCGAACGGCGGGCGGATGAAGAAGGCGACGGGCTCGATGCGGAAAGCCGGATGCGGCTGCGCTCGATCGACGTGCAGATGCTGCGCATCCTGGAAGAGATCTCCGCCGGGCGGCAGGAATCGATGGCCGAGCTGCGCAAGGACCTGGCCGAACTTACCGAGGTCATGTCCACCCCCTGGACCGGCGCCGCGCGGCGGCTGCGCCAGCCAGAAAGCCCCGGCGGCGGGGACCGCTAGACATGGCCCTGTCGCGCCGCACCGGGACGCGTTTCCAGGGGTCGATCTGGCCCGGCTTCGTCGATGCGATGACCGGGCTGTTGCTGGTGCTGATGTTCGTGCTGACGATTTTCATGGTCGTGCAATTCGTGCTGACCGAGCGGATTTCCGGACAGGAAAGCGAACTAGATAATCTCGCGGGCGAGGTGGCGGCGCTGGCCCAGGCATTGGGGCTGGAGGAACGTGAGAATTCCCGGCTGGAAGCGCGAATGGGCGCGCTCGATGCCTCCCTCAGCGAGGCGCGCGACAAGGCGCAGGAACAGGCGGCACGCATTGCGGCGCTTGCGCGGGAACGGGACGAAAGGGCAGCGGAACTGGCGGAGGCCGAAACCCGGATCACCTCTTTCGAAGCGCAGGTCGCGGCTTTGCTCGGGCAGCGGGATCGCGCGCTTGGCGAGGTCGAGACGCTCGAAGGCGAGCGCGCCGCGCTGCTCAGCGAGCAGGAGGCGCTCAATACGGCGCTGGCGCAGGCGCGGGGGGAGATCGACGCGCAGCTCGAGGCGGCCCGGCTGGCCGCGGCGCGCCGCGAAGCGGTGCAGGCGCTGGTCGCCGATCTGAAAAGCCGCAATGCCGAGAACGAGTCGCAGATTGCTGACCTCGGGTCGCGAATCGAGGAACAGGCGCAGGCGCTCAGCGATGAGGAGGCGGCGCGGCTGGCCGAGGCGGCAGCAGCGGAGGCGCTGCGCGCGCGGTTGCGGGAATCCGACAGCGAATTGACCGCGATGACCCTGGCGCTCGAAGCGCAGCGCAAGAAGGCCGAGGACACGCTGACCCTGCTCGCTGCCGCCCGCGCCGCGGAGGCAGAGCTCGACGCGACGCTGGCCTCTGCGCTTCAGGAACTCGAAACCGCGCAGAGCGGTGCCGAGAATGCCGCCGATCTGCGTGCGCGGCTGTCGGAAGCGCTGGCGGCGAAGCTCGCGGCCGAGACGACGGTCGACGAAACCATGAGCGAGGCGGAGCGCAACGCCGCGCTTCTGGCTGCGGCGCGGCAGGAATTATCCCGCGAGGAAGAGATCAGCGCCGAGGCACAGCGCCAGACCGAATTGCTGAACCAGCAGGTGGCGGCGCTGCGTGAGCAGCTCGGCGGTTTGCAGGCGCTGCTCGATGATGCGGTGGCCCGCGATGCGGCGAAGGACATCCAGCTGCAATCGCTGGGCGCCGATCTCAACACCGCGCTGGCGCGGGTGGCGGCCGAGGAGCGCCGTCGCGCTGAACTGGAAGCTGCCGAGCGCAAGCGGCTGGAAACGCAGGCCAGGGATCTCGAACGCTACCGGTCGGAATTCTTCGGACGGCTGCGCGATCTGCTCGGGCAGCAGGAGGGGGTCCGCATCGCCGGTGACCGTTTCGTCTTCTCTTCGGAGGTGCTGTTTTCGCCGGGTAGCGCTGTGCTTTCCGCCGAAGGACGCGCCGAGATCGCCAAGGTGGCTGAAATCCTCGGCGGCATCGCCGATGACATCCCGCCGGAGATCGATTGGGTGATCCGTGTCGATGGTCATACCGATGACGTGCCGCTGTCCGGGCGCGGCGCCTTCTCCGACAATTGGGAGTTGAGTCAGGCGCGGGCGCTATCGGTGGTGAAATACATGGCCTCCGCGCTCGGCATCCCGCCCGATCGACTGGCGGCCAATGGCTTCGGGCAATATCAACCGGTGGCCGAGGGCGATTCCGAGGAAGCCCGGGCGCAGAACCGGCGGATCGAATTGAAACTGACGGAGAAATAAGGCTCTCGACCAACGGAATTCTGGAAAAATTCCGGGACGGGAAATTTCAAATTTCCTGGTGCTCCATCTGATCATGAGGGGGATAAAAAAACCCGCCGGGATGGCCCGGCGGGTGAAAAAATTTCGGCTTTGCTATCGCTTATTCAGCGGTGAGCAGCGGCGGCTTGTTGCCCGAGAGACGTGGGCTTTCGAGGCCGTCGATGATCAGATCGAGCTCGCCTTTCTTGACGCCGACCTTGACGACGCCGCCCTTGGCCAGCTTGCCGAACAGAAGCTCCTCTGCCAGTGGCTTCTTGATGTGCTCCTGGATGACCCGGCCGAGCGGGCGGGCGCCCATCTTGTCGTCATAGCCTTTGTCGGCCAGCCATTCGGCGGCTTTCTTGCTGAGGTCGATGGTCACGTTGCGATCCATCAGCTGCGCTTCGAGCTGCAGCACGAATTTCTCGACCACCCGCAGAATCACCTCCTTGGGCAGCGGCGCGAAGCTGATCACCGCATCGAGACGGTTGCGGAACTCCGGCGTGAAGGTGCGCTCGATCGCTGCCGTATCCTCGCCGGTGCGCCGGTCGCGGCCAAAGCCGATGGCCTCTTTCGCCTGTTCCGCCGCGCCCGCGTTGGAGGTCATGATCAACACGACATTGCGGAAATCCACGGTGCGACCGTTGTGATCGGTCAGACGGCCGTGATCCATCACCTGCAGCAGGATGTTGTAGACATCCGGATGCGCCTTCTCCATCTCGTCGAGCAGCAGCACGCAGTGAGGATGCTGATCGACACCGTCGGTGAGCATGCCGCCCTGATCGAACCCCACATAACCCGGAGGCGCCCCGATCAGCCGGGATACCGCGTGTTTCTCCATATACTCACTCATGTCGAAACGCAGCAGCTCGACGCCGAGCGTATCGGCGAGCTGCTTGGCCACCTCGGTCTTGCCGACGCCCGTGGGCCCGGCAAACAGGTAGTTGCCGATCGGCTTCTCGGGTTCGCGCAGACCGGCACGTGCCAGCTTGATCGCGCTTGACAGGGCCTCGATCGCCTTGTCCTGGCCGAAGACCACGCGTTTGAGCGAGGCTTCGAGATCCTTGAGGACGATCACGTCGTCCTTGGAGACGTTTTTCGGCGGGATCCGGGCGATCTTGGCCACTACGGCCTCGACCTCCTTGGTGCCGATGGTCTTGCGGCGCTTGGATGCAACGATCAGATGCTGCGCGGCCCCGGCCTCGTCGATCACGTCGATGGCCGAGTCCGGCAGTTTGCGGTCGTTGATGTAGCGATGCGCCAGCTCAACCGAGGTCTTGATCGCTTCGGCGGTGTACTTGACGCTGTGATGCTCCTCGAAATAGGGCTTGAGGCCCTTGAGAATCTTGGTGGCGTCCGCGACCGAAGGCTCGTTGATGTCGATCTTCTGGAACCGGCGGCTCAGCGCGCGGTCCTTTTCGAAATGCTGGCGGAACTCCTTGTAGGTGGTGGAGCCCATGGTGCGCAGTTTGCCGCCCTGAAGCGCGGGTTTCAGCAGGTTGGAAGCATCCATCGCGCCGCCCGAGGTGGCACCCGCACCGATCACCGTATGGATCTCGTCGATGAACAGCACCGCGTCCTTATGCTCTTCAAGCTCCGTCACCACCGCCTTCAGACGCTCCTCGAAGTCGCCGCGATAGCGGGTACCGGCCAGCAGCGCGCCCATGTCGAGGGAATAGATCGTGGTGTTTTCCAGCACCTCGGGAGTTTCCCCCGCGACGATCTTGCGGGCCAGCCCTTCGGCGATGGCGGTCTTGCCGACGCCCGGATCGCCCACCAGCAGCGGGTTGTTCTTGCGGCGGCGGCACAGCACCTGGATGCAGCGTTCGACTTCGTCGTCGCGCCCGATGAGCGGGTCGATCGCGCCCTCGCGCGATTTGGCGTTGAGGTCGACACAATATTTGGCGAGTGCCGATTCCTTCTTTTCGCCCTCGGTGACGCCCTGAGGCTCCTCCTCGGCTTCCGGGGCGCCGGCCACGGGCCGGGATTCGCCATAGGCCGGATCCTTGGCGACGCCATGGGCGATGAAATTGACCGCGTCGTAACGGGTCATGTCCTGCTCCTGCAAGAAATAGGCCGCATTGGATTCCCGTTCGGCGAAGATCGCGACCAGCACGTTGGCACCGGTCACCTCGGTGCGCCCAGACGATTGCACATGAATCGCCGCGCGCTGGATCACGCGCTGGAAGGCCGCGGTCGGCACGGCTTCGGAACCGTCGATATCGGTAACCAGATTGCTCAGGTCCTCGTCGACGAATTCGACCAGGGTATCGCGCAATTCGGAAACGTCCACGGAACAGGCCTTCATCACCTGCGCGGCATCGGGCTCGTCGATCAGGGCCAGCAGCAGATGCTCCAGCGTGGCGAATTCGTGACGGCGGGCATTGGCCAACGCCAAAGCTGCGTGGATTGCCTGCTCAAGTGTATTCGAGAATGAAGGCACGGGCGTGCTCCTTTTCGATCGGGGTCGGAGAGGTTCTGCGGGATATCAGGACCCCGATCCGACCATGGCCTCGTAATATTAGAGTTTGGTTGATCATCGCCGCTCTTCAAGGCTTTTCTTTGAAAACCCAGTCACATTTTGTCGTGAACAAGCTTTTTTGCCCGTCAATGCGGCGCGGTTGCCGCGGATAGGACAGTTTTTCGTCCCTAAAAACCGAAGGGTATCGCGCCCTTGCAGGCAGATCAGAACCGGTCCTTGCGGGCCCGGATCTCGGCGAAAACCTCGGTATCCTCGGCGTCTGGCATCCCCAGGTTCGCGCGGATGCCCGGATCGGCGGGGCGCAGGAAGGGATTGGTTTCGAGTTCGGTTGAGAGTTGCGAAGGAACGGTCGGGCGGCCCGCGGCGCGGGCGGATTCGATTTCCCGTGCCCGAGATATAAGGGCGGGATTTTCCGGATCAATGGCGAGGGCGAATTTTGCATTGTTCGCGGTATATTCATGGCCCGAGCAGATTGCCGTCTCTCCGGGCAGGGCCATCAGCTTTTGCAGCGATTCCCACATCTGTGCGGCGCTGCCTTCGAACAGGCGGCCGCAGCCAAGTGCCATCAGGCTGTCGGCGGTGAAGGCGCAATCGGCATCCGGCACATGCAGGGCGATATGGCCGATCGTATGGCCGGGGACCTCGATCACATGGGCGGTAAGCCCGCCGAGGTGGATCTTGTCGCCTTCTGACACCTCGCGATCGAGCGGCGGCAAGCGATGCGCGTCGGCCTTGGCGCCGACAATCTGTGCCGGGTGGGCAGCGGTAAGCTCCTCCACGCCCTGTATGTGATCCGGGTGGTGATGGGTCAGCCAGATCTGGTCGAGCGTCCAGCCGCGGCGTTCGAGTTCGGCGGCGATCGGGGCGGCCTCAGGCACGTCGATCAATGCCACCTCATCACTGTCGTGATCGCGCAGCAGAAAGGCATAATTATCCGACAGGCAGGGGATGGTAACGAGATCGAAGGACATGGCGCGGTTCCTGTGCAAGAATGTTTGTCGCGAACCTAGCCCAGGCGCCGGGCCAAGGTAAACGGGGCAGGGGAGGATCGGCGCGGCTGCGCGGATCGCTCAGCAAGGTTTTGTCCAACGATTTTATCGGGTAGAGATGGAACCGGGCGCTGTGAAAGGGCTGAAAGATGCATCTGGATGTGCAGGATCTGCGCAATTTCTATTACCGCAGCGCCCTGGGGCGGGCGGCCCAGAAATCGCTGCGGATGCGGATGCTGGAGCTCTGGCCGGAGGCCGAGGGCGAGACCGTGGTCGGCTATGGCTTTGCCGCGCCGCTGTTGCGTCCCTACCTGGCCAAGGCCCGGCGGGTCGTGACGCTGATGCCGGGGCCGCAGGGGGTGATGTCCTGGCCGCCGGGTCTGCCCAATACATCGGTGCTGACGGAAGAGACGTGCTGGCCGATCGAGACCGGACGGGTTGATCGGCTGGTGGTGATGCATGGGCTCGAAACCTGCGAACATCCCGCCGATCTGCTGGAAGAATGCTGGCGCGTGCTCGGCCCCGGCGGGCGGGTGCTGTTCATCGTGCCCAACCGGGGGGGCTTCTGGGCGCGGCGTGACATCACGCCTTTCGGCTATGGGCGGCCCTATTCGCCGGGGCAGCTCGAAACCCAGCTGCGCAAGCATCAGTTCCTGCCGGAACGCCATGTCGGCGCGCTCTACCAGATGCCCTCGCAGCGTCGGCTCTGGATGAAATCGGCCGGGCTGTTTGAGGGGATCGGACGCTATGTGCCCACCATGATGGCCGGTGGCGCTTTCATGGTGGAGGCGAGCAAGCAGGTCTATCCGCCGAAGGGCAAGGTGCAGCCAAGCAAGGCGCGCCGGGCGATCAAGGTGCTCGAGGGCATCGCGGAGCCGAGCGCCAAGCCGGTCGGCGCCCGGCGTCTGCCGGTCGTGACGGGAGAGCGCGGCGATCTTGCGCGGGCGGATGTGACTTTCAGGTAACGGCCGGGGCGGCTGGTTCCGGCGACCTTCGCGCGGCTACGTGACCGCTGCGCGTCCCGGTCGCGCAAGCATGACGGTCCGCCCTTCAGCAGCAAGCTTTCCTGCCGCAACGTCATGAAAACAGGCCCCGGACGTCGCTGCGGAGGTCAAGTGGTTGCAATTATCGTCAAACTGAAACGAGAATCCTTCGCATTGCGCGTGGATATGCTAGGGCAGCAGTGCCGAACCCGCGCCGCGACATTGCTGCAATTATCCCGAGCGGCGCCGTATCGTGATCATGATACTGTGTTGCGGGGTTCGGATCGGTCTGCTACATCGCCCCTGATTTAGACGTCTTGGGTAACTTCAAGCCGCGCCAACACCTCCGGTGACGCGATGGATTCGCATATCCGGCTTCTGACCTATGAGAGGATGGACGTGTCCGAACCAGCTTCGATTTCCACTGGCATTGCACAACGCTATGCGACCGCCGTGTATGAGCTGGCCAAAGAGGCCAGCAAGGTTCCCGCGATCGAGGGCGATATCGACGCCCTGCAGACGGCGCTCGCGGACAGCGAAGACTTCCGCAACCTGATCCATTCGCCGCTCTACAGCCGTGAACAGCAGGGCTCTGCGGTCGCGGCGCTGGCCGGGAAAATGGGCCTGTCGGAGATCATGAGCAACACGCTGGCGCTGCTGGCCAAGAAACGTCGCCTCTTCGTGCTGCCGCACCTGATCACGACGTTGCGCAGCATCATCGCCGAGGAAAAGGGCGAGATGATCGCCGATGTCACCTCCGCCAAGGCGCTGACCAAGACCCAGGCCGAGAAGCTGAGCAAGTCGCTGAATGCTTCGACAGGCAAAACCGTTACGTTGAATGCGACCGTTGATGAATCCCTCATTGGCGGTCTTGTCGTTAAAGTGGGCTCCAAGATGATCGATACGTCGATCCGCGCGAAGCTGAATTCCCTCCAGAATGCAATGAAAGAGGTCGGATAAATGGGTATCCAAGCAGCAGAGATTTCTGCGATCCTGAAGGACCAGATCAAGAATTTCGGGCAAGAAGCCGAAGTCGCCGAAGTGGGCCGGGTGCTGTCCGTCGGCGATGGTATCGCCCGTGTTCACGGTCTGGACAATGTTCAGGCTGGTGAAATGGTCGAATTCCCCGGTGGCATTCAGGGCATGGCCCTGAACCTCGAAGCCGACAACGTCGGTGTGGTGATCTTCGGCTCTGACCGGGAGATCAAGGAAGGCGACACCGTCAAGCGCACCAACTCCATCGTGGACGTGCCGATCGGTGACGAGCTGCTCGGCCGTGTTGTTGACGGTCTGGGCAATCCCATTGACGGCAAGGGCCCGATCGGCGCTTCCAAGCGCGGCCTGGCCGACGTGAAGGCACCGGGTATCATCCCGCGTAAATCGGTGCACGAGCCGATGGCGACCGGCATGAAATCGGTCGACGCGATGATCCCGATCGGTCGTGGCCAGCGCGAACTGATCATCGGCGACCGTCAGACCGGCAAGACCGCTCTGGCGCTCGACGCGATCCTGAACCAGAAATCCTACAACGATGCCGCGGGCGATGACGAGAGCAAGAAACTCTACTGCGTCTATGTCGCCATCGGTCAGAAGCGTTCCACCGTGGCGCAGCTGGTCAAGAAGCTGGAAGAGACCGGCGCCATCGATTATTCGATCGTCGTCGCCGCCACGGCGTCCGAGCCCGCACCGATGCAGTTCCTCGCACCCTATGCCGCCACCGCCATGGCCGAGCATTTCCGCGACAACGGCCGTCACGCGCTGATCATCTACGATGACCTGTCCAAACAGGCCGTGTCCTACCGCCAGATGTCGCTGCTGCTGCGCCGTCCGCCCGGCCGCGAAGCCTATCCCGGCGACGTTTTCTATCTCCACTCCCGCCTGCTCGAGCGTTCGGCAAAGCTGGGTGATGCGGCCGGTAACGGTTCGCTGACCGCGCTGCCGATCATCGAAACCCAGGGCGGCGACGTTTCCGCGTTCATCCCGACAAACGTGATCTCGATCACCGACGGTCAGATCTTCCTGGAAACCGAATTGTTCTACCAGGGTATCCGCCCCGCCGTGAACACCGGTCTGTCGGTGTCCCGCGTCGGCTCCTCGGCCCAGACCAAGGCGATGTCGAGCGTGGCCGGTCCGGTGAAACTGTCGCTGGCCCAGTATCGCGAGATGGCCGCCTTTGCCCAGTTCGGCTCCGATCTCGACGCCGCCACTCAGCAGCTGCTGAACCGCGGTGCGCGCCTGACCGAGCTGATGAAGCAGCCGCAATATTCGCCGCTGACCAACGCGGAAATCGTCGTGGTGATCTTCGCCGGGACCAACGGTTATCTCGACAAGGTCGCGGTCAAGGACGTGAAGCGTTTCGAGGACGGTCTGCTCAACCACATGCGCTCCAAGCATGCGGATGTGCTGGACTGGATCACCAATGAGGACCCGAAGATCAAAGGCGATGCCGCCGACAAGCTCAAGGCCGCCATCGATACCTTCGCCGCTGACTTCGCTTAAGGAGAGATAAGGCAATGCCAAGTCTCAAGGACCTTAAAAACCGGATCGAGTCGGTCAAATCGACCCGCAAGATCACCAAGGCCATGCAAATGGTTGCCGCGGCGAAGCTTCGCCGCGCGCAGGAGGCTGCCGAACAGTCCCGCCCCTACACCGAGCGTTTCAACGCCGTGATGACCTCGCTGGCCGCTTCGGTCGGCGGTTCGGACACGGCGCCGAAGCTGTTGTCGGGCACCGGCAGCGACAAGGTGCAGCTTCTGGTCGTGATGACCTCGGAACGTGGGCTCTGCGGTGGTTTCAACACCAATATCGTGAAGCTGGCGAAAACGAAGGCGCGCGAGCTTCTCGCCGAAGGCAAGGAGCTGAAGATCCTGACTGTCGGCAAGAAGGGCCGCGACCAGCTCAAGCGCGACTTCGGGCAATATCTGATCGACCATGTCGATCTCACCGACGTCAAGCGGGTGGGCTACAGCGACGCGCAGAACATCGCCAAGGAAATTCTTGGCCGGTTCGACGCTGGCGAATTCGACGTGGCGACGATCTTCTTTGCCGAGTTTGTCAACGTGGTCAGCCAGATCCCGACGGCGCAGCAGATCATCCCGGCGAAATTCGACGCCGAGAAGCCAGTCGACGCGTCGACGACGCTGTTCGATTACGAGCCGTCCGAGGAAGAGATCCTCGCCGATCTGCTGCCGCGCGGTGTCGCGACGGCGATCTTCTCGGCTTTGCTCGAGAACGGCGCTTCCGAACAGGGGGCACGGATGTCAGCGATGGACAACGCCACGCGCAACGCGGGCGAGATGATCGACAAGCTGACCATCCAGTACAACCGTTCGCGTCAGGCCGTCATCACCAACGAGCTGATCGAAATTATTTCCGGCGCTGAAGCGCTGTAAGACAAATCGGAGAAACGACATGGCAAATGCAGTCGGCAAAATTACCCAGGTCATCGGCGCCGTCGTTGACGTGCAGTTCGAGGAACACCTGCCGGAAATCCTCAACGCCCTGAATACGAGCAACCAGGGCAAGAACCTGGTGCTCGAAGTGGCCCAGCACCTCGGCGAGAACACCGTGCGGACCATCGCGATGGACGCGACCGAAGGTCTGGTCCGCGGCCAGTCCGTCACCGACACCGGCGGTCCGATCTCGATCCCCGTGGGCAACGCGACCCTGGGCCGGATCATGAACGTCGTCGGCGAGCCGGTGGACGAGCAGGGCGACGTGAACGCGGATGAAAAGCGCTCCATCCACCAGAACGCGCCGGAATTCTCCGAACAATCGACGACCTCGGAAGTGCTGGAAACCGGCATCAAGGTCATCGACCTGCTGGCCCCCTATGCCAAGGGCGGCAAGATCGGCCTCTTCGGCGGTGCCGGCGTGGGCAAGACCGTTCTGATCATGGAACTGATCAACAACATCGCCAAGGTGCACTCGGGCTTCTCCGTGTTCGCCGGTGTGGGCGAGCGGACCCGTGAGGGCAACGACCTTTACCACGAGATGATCGAATCCGGCGTTATCGTTCCCGACAACCTGGTCGATTCGAAAGTGGCGCTGGTCTATGGCCAGATGAACGAGCCTCCCGGTGCCCGTATGCGTGTGGCCCTGACCGGTCTGACCCTCGCCGAGCAGTTCCGCGACCAATCCGGGACCGACGTTCTGTTCTTCGTGGACAACATCTTCCGCTTCACCCAGGCGGGTTCGGAAGTGTCGGCTCTTCTCGGCCGTATCCCCTCCGCCGTGGGCTACCAGCCGACGCTGGCCACCGACATGGGCCAGATGCAGGAACGCATCACCTCGACCAAAGCCGGTTCGATCACCTCCGTGCAGGCCGTCTACGTGCCTGCGGATGACCTCACCGACCCGGCCCCGGCGACCTCCTTTGCCCACCTTGACGCAACAACGGTTCTGTCCCGCGCGATTTCCGAGCTCGGCATCTACCCGGCCGTTGACCCGCTCGACTCCACCTCGCGTCTGATGGACCCGGCGGTTGTCGGCGAGGAGCATTACCAGGTGGCGCGTGAGGTGCAGGGGATCTTGCAGCGCTACAAGTCGCTTCAGGACATCATCGCCATTCTCGGCATGGACGAGCTCAGCGAAGAGGACAAGCTGACCGTGGCCCGTGCCCGGAAGATCCAGCGTTTCCTGAGCCAGCCCTTCGACGTCGCCAAGGTCTTCACCGGCTCGGACGGTGTTCAGGTGCCGCTGACCGAAACTATCCAGTCGTTCAAGGCAGTGGTTGCGGGCGAGTATGATCACCTGCCCGAAGGTGCCTTCTACATGGTGGGTGGCATCGACGAAGTGAAAGCGAAAGCTGAAAAAATGGCGGCCGACGCCGCTTAAGGAGCCCGATCCATGGCAGACACAATGCAATTCGACCTCGTCTCGCCTGAGCGGCGGCTGGCCTCGATGCAGGTGACGGCAGTGCAGATTCCCGGGACGGACGGGGACATGACGGCGATGCCCGATCATGCCCCGACCATCACCACGCTGCGCCCCGGTGTGCTGCGTGTGGAAGGGCCCGAGGGCGCGTCCGATTATGTCGTGACCGGCGGGTTCGCCGAGATCAGCGCGCGGGGCGTTTCGGTTCTGGCCGAACGCGCCCTGGCACGTGGCGACATGACCCAGGAACAGCTCGACAGCATGATGGAAGAGGCGCGGGACTTCTACAAGCAGACCAAGGTCGAGTTCGAGAACGAGCCCGGACCTGTCGATGATGCGGCCAAGCTGCTCGCCGACATGGTGGCAATGGGGGACGAGATCGGCCTGTCGTCCAAACAGCCGAACCTCTGAACCGCGGTTTCGCGACAGACTTCGAGAAGCCCCGCCTTGCGCGGGGCTTTTTGCTTTTCGACCCATCGGATTTGCGCGACTGTGCAATCGATTGAAGCTATGCTGTTTGCGGGTCCTGAATGAAAAAGCTGCGTTGCCACATGGTCGCCGTCGACAGCGGCGAGGTGGTTCTCTTCAAGGATTTCGAGGATGGCGGGGCCATGTGGACGGGCCGGGGCCAGCGCGAACGTCGCCGCCGCGTCACCTTCTCCGAACCGTTCCGCCAGCCGCCGAGCGTGCAGCTTTCCGTCTCCCTCTGGGATGTAGATGCAGTGACGGTGATACGCGCCGATATCGCTGCCGAATCCGTCACCGAGCAGGGTTTCGACATGGTTTTCCGTACATGGGGAGACACCCGCGTGGCGCGGGTCCGTCTCTCCTGGATGGCGATCGGGGAGGTCAGCGATGAGGATGACTGGGAAGTGCGCTAGCGCCTTCCGATAGCCTTGGAGCCTGCCCTCAGACAAGTCTCAGTCAGGTCGAAACCAGGGGGCCGCGCTCGCAAGAATGGCGCGACCCCGTAATGTCTCGGGAGAGGCACAGAGCCCCTCTCAGGCTTATTCGGTTTCGTACATGCCGTCGTAGATCGGGCCAAGCGTGTCCTGTTCGAACAGCGAGGAAACGGAGGTGCCGTTCCAGATGTTCAGGATCGCCTGGGCAAAGACCGGCGCGGTCGGCACGATGCGGATGTTTTCCGCTTTGGTGATCGGGCTGGTTGGCGCGATACTGTCTGTCAGCACCAGCGATTTCATCACCGACTTGCTGACCCGTTCCACGGCCGGACCGGACATCACGCCATGGGTGATGTAGGAATGAACCTCCTTGGCGCCATTCTCCAACAATACTTCGGCGGCCTTGCAAAGTGTCCCGGCCGTGTCGCAGATGTCATCGACGATCAGGCAGGTCTTGCCCTTCACATCGCCGATCACGGTCATCTCGGCGACCTCGCCGGCCTTCTCGCGGCGCTTGTCGACAATGGCCAGCGGCGAGTTGATCCGCTTGGCGAGTTCGCGGGCACGGGCGACGCCGCCGACATCGGGAGACACCACCATCAGCTCCCCCATACGGCCCTTGAACGTATGTTTGATGTCGAGTGCGAAGACCGGCGAGGCATAGAGGTTGTCGACCGGGATGTCGAAGAAGCCCTGGATCTGCGCGGCGTGCAGGTCCATGGTCAGCACCCGCTCGATCCCGGCTTCGGCGATCATGTTGGCGACCAGCTTGGCGGAGATCGGGGTGCGGGCCTTGGCACGGCGGTCCTGGCGGGCATAGCCGAAATAGGGGATCACGGCGGTGATACGCTTGGCCGAGGAGCGGCGCAGCGCGTCGGACATGATCAGCAGTTCCATCAGGTTGTCATTCGCCGGGTTCGAGGTCGGCTGGATCAGGAACATGTCCTCCCCGCGCACGTTCTCGTAGACCTCGACAAAGATCTCGCCATCGTTGAACCGCTCGACGCGGGCATCGACGAGCCCCACGTTGACACCCCGGTGCAGGGACATCCGACGGGCAATGGCCTTCGCCAATGGCATGTTGGCATTGCCGGAGATCAGTTTGGGCTCAGTTGTGCGTGGCATATTCAGGGTTCCCAGAGCAGCGCGAGGTGACAGATTCGTGATGTTGACACCGCTTAGCATGGCCTTACCGTCACGCAAAGCAGCAGCGCCCTTGACCGGAGTTCGAAATGACCCATATCGACTACTTTTTCTCGATGCTTTCACCTTATTGTTATCTCGCCGGGCAGCGGCTCGAGGCGATCGCGGAGAAGCACGGCGCGCGGATCGCCTACAAACCCTTCGATATCGTCGCGGCCTTTCCGCGTACCGGCGGCACGCCCCCGGCGGAGCGGCACCCGAGCCGGATGGCATATCGCGCTCAGGAATTGCCGCGTCAGGCCCGCAAGCTCGACATGCCATTCACGCTCAAACCAGCGCATTGGCCGACCAATGGCGCGCCCGCGGCCTATGCCTTCATCGCGGCGCAGAATGCTGGCGGCGGCGATCTCGGCAAGCTGGCGCATGAATTTACCCGGCGCATCTGGGCCGAGAATGAGGATATCGCCGAGGATTCCGTGATCAAGTCCTGCCTTACGGCGGCAGGGTTCGACTCGTCGCTGGCCGATAGCGGTCTGCTGCAGGGGGCAGAAACCTATGGCGCGAATCTTGAGGAGGCAGTGGAGCGCGGCGTCTTCGGCGCACCATTCTACATTGTTGGGGAACAGCGGTTCTGGGGGCAGGACAAGCTGGAGGATCTAGACCTGCATCTGGCGGGGCGCATATGAGCATGGAGATCGCCACGCGCAGCTATGGCCACGGCGCGCGGCAGGCTCTGGCGATTCACTGCTCGCTGGCCCATGCGGGCGCCTGGCGCGGGCTCGGCGCGGCGCTTGACGCCGACGCCCGGCTGCTGGCGTTCGATCTGCCTTGGCACGGCCGCTCCGCGAATTGGGACGAGCAGGGGGACATTCATGATGCCTCGACCGCGATGGCGCGCGCGTTGCTGACCGAACCCATGGACCTCGTCGGCCATTCCTTCGGCGCGACCGTGGCGCTGCGGCTAGCGGTGGAACGACCCGAGCTGGTGCGCAGCCTCTGCCTGATCGAGCCGGTGTATTTCGCCGCCGCGCGTCTCGACGCGCCGGAACGGGCCGCCGCCTATAGCGCGCAAAGCCAGGCCCTTGCCGGGATGATCGCGCGGGGCGATCGCGAGACCGCGACACGCGATTTCAACCGGCGCTGGGGAGACGGCAGGCGTTGGCATGACTTTCCGCAGCGCAGCCGCGATTACATGATGGAGCGGATCGGCTTCATCTCCGCCTCGGCGCCCTTCATCGAACATGATTGTGCCGGGTTGCTGCGCGACGGGTTGCTCAGCCGGGCGACGATGCCGGTGCTGCTCGTGGAGGGGGATCAATCCCCCGATGTGGTCGGAGCGATCAACGACGCGATCGAGAAGCGCCTGCCGGATGCGCGGCGGGCCAAGATCACCGGCGCCGGGCATATGGCGCCGATCACTCATCCCGAGCCGGTCGCGGAGGCGATCCGGGAGCTATGGAAAGTGACTCAGGAACGCGTCGATCTGCGTGCGGCTGATTGACCAGTCGCAGACCAGCCGCGCACCGAGCATTGCTTCGGGATCGTCGCCTTCGAGCAGGTCGTTCCACAGGTAATATTGCGCCCCGGCATCGTGCAGGCTCTGATGAATATTGCGCGGGAAGCGGGCGAAGATCATGTTGGCGTCGGGTTCATGCAGGAACTCCGCCCCCGCCGCCTGCAGACCCTTCGCCAGATGGGCCGCGTTGTCATTGGCCTGCCGGGCGAGGGTGAGCCAGAGGTCGTCCTGCAAATAGCCTGCCATCTGCGCCGACAGGAAACGGTGTTTTGAAAACAGATGCGCCCCGCGCTTACGGCGCAGCTCGAATTCCCAGGCCTTGGCGGGATCGAAGAAGATCACCGCCTCGACCCCCATGCAGCCGTTCTTGGTGCTGCCGAAGCTCACCACATCCACACCCGCCTTCCAGGTCATTTCGGCGGGTGAACAGCCGAGTGCCGCCAGCGCATTGGCGAAACGTGCGCCGTCGAGATGCACCGGCAGATCGAATTCGCGGGCGACGGCGGTGAGGGCGCGCAGCTCTTCCAGCGCATGCACCGTGCCCCGCTCGCTGACCTGGGTGATCGACACCGGGCCGCGCTGTGCGGAATGGACGTTGCCCGGCTCGCGCGGCAGGATCGCGGCGCGCAAGGCGTCGGGGGTCATTCGGTCCTCGGTCGGAATCACGGTGAGCTTGGCGGCGCCTGCATAGAATTCGGGCGCGTTGCACTCGTCCTCGTTGATATGAGCGGTTTCGGCACAGAAGATCGTCTGCCAGGGCGCGCAATAGCTCGCCAGCGCCAGCGCATTGGCGGCGGTGCCAGTGGCCACCAGATAGACCGCCGCTTGCGGAGCCTCGAAAATCCGGCGGATCCCGGCGCGCACCTCCTCCATGATCGCATCGTTGCCGTAGGGCATGGCGTGTTGCGCATTGGCCTGCAGAACCCGTTCCATGATCTTCGGATGCACCGGGCCGGCGTTGTCGGAAGCAAAAAACATCAGGACGGCTCCTCGATAATATAGTCTTCCCATTCCTCGAACGGGGTGTCGAATTCCGAAACCGTGCCACCCTGCACCGAGATCCCCGCCTCGTGCACCGTTTCGGGCGAGCCGGAGATCAGCGGATGCCAGTCATAGAGCGGTTTGCCCTCCCAGAGCAGGCGATAGGCGCAGGTCTGCGGCATCCAATAGGCATGAGTGTCGAGATTGTCGGGACGCAGCACGATACAATCGGGCACGAATTTGTGCCGGTTTTCATAATGGGCGCAGCGGCAGGTGGCATCGTCGAGGAGACGGCAGGCGACGCGGGTGAGGGCAACTTCGCCGCTGTCCTCGTCCTCGAGCTTGTTGAGACAGCATTTGCCGCAACCGTCGCAGAGCGCCTCCCATTCGTCGGGGTTCATCTTGGTGAGCGGCTTATTCTCCCAAAACCGCGGGCTCAATCCCTTGCGCGCGATCAACTCGCTCATAGCGCCTCCAGAATCTGCCGGGCGCGCAGGCAATCGGCATCCATCTGGGTGATCAGCGCATCGAGACTGTCGAACTTCTCTTCGCCGCGCAGATGTTCGACCAGCCCGACCGACAGCGGCGTGCCGTAGAGATCGCCCTTGAAGTCGAAGATGAAGGTTTCGAGATTGGCCTTGTTCTCGCCGAACATGGGCCGCACGCCGAGGCTGGCGGCACCGTGATAGCTGCCCCGGTGCGGCCCTTCGAGCACATCAACCAACACCGCATAAACGCCGTAGGCAGGCGGATGCAGCCCGTCGATCGACATGTTGGCCGTCGGAAAGCCGAGCTCGCGGCCGCGTTGCTCGCCGCCGATCACCGGCGCTTCGATCCGGTGCCAATGGCCCAGCATCGCGGCGGCATCGCGGGGGCGGCCCTCGCTCAGCGCGCGCCGGATCGCGGTGGAGGAGACCGTCTGCGCCTCGCGCGCCATGAGTGGCGCCAGCGTGACGCCGAAGCCAAGCTCTTCGCCAAAACGCAGCAGATCCTGCGCGCTGCCCGCCCGGTCCTTGCCAAAGCAGAAATCCGCACCGACCACGACATGCTTCAGCCCCAGCCCGCGGTGCAGCACCGCCTGGGCAAACTCGCGGGGGCTGAGAGAGGCGAGGGCGGCGTTGAACGGCAGTTCGTAAAGTTTCTGGACGTCGAGCTTCTCGAGCCGATGGGCGCGGGCGTCACGGCCCATCAACCGGAAGGGCGGTGCATCGGGGGCGAAGAACTCGCGCGGATGCGGTTCGAAAGTGACGATGCCGAGGGGGGCGTCCGGCGTCGCGTTCCGAGCCAGCTCGATGACCGAGCGGTGACCCAGATGCACGCCGTCGAAATTGCCGATCGCGGCGCTGGCACCGCGATCCTGTGGTTCGACAAATTGATAATCCCGGATGATCCGCATGCGCCTTGCCTAGCGGCGGGCCGCGTCAAGGGCAAGGTGGTGAGCAGGGTCCGACCGGCAAATAATCAGCTGCGCAAACTCAGCCGCGCGCCCGGGACGGCGCCAGGACGCTGGCTTCGCCGACGAGCACTTTCTTTCCGTCCACGGCACAATGACATGCCATCTTCACACGGTTCTTTTCGCGGTCGATCTCGGTGACCATGACTTCGGCATAGACGAGATCGCCCGGGCGTACCGGCGCAAGGAATTTCAGCGACTGGCTGAGATAGACGGTGCCATGGCCGGGCAATTGCTCCCCGATGACCGCGGAGATCAGCCCGGCGGTCAGCATGCCATGGGCAATGCGTCCCTTGAACATGGTCCCGGCGGCATATTCCTCATCAAGATGCACCGGATTGTGGTCGGTCGAGAGACCGGCGAACATCTCGATATCCGCATCGGAGATCACCTTGCTCAGATGACGTTGAACGCCGACCTCAAGGTCTTCGATAAAGAGAGTTCCGCGGGGAAGGTCATCCAACATGTTCACCTCGTCGAGTAATAATGTGCCATCAGATCGCTCATGGTGGCAACTTTATTGCTTTGCGACTGCAGAAAATCAAGGAAAACTTTATCTCAAATAGCCAATTGTGAACCGTGGTGAAGATTTTTCCTTGTGAAGAAAGGCCTTCAGCGCTGCGCAGTCCGGGTCCGAGGCCGTCCCGGTTTCCGCCGCGGCAAGGCCTCCGGAGATGAAAAGCGAATCGATCCGCGCATCGGCGGCCCCCTTGATATCGGTCAGCACCCCGTCACCGATCGCCAGGATCCGGCTGTCGGGCACTTCGGCGCCGAGGGCTTTCAGGCGGCGGCGGGCGAGGTCGTAGATCGGTGCATGGGGTTTTCCGAAATAGAGGCTCTCGCCCCCCATCTCGGTATAAAGTGCCGCGAGGGCCCCGGCGCACCATTCGCGCACCTCGCCGCGATCCACGACGATATCCGGGTTGGCGCAGAGCAGTTTCAGCCGCTGTTCGCGGGCTTGTTCGAATTGCGGACGCAGGATGCCGGGGTCGGCCATCGGGTCGAAGGGGCCGGAGCAGACGATGCCCTGGGCGTCCTGCAGATCAACGCGTTGGATATCGACCGGGTTTTCGAGGATATGCAGGGGTTCAAAGAACTTGGTGTCATGCTCCGTACCGATGAACCAGATCTTTTCGCCGACCACGCCGCGGAACATCGCGGAACGGGCGGAATCGCCCGAGGTGGCGATACTGTCCCAGGCATCTTCCGGCACGCCGAATTGCACCAGCTGCTTTTCCACCCCGGCGCGCGGGCGCGGCGAATTGGTCACCAGGACCACCTTGCCGCCGCGCTCGCGGTAATTCTGCAGAGCCGCGACGGCGCTGGGGAAAGCCTTGACGCCATTATGGACGCAGCCCCAGAGATCGACGAACAGCGCGTCGTAATCCTGGGAAATTTCACTGAGGCTTCGGATGATCTGGGTCATGGGTCTCTCCGGCTGGGACATGATGGCCTTAGACCAAGCGCACCGGATTTGAAAGCTGCCGCCGACCCCGGGGCGGCGATGCGCCCCCGATGAGGAGGGGGCGCATCACAAGCAATTCACAAGCGTATCACATCTTCAGGTTGGGAATGATCTGCTTCTTGCGGCTCATCACCCCCGGCAGCACCACGGTATCGCCAGAGACATCCGCGCCGAAGCTTTGCTCGGCGATATGCTTGACCATGTCGTTGGGCACCAGCAGCGTCGCTTCTTCCTTGAGGATATCGACGATGAACAGCAGTACCTGCGCGGCGCCGTCGGCCTCGGCAACACCGGGCATCGCCGTCATCAGCGCATCCTTGCGCGCCAGCAGCGGCGCGGGAGAGGTGGTTTCCAGAACCGAGACGCGCAGGCCAGTACCGGCAAGGTCGAATTCCTTGCTGTCCATCCGCAGCAGCTCTTCCTCGGAGAAGGCCGAGACATCGGATTTGGCGGCGAACATCGCGGCGGCATATTCGGAGATGTCGACGTCGAGATCCTGCGCCAGCGCCTCGGCGACGGCGCGGTCTTCCTGTGTCGTCGTGGGGCTGCGGAATTCCAGCGTGTCGGACAGGATGCAGGACAAGGCCGCCCCCTTGACGCCGCGCGGCGCCTGCGCCCAGTCATCGCCGATCATCTTGTACATGATCGTCGCGGTGCAGGCGAGCGGCTGGATGTTGATCTCGATCGGGCTGCGGGTCTCGAGCCCGGACACCAGCCGGTGGTGATCGATGATGCCGGTGATGTCGGCGTCGTTGATGTTGTCGGGCAGCTCGGCCGGGTTGTTGGTGTCCACGATCACGACCTGGGTGTCGGCCGCCAGCTCGGTCAGGATTTCCGGCTTTTCAAGGTCCCAATGTTCCAGCACGAAGAGGGCCTCGGTATTGGGCTCGCCGAGCAGCATCGGCTTGGCGACGACCCCCTTTATCTCGTTGAGATACCAGGCCCAGATGATCGGGCTGCCGGTGCTGTCGGTGTCGGGGGACTTGTGGCCGAAGACGAGGGTGCTCATGGATGCTGTCCTGCATGTTGAACGGTTTGATTTGCGCGCCTTATAGGTAAGTCGCGAACCTTTGTCACCCTCTTGCGCTGCAGTGCAGCATAACGCGGGCAAAACGCGTCAGAGACCCAGTTCGGCACGCTTGCGCTTGCTCAGGCGAGCCAGCGCCATGTCATAGGAAGCGCGGATATGCGCCCGCAGGCTGTCGTCGGACAGACCGGGAGTTGCGTAATGCTGCAGCCATTTGAGGCCGCGTGATGCGAGATATGGCGCGGGACGGATGCCGGGGCTGTCACAAAGGATCTCGAAAGCCATGTCGCTGGCCTTGAAGGTCACCTGCGCCATGCCGTCTTCCTCCCGCGCCAGCGCGATGACCTTGCCGCCGATTTTCCAGACATCGGCGCCGCCCCATTGCACCACATGTTCGGCGCCCGGCAGGTTGCGGCAGAAATCGTTGAATGTCTCGAGATCCATGGCGTGAGGGTAGGGGATTGGCGCTGCCTTGCAAATGGGGCAGGTTGCGCCGATGGACCCCGCGCGCGAAACCGACCTTTATGCCCCGATCAAGGCCTTCCTCGAAGATCAGGGCTATGTGGTGAAATCCGAGGTCGGAGCCGCCGATGTCGTGGCGCTGCGCGGCGGCGAACCGCCGGTCGTGGTCGAGCTGAAGCTGGGATTCAGCCTGGCGCTGTTTCATCAGGGTGTCGCGCGCCTGGCGCTCTGCGATACCGTTTATCTCGCCGTGGCCCGTGCGCCCGGCAAACGGTTCGCCCGGGCGCTCAGGGACAATATCAGACTCGCGCGGCGGCTCGGCCTGGGGCTGTTGACCGTGCGGCTTTCGGATGCGCTGGTCGAAGTGCATTGCGACCCCGGCCCCTATGCCCCGCGCAAATCGCCGCGGCGCCAGGGCCAGCTCCTGCGCGAGTTCGCCCGCCGACAGGGAGACCCGAATGAAGGCGGTCAGACCCGTGCGGGGCTGATCACCGCCTATCGGCAGGACGCTTTGAAACTGGCGCTGTTTCTGTACGAGGTCGGGGCCAGCAAGGGGGCTGATGTGGCCCGTGAAACCGGTGTCGCCGCCGCCACGCGGGTGATGCGCGAGAACCACTACGGCTGGTTTGAAAGACTGGGCAAAGGTGTTTATGGTCTGACCGCTGACGGCGCCGGGGCAGTGGCGACGACCGGCCGGAATCTCGGCTGCGACTGAGCGATCTCTCGGGCAGTTGGACTGGCCGGAGATTTCCGGCAAAAATTTATACACGAAATCGTTGACTCAAAAGATTTCCGTGCCTAGCTATGCGCCATTAGCACTCGAACCCGATGAGTGCTAATGACCGGACCGCAGAGGCGGGCCGGTTGGAATAAGAGTAACTTTGAGCCTTAAGGAGCTGCAAAGATGGCATTGAAACCGCTTCATGACCGCGTGCTCGTGCGCCGCACGGAAAGCGAAGAAAAGACCAAGGGTGGTCTGATCATCCCCGATTCCGCCAAGGAAAAGCCCTCTGAAGGTGAAGTCGTTGCCTGCGGCGACGGCGCGCGCAAGGACAGCGGCGAGCTGATCGAGATGGCTGTGAAGCCCGGCGACAAGATCCTGTTCGGCAAATGGTCGGGCACCGAGGTCACGCTGGACGGCGAAGAACTGCTGATGATGAAAGAAAGCGACATCATGGGGATCATCTCCTGAACGCAGGGGATGGCGGGACCAGCTCCCGCCCTTTGAGCGGTGGGTTTCACCCGCCCTACGACGCTTCAATTCAAGAAACATGGAGAAGATAAATGGCTGCTAAGGACGTCAAATTTGACACCGATGCCCGCAACAAGATGCTCAAGGGTGTGAACATCCTGGCCGATGCGGTAAAAGTCACGCTGGGCCCCAAGGGCCGCAACGTGGTTCTGGACAAATCTTTCGGCGCACCGCGCATCACCAAGGACGGCGTGTCCGTGGCGAAAGAGATCGAGCTTGAGGACAAGTTCGAGAACATGGGCGCCCAGATGGTCAAGGAAGTCGCTTCCCGGACCAATGACGAAGCCGGGGACGGTACCACGACAGCGACCGTGCTGGCCCAGGCCATCGTCAAGGAAGGCATGAAATCGGTTGCAGCGGGCATGAACCCGATGGACCTCAAGCGCGGCATCGATCTGGCGACCGTGAAAGTCGTCGAGGCGATCAAGGCGGCTGCCCGTGACGTTTCGGACTCTGCCGAAGTCGCACAGGTCGGCACCATCTCCGCCAATGGCGAAGCCGAGATCGGCCGCCAGATCGCGGATGCGATGCAGAAAGTCGGCAACGAAGGCGTGATCACCGTCGAAGAGAACAAAGGTCTGGAAACCGAGACCGATGTCGTCGAAGGCATGCAGTTCGACCGTGGCTACCTGTCGCCCTATTTCGTCACCAACCCCGACAAGATGACCGTCGAGCTGGAAGACGCGATCGTCCTGCTGCACGAGAAGAAGCTCTCGTCGCTGCAGCCGATGGTGCCGCTGCTCGAGCAGGTGATCCAGTCCCAGAAGCCGCTGCTGATCATCGCCGAAGACGTCGAGGGCGAAGCCCTGGCGACCCTCGTCGTGAACAAGCTGCGCGGTGGTCTGAAGATCGCGGCCGTGAAGGCTCCGGGCTTTGGTGACCGTCGCAAGGCCATGCTGCAGGACCTTGCGATCCTGACCGGCGGCCAGGTGATCTCCGAAGACCTCGGCATGAAGCTCGAGTCGGTGACCATGGACATGCTGGGTTCGGCCAAGAAAGTGTCGATCACCAAGGACGAGACCACTGTCGTTGACGGCGCTGGCGAGAAGGCCGAGATCGAGGCACGTGTTGCCCAGATCCGCAACCAGATCGAAGAGACCACCTCCGACTACGACCGTGAGAAACTGCAGGAACGCGTTGCCAAGCTGGCAGGCGGTGTTGCCGTGATCCGCGTCGGCGGCATGACCGAAGTCGAAGTGAAAGAGCGCAAGGACCGCGTTGATGACGCCCTGAACGCGACCCGTGCGGCCGTGCAGGAAGGCATCGTCGTCGGTGGCGGCGTGGCTCTGGTTCAGGCGGCCAAGAAGCTCGAAAATCTCACCGGTGACAACAGCGACCAGAACGTCGGTATCTCCATCGTCCGCAAGGCGCTGGAAGCTCCGCTGCGCCAGATTGCCGAGAACGCCGGTGTGGACGGTTCCGTCGTGGCGGGCAAGATCCGCGAAAGCGACGACCTGAAGTTCGGCTTCAACGCGCAGACCGAAGAATATGGCGACATGTTTGCCTTCGGCGTCATCGACCCGGCGAAAGTCGTGCGTACCGCGCTGCAGGACGCCGCGTCGATCGCAGGTCTGCTGATCACCACCGAAGCGATGGTCGCGGATCGTCCGCAGAAGGACGGCGGATCTGCAGGTGGCGGCATGCCCGACATGGGCGGCATGGGTGGCATGATGTAATCACATTCGCGCCAGCGAATGTGGTTTCCCCCGAAGGCCTGTACATGGCCATCGCGGGGAGGGCCGACCAAGAGCAGATTGAACGGAAGGGCGCGCCATCTGACGCGCCCTTTCTCGTTGCGGGAACGGGCCGGACTGGACTTGGCGTGGGCGGATCGAAGCGCTAGGCGTTGCAGATGCGCCTTGCCCTGCTGACCGCCCTTGCCATGATCGCCTTCGCCGCCAATTCGGTGCTGACCCGGTTGGCCATCGACGGCACCCATATGGACCCGGTGAGCTTCGCGCTCGTCCGGGTAGCGTCCGGTGCGGCCATGCTGGGGTTCCTCATCGCGTTGCGGGGCGGCGCGCTGCCGCTGCTGCGGCGCAGGCGCTGGCCCGGGGCTGTCAGTCTGGCGCTCTACATGATCGGGTTCTCGCTGGCCTATCTGACCCTCGATGCGGGGCTTGGTGCGCTGATCCTATTCGGAGTTGTGCAGATCAGCATGTTCATGCACGGCTATTGGCGCGGCGCGGCGCCGACCCTGCGCCAGATCAGCGGCGCAGGGATCGCCTTTGCCGGGCTCATGCTGGCGCTTTGGCCCGGGCCAGGCGGGCAGGCCGACCCGTTGGGGGCCGGACTGATGGTCCTCGCCGGGCTCGGCTGGGCGGCTTATACGATCATCGGGCGCGGCTCGGTCGATCCGTTGGCGGCCACTGCGGCAAATTTCCTGCTTTGTCTGCCGCTCGTTGCGGTGCTGCTACCGGGCGCGGCTCTGGCAGTCACCGCGCCGGGGCTTCTGCTGGCGGTCATGAGCGGCGGGCTCACCTCGGGTCTCGGATATGCGCTCTGGTATGCGGTGTTGCCCCGGCTCGATCAGGGCATTGCCGCGATCGTGCAGCTCAGCGTACCGCTGCTTGCCATCCTTGGCGGGGCGGTGTTGCTGGGGGAGAAGGTCAGCCTGTTGGTCCTGCTTGCCGCGGTGCTGGTATTGGGCGGAATCGGTTGGGCGCTCAGCGCAGGATCTCCTCGAGCGGATCGTAGCTGAGCCCTTCTCCGGGTTGTCCGAAGGCCACCGCTCCCAGAGAGTCGGGCTTGTGCTGCAGCCCGGCCAGCTCGGCCTCGCTGACCCAGTGCCACTGGCTGACGATCGCCTCGCGGTCCTGCCAGTCCGGGTCGATCCGCGCGGAGCCGTTGAGCCGACAACGGAAATAGATATCGACCTGATGGAAACCGCTCTGCGGGTCATGGAACTCGTTGACCAGACAGGGCGCTCCGACGCTGATGTCGAGCCCGGTTTCCTCATGGACTTCGCGGCGCAGGTTGTCGGGAAGCGAGGCGCCGGGTTCAACCCCGCCGCCGGGGGCGCAGAGCAGCGCGCTCTGACCGGCGGGATAGGCGTTGACCAGCAACAGCCGCGCCTCATTTATGATGACGGCTCTCACGGCCAGTCGAGGAGATTTCGGACGCATGACGGAACTTTCACTTGGACAATCGCGGCCAAGCATTTCACAGCGCCGCAAATCAGTCTATCTAGCGGGCATGAGATTGATCGCGCGTATAACGGCCTTGCTGCTGCTTTCCCTTGGCGGGACGGCGGCCGCAGTGGCGGGACAGGGCAAGGGCTGCGTCGTGCTGCTGCATGGGCTGGCGCGGACCGAGACGTCCTTCGCGCTGATGGAAGCGGCATTGCGCGCCGAGGGCTATCGCGTGCAGCGACCGGGTTATCCCTCCACCGAGGCGCCGGTGGCGGCGCTGACGCGTCAGACAGTCCCGGAGGCGGTGGCAGCCTGCGGTACGGAGAAAGTCGATTTCGTGACCCATTCGATGGGCGGCATCATGGTGCGGCAATGGGCGGCGGAGAACGGCTCGGCGCGGATCGGCCGGGTGGTGATGCTGAGCCCGCCCAATCACGGCAGCGAGGTGGTGGACGAATTGAGCGATCTGGCCGCTTTCGACTGGATGAACGGCCCCGCGGGCGCCGAGATGGGCACCGGCCCCGATGCGCTGCCCGAACAGCTCCCGCCTGTCGATTTCGAGCTCGGGGTGATTGCCGGGTCGCAATCGCTGAATCCCTATTTCTCCTCGCTTCTGCCGGGACGCGATGACGGCAAGGTTTCCGTGGCCTCGACCAAAGTTACCGGGATGAAGGACCACCTCGTGCTGCCTGTCACCCACACTTTCATGATGAACAACCCGCGAGTCATCGCGCAGACGATGGAATTCCTCGAACACGGAAAATTCGATCGTAGCATGAACTGGGTCGATGCGGTGCTCGAGGCGTTGCAATGCGAGAAGGGCGGCTGTCTGCCGGGCGTGACACCAACAGAGACCGCTCCGGAGTCCGAAAATGGCCGACCTTGAGCTGACCGGCGCCGAGGTGCTTGGCCCCGAGGGGCTGCACCGCGACGGCCTGTCGTTCCGCGACGGGGTGATCGTCGCGGCGAACGGCGGGCGGCGCGTCGATCTTTCCGGCTACCTGGTCCTGCCGGGGATCGTCGATCTGCATGGCGACGGTTTCGAGCGCCATCTCGCGCCCCGGCGCGGGGCGATGAAACAGCTCGACGAGGGGCTGGTCGCCGCCGAAGCGGAGCTGGCGGCCAATGGCATCACCACGGCGGTTCTGGCGCAGTTCATCAGCTGGGAAGGAGGGCTGCGCGGGTTCGATTTCGCGGCACAGGTCTTCGAGGCGATCCGCGATACCGCGCCGGGACTCGTCACCGACCTGCGCGCGCAGCTGCGGTTCGAGACCCATCTGCTCGATTTTTATAACGAACTGCCCGCGCTGCTGCGCGAGTGGCATGTCTCCTATGTGGTGTTTAACGATCACCTGCCCCATGAACGCCTCGCTGCCGGTCGGCAGCCGCGACGGTTGGTAGGGCAGGCATTGAAGGCCGGGCGCAGCCCCGAGGCGCATTATGCGTTGATGCAGGCGCTGCACGCCCAGAATGGCGAAGTGCCCGGCGCGCTGAAACGGCTCTGCATGGAACTGAAGGCCGCCGGGATCCGCATGGGCAGCCATGACGATCACAGCGCTGCCGCGCGCGCCGACTGGCGCACCCGCGGTGTCGATGTCGCGGAATTTCCCGAAACCATGGCCGCGGCCGAAGCCGCCCATGCGGCCGGGGACGCGGTGATCATGGGCGCGCCCAACGTCGTGCGCGGCGGTTCGCATAACGGCAATCTTTCGGCGCTGGACCTGATCTCGATGGGCATGTGCGATGCGCTTGCCTCGGACTACCATTATCCGTCGCCGCGCCGTGCGGCGTTGATGCTGGTGGCGTCCGGTGTGCTCGACCTTCCGGCCGCCTGGCGGCTGGTCTCGGCCGGACCGGCGGCGGTACTGGGCCTGCACGACAGGGGCGAGCTCACCCCCGGCCAGCGCGCCGATCTGGTGGTGCTCGATGCCGAGACGAAACGCGTCGCCGCCACCTTCGTCGCCGGTCGGACCTCATACCTGTCCGGGGCCATCGCCAGCCGCTTCATCGGCTGACACCGCCGCAAATCGGTTCAGCGCTTGACCCGGTTCACATGTCCCATCTTGCGACCCGGCTTCACCTCGGCCTTGCCATAGAGATGGATCGCGGTATCCGCCTCGCGCGCCAGCGCCGGAACCCTGTCCATGTCATCGCCAATCAGGTTTTCCATTACCACATCGGTACGGCGCGTGCCGTCGCCGAGGGGCCAGCCCGTCACGGCGCGGATATGCTGCTCGAACTGATCGACGGTACAGCCGTTCTGGGTCCAGTGACCGGAATTATGGACGCGGGGCGCGATCTCGTTGACGATCAGTCCGCCGGAGGTCACGAAAAGCTCCACGCCCATGACGCCGATATAATCGAGCGCGTTGAGGATCTTCGCCGCCAGCAGCACCGCATCCATGCGCTGTCCGGCGCTGAGCGTGGCGGGCACCGTGGTGGTATGCAGGATCCCGTCCCGATGCACGTTCTCGCCGGGGTCGAAACAGGCGACATCGCCCGCGGCATTGCGCGCCGCGATCACCGATACTTCGTGGGAGAAATCGACGAAACCTTCGAGAATGGCCGGGGCGCCCGCCATGTCCCTGAGCGCACGCTCGGCATCCTCAGGACCTTGCAGGCGCGACTGACCCTTGCCGTCATAGCCGAAACGCCGGGTCTTGAGGATCGCCGGGGTGCCGATCCGCACCAGCGCCGCATCCAAAGCGGCACGGTCGGGAATGTCGGCAAACGGTGCGACATTGAGCCCGAGCTCCTGCAGAAAGGTCTTCTCGGTGAGCCGGTCCTGTGAAATGCGCAGCGCCTCGCGGCCGGGGTGGATCGGCACGATGGCCTCGATCACGTCAAGCGCGGCGGTCGGGATGTTTTCGAATTCGTAGGTCACCACATCGACAGACTGCGCGAAACGGGTCAGTGCCGCGGTGTCCTCATAGCTGGCGGTGGTGAGCGCGTGAGCGGTATCGGCAGCAGGCGGGTTGGCACCGGGTTCGAAGATATGGCTGCGAAAGCCGAGCCGCGCCGCGGCCACGGCAAGCATCCGGCCCAATTGGCCGCCGCCGAGAATGCCGATCGTGGCGCCGGGAATTAGCGGGTCAGTCATTGCTGGGCTCCTCTGGGATGGAGGCGCTGAGCGCGGCGCGCCACTCGTCGAGCCGCCGGGCCAGCGCCGGGTCCTGCAGAGCCAGGATACCGGCGGCCATGAGCGCCGCATTGGCCGCTCCGGCAGCGCCGATCGCCATGGTCGCGACGGGATAGCCGCGCGGCATCTGCAGGATCGAATAGAGTGAATCGATACCCGACAGCGCCTTGGTCTGGATCGGCACGCCGATCACCGGCACCCGCGTCTTGGAGGCCATCATGCCGGGCAGATGCGCCGCGCCGCCGGCCCCGGCGATGATCACCTGCAGCCCCCGGTCGGCAGCGGTCCTGCCATATTCCCAGAGCCGGTCCGGCGTGCGATGTGCCGAAACGATCCGCGTTTCATATCCGATGCCGAGTTCTTCCAGCAGGCTGGCCGCTTCGCGCATGGTGGGCCAATCGGACTGGGAGCCCATGATGATACCGACGGGTGGGGTGGTCATGCAGCCATGCCTTTGCTTCTGGGTCAGACGGATCGGAGCGCGCACTATAGCCAATGCGATCCGGCACGCAATGCATCCGCGCACCGCGGATGGCGCTCTCAGGCAATGATATCGGGGGTCAGGCGGTCCTCGATCTGCGCGATCAGGTCCTTCAGCCGCAGCTTGCGCCGTTTCAGCCGCTGCAGGGTCAGCTGATCGGCGGTGCCCTTCTCCGACAGCGCATGGATCGAATCGTCGAGATCGCGATGTTCGCGCTTGAAAACCTCGAGCTCGACCCGCAGCACTTCGTCATTTTTCATCGACAGATCGGAAGGGGCGTTCATGTGTCGGGTGATTCCGTAACCTCAGGAAATCACAATATAGGCGCAAGTGCCGCACAGGCATAGCCCTTGCGCAAAAGCCTTTGCCCTCCCATATTTACCCCAGACGGCTGCCGCATTCGGGGCCGGAAACAGAGACTGTCGCTTGACCTGATAAGGACGTGTCGCATGACGAAAATGACGCTTGGATCGTATCCCCATATGCTGGGATTCGAACAATTGGAGCGGGTGCTGGAACGCACCGCCAAGGCGGGGAACGAAGGCTATCCGCCGTTCAATATCGAACAGACTTCGGATTACAGCTATCGCATCACACTGGCGGTGGCGGGATTCTCGGAACAAAACCTGTCCATCACGGTTGAGGACAGACAGCTGGTCATCCGCGGCCGCCACAGCGAGGACAGCGGGGAACGCGTCTTCCTGCATCGCGGCATAGCTGCCCGGCAGTTCCTGCGTTCCTTCGTGCTGGCCGACGGGGTCGAGGTGGGTGAGGCTTTGATGGAAAACGGTCTGCTGCACGTGGACCTGACCCGCGCCAAACCGGAAACGGTCGTTCAGACGATCAAGATCAAGAAAGGGTAGAAAGATGCATAATATCAACGCCCATGAAAGTGACCGGACGGTTTACGTCAAGACGATTCCGGTAAGGGATCTGCCGCGTGAAGTGCGTGATCAGGCCGAGGGGCTCGACCTGCTTTATGCGGTTCACGACGCCCAGGGCCAGCAGCTCGCGCTCGTCGGCAACCGCAAGCTCGCCTTCCGGCTCGCCCGTGAACATGATTATGCGCCCGTGCTGGTCCACTAGGTTTGTTCCGGGTGCATCGCGCTCACGCTGAGAACAGGACGTTCCAGAACGAGAGAAGGCCGCAGCGAACTGCGGCCTTTTTTGCTTGTTAGTCTGAGGCGGGTTTTGCGGCCCTCCTGCTGGCAGGGCAGGTTCAGCCCTTGATCAGCCCCATGTTTTCCAGCTTCAGCAACACCTGGTGGGCGCAATTGTCCACGTCAGTACCTTCGGTCTCGACGCGCAATTCCGGATTCTGCGGCACATCGTAAGGGTCGGAGATCCCGGTGAATTCCTTGATCTTGCCTTCCCGCGCCAGTTTGTAGAGTCCCTTGCGATCCCGGCGCTCGCATTCCTCGATGCTGGTGGCGACATGGACTTCGACGAAGGCGCCGAAGCTTTCCACATCCTCGCGCACGGCGCGGCGGGTGGTCGCATAGGGCGCGATCGGCGCGCAGATCGCGATCCCGCCGTTCTTGGTGATCTCGCTGGCAACATAGCCGATACGGCGGATGTTGAGGTCCCGGTGCTCCTTGGAGAAACCCAGCTCGGAGCTGAGGTTCTTGCGCACGATGTCGCCATCGAGCAGGGTGACCGGACGGCCGCCCATTTCCATCAGCTTGACCATCAGCGCGTTGGCGATGGTGGATTTGCCCGAGCCGGAGAAACCGGTGAAGAACACGGTGAAACCCTGTTGGCTGCGCGGCGGTTTGGTGCGGCGCAATTCCTTGACTACGTCCGGGAAAGAAAACCATTCGGGGATTTCCAGCCCTTCGGAGAGACGGCGGCGCAGTTCGGTGCCGGAGATGTTCAGGATCGTGACATTGTCGCGGTCCTCGATCTCGTCGTTGGGCTCATACTGGGCGCGTTCCTGCACATAGACCATGTGTTTGAAATCGACCATCTCGATGCCCATTTCCTCCTGATGCTCGCGGAAGAGATCCTGTGCATCATAGGGGCCATAGAAATCCTCACCGGCGGAATTCTTGCCCGGACCCGCATGGTCGCGACCGACGATGAAATGGGTGCAGCCGTGGTTCTTGCGGATCAGCCCGTGCCAGACCGCCTCGCGCGGACCGGCCATGCGCATCGCAAGGTTCAGCAGGCTCATGGAGGTCGTCGCCGAAGGGTATTTGTCGAGCACCGCCTCATAGCAGCGCACCCGGGTGAAGTGATCGACGTCGCCGGGCTTGGTCATGCCGACGACCGGATGAATGAGCAGGTTGGCCTGCGCCTCGCGGGCGGCACGGAAGGTCAGCTCCTGATGCGCACGGTGCAAGGGGTTGCGGGTCTGGAAGGCGACGATGCGGCGCCAGCCGAGCTTGCGAAAATAGGCGCGCAGCTCGTTGGGCGTGTCACGCCGGGCGCGGAAATCGTAATGCACCGGCTGCTGGATGCCGACGACCGGGCCGCCGAGATAGATCTTGCCTGCCTGGTTATGCAGGTAATTCACCGCTGGATGTGCGTCGTCATCGGCGCCAAACACCTTCTCGGCCTCGCGGGCCTTGTTGGGTTCCCAGCGGTCGCTGATCGTCATGGTGGCCAGGATCACGCCTTCCTGGTCGCGCAGCGCGATGTCCTGACCGATCTCCAGACTGGCGGCGAAATCTTCCGAAACATCGAGGTTGATCGGCATCGGCCAGAGCGTACCATCGGCGAGGCGCATGTTTTCCACGACGCCGTTGTAATCGTCTTCCGACAGGAAGCCTTTCAGCGGGTTGAAACCGCCATTCATCAGCAGTTCCAGATCGCAGATCTGGCGCGGCGTCAGATCGAGACTGACCAGCTCCCCAGCCTCGATCTTGAGTTTCTGGGCTGAATCATAGGAGACGTAGAGTTCCGGGATCGGAGTCAAATTCGAAGTCTGCATGAAATTCTCGTATCTGGTTAAAGGGCATCGGGCCCGGATTGACGCGGTCCTAACCGCACAGGCTGATCGAAATCAACCTGCGCAGATTGTTTTACCGCTGTCACCGGCCATCCCGGAGCATTTAGGGAAATAATCGTCGTCCGTGTCTATTCTGCGGAAACATCTTCCCGGATCTCGGCGCCATAGCCGAGTGGCAGAGATGTGTCCTTGCCCGCGTCATCACCGACCTCCGCGAGGAAGCGCTCCGCTTCGAGCGCGGCCATGCAGCCCATGCCGGCGCTGGTCACCGCTTGGCGGTATTTGTGATCGGTGAGGTCCCCCGCGGCGAAGACACCGGGGATCGAAGTCTCGGTGCTGTCAGGCTTGGTGACTACATAACCGCCCATATGGGTTTCGAGCGCATCCTTGACCAGCTCATTGGCCGGGGCATGGCCAATCGCCACGAAAACGCCCTTGGCGGGAATATCGGTGATCTCGCCGGTCTTCACATGCCGAACCTTCACCCCTTCGACACCAAGCGGGTTCTCGCTGCCATAAACCTTTTCGAGCTCATGGAACCACAAAGGTTCGATCTTAGGATTCTTCATCAGACGGTCGATGAGGATCTTCTCGGCGCGCAGTTCGTCGCGGCGGTGCACCAGCGTCACCTTGGAGGCGAAATTGGTCAGGAACAGCGCTTCCTCCACCGCGGTATTGCCGCCGCCGATCACCACGATCTCCTGGCCGCGATAAAAGAACCCGTCACAGGTGGCACAGGCCGACACGCCGAAACCCTTGAACTTCTCCTCGCTTTCCAGCCCCAGCCACTTGGCCCGCGCGCCGGTCGCAAGGATCACCGCATCGGCGACATAGGTGGTGCCGCTGTCGCCCTTGGCATGGAACGGACGCGAGGACAGGTCGAGATCGGTGATGATGTCACCGATGATCTCGGTACCCATGGCCTTGGCATGCTCCTGCATCCGGATCATCAGGTCCGGTCCCTGTACCTCGCTGTCACCGGGCCAGTTCTCGACTTCGGTCGTTGTGGTCAATTGGCCGCCGGGCTCGAGCCCCTGCACCAAGATCGGCTCGAGCATGGCGCGGCTGGCATAGACCCCGGCGGTATAGCCCGCAGGGCCGGAACCGATGATCAGAACCTTGGTTTTTCGTGTCTCGGCCATCTGGCGTCTCCGGAGCAAATTGTTTCGACCCCGAGGATATAGACCTGCGCAGCACCGCTTGTAACCCCCTGTCCGGCGCGCCTCTTTATGCTGCCAATACTCCGGGGGGATCGCGGCCTGCCGCGATGGGGGCTGGCCCCCATTCCGCCGCGCCGCCGAGCAGGGGGCCTTGGAACGGTCCGAAACGGACGTGCGGAAAGATTCTTGCGCAACCACGAAACTTTATTGCGCGCAAAACCGCCGGTGGTATAAGAAACGCTAATTCATAGGGGAATCTGATGGCAGGAACGCGGCTCGATCCGATCGATCGGAAAATTCTGGCCGAATTGCAGGCAGACGGACGTATGACCAATGTCGAATTGGCCAAACGGGTCGGGATTTCCGCACCGCCCTGTCTGCGCCGGGTCCGCACGCTGGAAGAGCAGGGCTATATCAAGGGCTATCACGCCGATGTCGATGCCCGCGAACTGGGATTCGAAGTTCAGGTCTATGCGATGGTCGGGCTCGCGAGCCAGGCGGAGGCGGATCTGAGCGCCTTTGAGGAGAAATGCCGCCACTGGCCACTCGTGCGCGAATGTCACATGCTGAACGGCGAGGTCGATTTCATCCTGAAATGCGTGGCGCCGGACCTGTCGGGCTTTCAGAAGTTTCTCACCGGGCAATTGCTGACCACCGCCAATGTCGCCAGCGTCAAGACCAGCCTGGTGATCCGCGGCGCCAAGGATGAGCCGGGCGTGCCTTTCGACATTCTTGAAGAGCGGCTGAGCACGCTGCCCTGATCCGCCCCGATCATTCAGGATTCCGGCGCGCGGGGATGCGCCAGCGGGCCGAAGTCGGAAGGCTGCGACAGACGGGGAAACATCGACAGGGACCGGTGGCGCAGCGCATGGGGCAAGAGTGCATCAGGAAAGGTGTCTCGATCGGCAAGAACTGTCCTGCGGATGGCCGGAGCCGCAAGCGTTCACATGCGATAACCTTTGATCAATAGGTCACATCCGGCTCGGCCCCCATAGATGTGCCGGACGCGACTGCGGGACTCACGTCAGGTCGGTGACGAAGCCAAGGCACCTGGTTCGGTTGAGTTTGTCAAAGTCTGAACAACATCGCGCTGAACTTTCGCTCAAACTTGTGCAAAAGCAGCGTTCTGTTTCCGATCCGGACGCCGACAATGTCACAATCGCGACATAAAAGACCCCCGGCGAATCAGCGCGCGGGGGCCTATTCGGTCAGGTGAACTGACCGAGGGAAACTCTTTGCAATCGTCTGAAGCAGTCCTCAGGCGCTCTTGCGCTGCTCCGACAGGGCGGCGCGTTTGGCGATGAAGGCGCTGCGGCGCTTGCCGCGGCTCCAGGGCATCTCGGCGTCGTTCTTGGCAGCGGCATCGACGATCGACTTGATAAAACGAATGTTGGTCTTCATGGCGCGGTCCTCTTCTCATTGTCCGGGGCGGGCGATCGCCCTCGCTTGACACCAATATGGCCGGTCTTTCGGGCCAGTTTTGGGCGTTGGCGCAGAAACTTCACCTCCTGCACGGCCCCGCGCGCCACGATTCAAGGCAATTCCGCCACATTCTCCCGAACGCCTTGTTTGCAAGGCGCGGGGATGATGTTTCTTGCGCAATCTACGCTGCACGACCGGATTGTTTCGAAAATTTCACCGTTTTCAGGCGGTCAAAGGGCGATGCCCGCCGCAAATCCGCCCTAATCAGAGGGCGATAGCGGCGATCAGGCGGCCGTAGTCGGCCTCCTTGGCATGGGTGGTGCGGCGATAGGAATAGAATCGCTCCGCATCGCTATAGGTGCAATGGCGGGTCCATTCCGCATGGCCGATCCCGGCTTCGCGCAGCCTGTTAAGGCCAAAACCCGGCAGGTCGAAAAGCATCTTGTCGCCCTCTCCCTGGGCGAAGAAACGGGCGAATTCAGGGTCTTCGGCCAGGAAGGTATCGAGGAATTCCGGCCCGACCTCATAGGCGCGCTGGCTGATCGTCGGGCCAATCACCGCAACGATATCCTCACGCGCTGCGCCGAGATCGACCATCGCCGAGACCGTCGCTTCGAGCACCCCGTCAAGCGCCCCGCGCCAACCCGCATGGGCGGCTCCGATGACTCCGGCCTGCGGATCGGCAAACAGCACCGGCTGGCAATCGGCGGTCAGCACCGACAGCGCCAGTCCCGGTGTACGGGTGACCAGCGCATCGGCGCGCGGTTTTTCCTCCAGCGGTGCTTCGATCTTCACCACACTGGCGGAGTGGACCTGATGCACTCCCACCAGATAGTCCGGCGTCACCCCCATCGCCTCGGCGACACGACCACGGTTGATCGCGACGATCTCGCTCTGATCGGAACTGCCGGTGCCGCAGTTGAGCCCGGCAAAGACACCGGAGGACGCGCCACCGCGCCGGGTGAAGAAACCATGGCGCAAGGGCGTGAGGCTGTCGGAGGTCAAAATCTCGAGTGTCATGCTTCCAATCCGGGGGGCGGGGCGGCTTGCCGAGGGTAGAGCCCCATCACTTTGAACAGACTTCCCATTTCTTCGGGATGCGTCAACCGCCGATGTGCGGCGATATGCGCGGCAAGCGGCTCACCGTGCAGATGTCGGGCCAGGGTCTGCGCCCGCCCGGTGATCCCGAGCCGTTCCAGAAACACGCCCTGCGGCGTCAGCCGGGTTACCGCGCAGGCGGTGCCTGCAGCGGCGGCCAGCGCGGCGAAATCGACATGCGCGGTCAGATCGGCGCTGCCCGGCTCCGCCAGCGGATCGGCAGGGGCATGGTCGCGCAACGCCTGGAACGTATCGCCGAGCGAGAGCCAATCGCCATAATCCACGATCAGCGCCGCGCCGCCGAATGCCCCGATCAGCCGGGCAATGCGATCGATCACCGGCGTCGCGGCATCGCAGGTTTCGACCAGGTCACCGGGCGCGGCATCGTCGCGGCTAGCAGTGAGCGCCGGTTGCGGCAGGACCGGGCCGAGCCCGAACCGCAATCCGTCCCCGACCAGTCCCACCTGACGTTCATGCCAGCCGGTTTCTGCGCGCAGGAACTGACGGATCGGCAAAGCGTCGAAAAATTCGTTGGCGATCAAGAACAGCGGCGCATCGGGCAGGGCGGTGAGATCCGAGGCCCAACGCACCCGATGTCCCGAAAGCGTCTGGCGCTGACGATCGCGCAGTGCCGGGGAGGCCTCGACAAGCAGGATATCCGCCGCCTCCAGAAACCCCGGCACGGCCCGGCAGGCGCGCAGGGCATCGGCCATCAGACTGCCGCGACCGGGACCGAGCTCGGCCAGGGTGAAGCTTTCCGGAGCTCCCTGCGCGAGCCAGTTTTGCGCGAGACAAAGGCCGAGCAATTCGCCGAACATCTGGCTGATTTCCGGTGCGGTGGTGAAATCGCCCGTTTTGCCGAAGGGATCGCGGGTCGTGTAATAGCCGTATTCGGGATGCAGCAGGCAGGTTTGCATATATTCATCGAGCCGCATCGGTCCTTGCGCGGCGATACGCGCCCTGATCAGCGCCAGCAGGCTCATGCGGCGACAGACACGCGCCGCCGGGCCCGCAGGATGAGGAACAGACCGATGGCGATCATCGGCAGACTGAGAATCTGCCCCATGGTCAGCCCGTAGCCACCGACATGGAACGCCAGACCCAGCGGATTGCCTGCGGTGACGAATTGGGGATCCGGCTGGCGGACGAATTCCACGAGGAAACGCGCCAGACCATACCCGGCCAGGAAAGTCCCGCCGATCAGCCCCGGATACCGCAGCGCGCCGCGTCGCCAGGCCATCCAGATCAGCAGGGCACCAAGCAGCAGCCCTTCGAGCAGCGCTTCATAGAGCTGCGAGGGGTGCCGTGCGCAGATGCCTGCCACGTCCGGGCAGAATTGGGCGGCATCGCCCGGGAAGGCGACGCCCCAGGGCAGATCGGTCGGACGGCCCCAGAGCTCGGCATTGATGAAATTGGCCAACCGCCCGAGAAACAGACCTGGCGCGAGACCGAGGCAGACGAGATCGCCGGTCGAGATGACCGGGATACGGTGCCGGGTGGTATAGAACAACCCCGCCAGAATCACCCCGAGCGCGCCGCCGTGAAAGGACATGCCGCCCTCCCACAATTGCAGAATCCGCGCAGGATTTTGCAGGTAGAAGCCCGGCTGGTAGAACAGGACATATCCAAGCCGCCCGCCGAGGATCACCCCGAGGATCACCCAGAACAGCAGATCCTCGATCTGCCCCGGGGTCATCACCGGCCTGTCGTCCCGCCACAGGCGCGGCGTCCGTGCGGCGCGCAGCACGACGCGCCAGCCGAGCAGGATGCCGACGATATAGGCCAGGGCATACCAGCGCAGGGCAAAGGTCATGCCGAAAAGCGAGATCGAGAAGATCTCGGGCGAAATCTCGGGGAAGGGGAGCATGGCGATCATGGGGGTGAATGACCTTGACGCGGCGGGGAAGTCAACCTTGCGGGACGCGACGTTGCGCCCCATATAGAGAACATTCAGAGCCCGGAGACCAGACATGCAGACGCGCAACAAGTTTTTCGACGATCTTTCGCAGATCATGACCAATGCGATGGGCGTGGCCCAGGGCGCCAAGGAGGAGGCCGAGACCGCCTTCAAGGGGATGCTCGATCGCTGGCTGGCGGATCGCGATTTCGTGACCCGCGAAGAATTCGATGCGGTAAGGGCGATGGCCCAGAAGGCCCGAGAGGAGAATGAAGCGCTGAAGGCGCGACTCGATACGCTCGAAAGCAAAGGCTGACCGGGATTGCCGCGACTTGCGGTGTCGCGGGGGTAGCATTGTCTCTTCCGGCCCTACGCGAGCTGTAATGGTCGGAATTGAGTATTTCCTGCATAAAGAAGCGGCTTGGGTTCTACCAATCATAGACTTGGTGTTTATCCCCGAGTTCCCCACAAGTTATTGAGGTTATCCCCTACGAATTGTGCTTATCCCCAGAAAGGGGGTTGCCAGCTTTGCCCCTTTGGCTCCACCATATCTGGTATAGGTGGTGGTAGATCCCACGCCTTCTAGCGCAGGCACCTAGCATCGGCGGCAGTCAAGACCGTCGGCGAGGTCAGACAAAGAGGTGGCGAAATGGCCCTGTCCGAGCAATACCTTGAAGACGACATTCATCCGATCGACATCGTCGAGACCCTGGCGGCCCATCACGACTGGGAATTCGACCGGATCGCCGACGATCAGATCGCCATGGCCGTGGAGGGCCAGTGGCGCACCTATTCGATCACCCTGGCCTGGTCGGCCAAGGATGAGACGCTGCGACTGATCTGTACCTATGAGATGGAGCCTCCGGCGGAGACGATGCCGGGGCTTCTGGAATTGCTGAACCTGGTCAATGACCAATGCTGGGTCGGCGGTTTCAGCTTCTGGGCGGAAGAAAAGCTGATGGTCTACCGCTACGGGCTGGTGCTTGCCGGCGGACAGGATGCGAGCCCCGAGCAGATCGACACGATGATCGGCGCCGCGGTGATGAGTGCTGAACGCTATTATCCGGCGCTGCAATTGCTGGCCTGGGGCGGTCGCAGTCCGCGGGATGCGTTGCAGGTCGCCATTGCAGAGGCTTACGGGCGCGCGTAACACTTCGCCCCGAAAGGTCATTCGGGGGAAGAAGATATGCGGGATGGACGGATTGCCGAGCGGGGGCTGGTGCTGCTCGGCTGTGGCAAGATGGGCTCGGCGATGCTCGCAGGTTGGCTGGGGCGCGGATTGCCCGCGGCTTCGGTCTGGGTCATCGATCCGCAACCCTCCGACTGGCTGCAGCGTCAGGGTGTCAATCTCAACGCCGACCTCCCGGCCGCGCCGGCGGTGGTGCTGGTCGCGGTGAAACCGCAGATGATGGATGCAGGGCTGCCCGCGCTGACTGGGATGGGCAATGGCGAGACCTTGTTCATCAGTGTCGCGGCAGGCACGCCGATCGCGCATTTCGAAAAGATACTGGGGAGCGACACGCCGATCATCCGGGCGATGCCGAACACCCCCGCCGCAATCTCGCAGGGCATTACGGCGATCATCGGCAACTCCAATGCCGGGGCAGCACGGTTGTCGGAGGCCGAGACCTTGCTTAGCGCCATCGGTGAGGTCGTGCGGCTGGAGCGGGAGGCCCAGATCGACGCGGTCACCGGGGTCAGCGGTTCCGGCCCGGCCTATGTCTTTCACATGATCGAGGCGCTGGCCGCTGCGGGTGAGGCGGAGGGGCTGAGCGCCGCCTTGTCGCTTCAGCTCGCCCGGGCGACGGTGGCCGGAGCCGGGGCGCTGGCGATGGCCGCGGAGGAAGACCCGGCGCAGCTGCGGATCAATGTCACCAGCCCGAATGGCACCACGGAAGCAGCGCTCAAGGTTCTGATGGACAAGGATCACGGGTTTTCGCCACTGCTGCGCCGCGCCGTGGCGGCGGCGGCGGATCGGTCCCGGGAATTGTCCCATGGATAAGATCAATTTCGACGATTTCATGAAGGTCGACATACGCGCGGGTACGGTGCGTCGCGCCGAGAACTTTCCCGAAGCGCGCAAACCGGCGCTGAAGCTCTGGATCGATTTCGGCCCCGGGATTGGCGAGCGCAGGACCTCGGCGCAGCTGACCGGACATTATACGCCCAAGGCGCTGATCGGGCGGCAGGTCATGGCGGTTATCAATTTCCCGCCGCGCCAGATCGGGCCGTTCATGTCGGAGGTGCTGGTGCTGGGGGTTGCCGATGAGCAGGGCGCCATCGTGTTGCTGCAGCCCGATCGACAAGTACCGGATGGAGGACGGATGCATTGACCAGGATTTTGATCACCAGACCGCTGCCGGAAACGGTGCTGGCGCCGCTTGCGGGCTATGAACTCACCCGGCGCGAAAAAACCACGCCGCTCGATGCCGAGGAACTGCGCGCCGCGTTGCGCGACTTTGACGGGGTGCTGCCGACCTTGGGCGATCTGTTCACGGCCGATGTGTTTGCGGATGTGGCACGACCGCGCTGCCGGGTGTTGGCGAATTTCGGGGTCGGGTATAATCATATCGATGTCGGCGCGGCCAAGGCTGCCGGTGTCGTGGTGAGCAATACGCCGGGAGCGGTGACCGATGCCACCGCGGATATCGCGATGACGTTGATGCTGATGAGTGCCCGGCGGGCCGGGGAGGGCGAACGGCTGGTGCGGGCAGAGATGTGGGAGGGCTGGCATCCGACCCAGATGCTGGGGCTGCATCTCAGCGGCAAGAGCGTCGGAATCGTCGGCATGGGCCGGATCGGCCAGGCGATTGCGCGGCGTTGTCATTTCGGATTCGGCATGTCGGTGAAATATGTCAGCCGCAGCAGCAAGACGCTGGCCTTCCCGGCGGAGCGCATCCCCGATCTCAAGGCATTGGCCGGGCAGGTCGATGTGCTGGTGATCGCGGTGCCGGGCGGTCGCGAGACCCGTCATCTGATCGACGCTAAAGTGCTCGGCGCGATGCAGAAACATGCGCATCTTGTCAACATCGCACGCGGTGATGTTGTGGAGGAGAGCGCGTTGATTGACGCTTTGCAGAAAGGGCGTATCGGTGGCGCGGGGCTTGATGTCTATGAGTTCGAGCCCCGGGTGCCGCAGGCGCTGCGGGAATTGGAGAATGTCGTTCTGCTGCCGCATCTTGGCACTGCGGCGCTTGAAGTTCGCGAGGACATGGGACGGATGGCGGTTGCGAACCTCACGGCCTATTTCGAGGGCAGGGATCTGCCCAACCCGGTCTGAGCCTTCAGCAATCTCCGACGGCCGCGCGCCAGTGCCGCCGACACAGGGACACATAGGTCTCGTTACCGCCGATCTGCACCTGCGCGCCTTCGCGCAGGGCGCGCCCGTCGGGACCTTGCCGTACCACCATCGTGGCTTTCTTGCCGCAATGACAGATGGTGCGGACTTCGCGGATCTCGTCGGCAATCGCCAGAAGACTGGCCGAACCGGGGAATAACTTGCCGCGGAAGTCGACACGCAGCCCATAGCACATGATCGGGACCTTGAGGTCATCGACCGCGCGCGCGAGTTGCCAGACCTGCGCTTCGGTGAGGAACTGCGCTTCATCCACAAAGATGCAGGCACAGGGGCCATCGTCGAGCCGGGCGCGGATCTTGGCGAAAAGGTTCTCCTCGGTGTTGAAGGTTTCCGCGTCCTTTCCAATTCCGATCCGCGAGGCAATCCGCCCTTTGCCGGCACGGTCATCGACCTGCGCGGTCAGCAGATAGGTCGCCATGCCGCGCTCGACGTAGTTATGGGCGGCCTGAAGCAGCACCGTCGATTTGCCCGCATTCATAGTCGAATAGTGGAAATAGAGCTTCGCCATGGCGCGGTGTTATGCGGCGGGCACGCGTGATTCAAGCCTGAGCCTTGTCGAGATGGCCGGATTGTAACGCCCTTGCCTTGTCGGTGTCGTCCTCCCTGCAAATCATTCGTGCCGACGGATCTAGAGACACCAGATTAAGAAGGCGTGAATGGAAACGAGACGACGCGCGTCGCTTGGAGCGCGTCGTTCGTCAGTCACGATCATCCAAAAGGTCTGTTCAGCCTTGCAGGGGCTTCACCCCGATATCGTCCTCGGCCTGAGCCTTGATCGCCAGTGCGGCGGCATGGGCGCCTGCGGCGGTGGTGAAATAGGGGATCTTGTCATAGAGGGCGATGGAGCGAATCGACTTGGAATCCTCGACCGCCTGCGCGCCTTCCGTCGTGTTCATCACGAGATCGACGCCGCCGTCCTTCATCAGGTCGGTGATGTCGGGGCGGCCCTCATAGACCTTGTTAACGGTTTCGCAAGCAATCTCCTGCGAAGATAGCCAGGCCGCGGTGCCGCGGGTGGCCATGATCGTGAAGCCCTGATCGATCAGAATGCGCGCGGCGTCGAGCATGTCGGCATTCTTGTCGGCATCCTTGATCGAGAAGAAGACGCGACCCTGCCGCGGCAGCGGGTTGCCTGCACCCATCTGCGCCTTGAGGAACGCACGGGGGAAGTCGCGGTCCCAGCCCATGACCTCGCCGGTGGAGCGCATTTCCGGCCCCAGCAGGGTATCGACGCCGGGGAAGCGAGCGAAGGGCAGCACCGCCTCCTTGACCGAGAACCAGGGCATGTCCGGATCGGCAAGGCTCATCGGGTCGCCGAGCGGCAGAATGTCGTCATAGGCGGCCTTGGCATCATAGGGCGGGCGCTGCGGGAAGTTGGCGAGTTTTTCGCCCGCCATGACCCGCGCTGCGATGGAGGCGATGGCGCTGTCGGTCGCCTTCGCGACGAAGGGCACGGTGCGTGACGCGCGGGGATTGACCTCGATGAGGAAGATCTCGCCATCCTTGATCGCGAACTGGATGTTCATCAGCCCGACCACGTCGAGCGCACGGGCCAGCGCGCGGGTCTGTTCCTTGACCTCGTCGATGATCTCGCGCGAGAGCGAATAGGGCGGCAGCGAGCAGGCGCTGTCGCCGGAATGGACACCGGCCTCCTCGATATGCTGCATGATCCCGGCGACATGCACGTCTGTCCCGTCGCTGAGCGCATCGACGTCAAGCTCGACCGCACCGGCGAGATAGCTGTCGAGCAGGACCGGGCTCTTGCCCGAGACCACGACCGCCTCCCGGATATAGCGCTCAAGACTGGCCTGATCGCGGACGATTTCCATGGCGCGGCCGCCCAGCACATAGGAGGGGCGGATCACCAGTGGGAAGCCGATTTCCTTGGCAATGGCGAAGGCCTGCTCGTCAGTGGAAGCGATGCCATTGCGTGGTTGTTTCAGACCGAGCTTCTGCACAAGCTGCTGGAAACGCTCGCGGTCTTCGGCGAGGTCGATCTTGTCGGGCGTTGTCCCGAGGATCGGGATGCCCGAGTCCTGCAGCGCATTGGCAAGCTTCAGCGGGGTCTGGCCGCCGAACTGGACGATCACCCCATGCAATGTACCGTTCTCCTGCTCGACGCGTAGGATCTCCATCACATGTTCGAAAGTCAGCGGCTCGAAATAGAGCCGGTCCGATGTGTCGTAATCGGTCGAGACCGTCTCGGGGTTGCAATTGACCATGATGGTCTCATAGCCCGCGTCGGTCAGCGCGTAGCAGGCGTGACAGCAGCAGTAATCGAATTCGATCCCCTGACCGATCCGGTTCGGTCCGCCACCGAGGATGACGACTTTCTTGCGATCGGAGGGGCGCGCCTCGCATTCGGCCTCGCCCATCATCGGCGCTTCATAGGTGGAGTACATGTAGGGTGTCTGGGCCTCGAATTCGGCGGCACAGGTGTCGATCCGCTTGAACACCGCCTTGACGCCAAGGTCGAGCCGCACCTTGCGGACGTCCTCTTCGGTCTTGCCTGCGAGCTGCGCGAGCCGGGCGTCGGTGAAGCCCATCATCTTGAGGTGACGCAGCCCGGTCTCGTCGCTCGGCAGGCCATCGGCCCTGACCTGCTCCTCGGCCTCGACGATTTCGCGGATACGGGCCAGGAACCATGGGTCGAACATGGTGATGCCGTGGATGTCGTCATCGGACATGCCGTGGCGCATCGCCTGGGCGATGGTACGCATCCGGTCCGGAGTCTGCTTGCTGATCGCCTTGATCAGGGACGCCTGTTCCGGCGCGCCGGGGATCTCGATCTCGTCAAAGCCGGTGAGTCCGGATTCCATCGAGGCGAGAGCCTTCTGCAGCGATTCGTGGATGGTCCGGCCGATCGCCATGGCCTCGCCGACCGACTTCATCGCGGTGGTCAAATAGGGTTCGGATCCGGGGAATTTCTCGAAGGCGAATTTCGGGATCTTGGTGACCACATAGTCGATCGTCGGCTCGAAAGAGGCGGGGGTGACGCCGGTGATGTCGTTGTCGAGCTCATCGAGGGTGAAGCCGACCGCCAACTTGGCCGCGATCTTGGCAATCGGGAAGCCGGTTGCCTTGGAGGCCAGCGCCGAGGAGCGGCTGACGCGGGGATTCATCTCGATTACCACCATGCGGCCGTCCGCCGGGTTCACCGCCCATTGCACGTTCGAGCCGCCGGTTTCCACGCCGATCTCGCGCAGAACCGCCATCGAGTGGTTGCGCATGATCTGGTATTCCTTGTCGGTCAGCGTCAGCGCCGGGGCCACGGTGATCGAATCACCGGTATGCACACCCATCGGATCGACGTTCTCGATGGAGCAAACGATGATCGCGTTGTCGGCGGTGTCGCGCACCACCTCCATTTCGTATTCCTTCCAGCCGAGCAGGCTCTCGTCGACGAGGATCTGTCCCATCGGCGAGGCGTCCATGCCCGAGCGGCAGAAATGTTCGTAATCGTCCCGGTTATAGGCGACGCCGCCGCCGGTGCCGCCCATGGTAAAGGCGGGGCGGATGATCGCGGGCAGGCCGATGTCCTCGAGCGCCTCAAGCGCCAGCGCCACACCGGCGGCGAGGTCCTTCTTGCCCGCTTCGTTCTTCGGCGCGGTGACGATGGTGGCGCGCGGGTTCTCGATACCCAGGCGGTCCATCGCGTCGCGGAACAGCTTGCGGTCTTCGGCCATTTCAATGGCTTCGCGCTTGGCGCCGATCATCTCGACACCGAATTTCTCCAGCACGCCCATTTCTTCCAGCGCCAGCGAGGTGTTGAGCCCGGTCTGCCCGCCCATGGTCGGCAGCAGCGCGTCGGGGCGTTCCTTCTCGATGATCTTCGCGACGATCTCCGGCGTGATCGGCTCGATATAGGTGGCATCGGCCAGGCCCGGATCGGTCATGATCGTGGCGGGGTTGGAGTTGACCAGGATGACCCGGTAGCCTTCTTCCTTCAGCGCCTTGCAGGCCTGGGCACCGGAATAGTCGAATTCGCAGGCCTGACCGATCACGATGGGGCCCGCGCCTATGATCATGATCGACTGGATGTCGGTTCTCTTTGGCATCGTTCCGGCCCTCTGGATATATGTGATGTGTTGCCTGCGGCGCACGCCCGCAAATTGTCGTGGGTTATAGGGATGGAGGCGGAAGGTGCAAGGGGGCAATGGCTCCGGTCGCGGCCGGACGACCGCTGTCACTGCCTAGCGCGGCATTGGGCCGAGGTGCGGTTCAGCGGTCCTGCGGGTTGCACAGATACGCGCGGGTAAGCGGCACGGCATCGCGGCGATGCGCGAGCTGCAGCTGGTAGACCCCGTGCATCTGATGTTCGAACGTCGCGATACAGATTGCGAAGTAATAGCGGAACATGGCGATGAAACGATCGTCATAGCGGGCGTGGATCTGTTCGAGATTGTCCTCGAAACGCTTTCGCCAATGACGCAGGGTGCGCGCGTAATGCAGGCGCCAGACCTCGATGTCGCATTGCCAGAGGCCGCTGCGTTCCAGCGGTCCGATCAGTTCGGAAAGCGACGGGACATAGCCGCCCGGAAAGATGTATTTGTTGAGCCAGGGGCTGTGATGCACCGGCGGTGCGCTGCGCCCGATCGAATGGATGAGCGCGACGCCATCCGGCGCCAGCAGCCGCGCCACCGTGTTGAAATAGGTGCCGTAATTGGGCACGCCCACATGTTCGAGCATGCCGACGCTGACGATCCGGTCGAAGGTCTCGCTGACCTGCCGGTAATCCTGCAGGCGGAAATCGACCAGCCTGTCGAGCCCCTCGGCGCTGGCGCGGGCCTGTGCGGTCGAAAGCTGGTTCTGCGACAGGGTGATGCCCGTGACCCTGACCCCGTAATCCCGCGCCAGCGTCAGCGCCATTCCGCCCCAGCCGCAGCCGATGTCGAGCACATGGCAACCCGGCTTCAGGCAGAGCTTGGCGGCGATATGCGCCTTCTTGGCTTCCTGCGCCGCATCGAGGGACATGTCGGCCTCGGGAAAATAGGCGCAGGAATATTGCATGTCGCGATCGAGAAACAGCGCGTAGAGCTCGTCCGAGATATCGTAGTGATGCGCGACATTGGCGCGGGCGCGGTTCGGGGAATTATGCTGGATGATGCGGCGCAGGTGGTAGCGGGCATGATTGGCCGCGGTGATCCATGCGGGCAGGTGGCCGTGCTCCCGGTTGCGCAGCAGGATGCGGATCAGATCGTCGAGACTGCCCTCGGTGATGCTGAGCGTGCCGTCCATATAGGCTTCGCCGAGGGTCAGCTCGGGGTTGAGGACGAGGCCGCGCAGCGTCGGCTCGTCGTGGATGGTGATGTGGACCGTCTCCCCGTGACTGGGGCCGAAATTGCGGGTCGTGCCGTCCGGAAAGGTAACCCGCAGACAATCACAGACCATCATTCCGCGCAGAAAATGCTGAAAGAGCCGAGACCACATCGCTTTTCTCCACGCTTGAAAACGCTTTGGAAACAAGGTGACACGGGAGGCGTCGCTGTCAAGCCCCGGCGCCGGGGGGCGGCGGTGATCAGGCGTCGAGGAAGGTGCGCAGGGCGGCTTCGAATTCGCGCGGCTTCTCGGCATGGAGCCAATGTCCGGCACCCGGCAGCTTGGCGAAGCGCGCGGTCGGGAACAACGACTTTATCCGGTCGCGGTGCTCGGGGAGAACGTATTCCGATTCCGCACCGGAGAGGAACAGGGTGGGACCGGAAAAACTGCCGACAAGCGTCTCGGGCCAGCCGATGATCTTGTCCATCTCTGCATCGAGCACATTGAGGTTGAGCCGCCATTGTCGGTTGGTCACGTCGAGCGACTGGGTGAAGAAACTCTGCAAGGACCGGTCCACCCCCGCCTCCGCAAGCTGGCTCTCCGCTTCGGAGCGCCGGGTCAGGGTCGAGAGATCGACGCGGCGCATGGCGTCGATGAATTGCTGTTGGTCATGGGAATAGGCGACAGGCGCAATATCCGCGACGATCAGCTTGCGCAGTTTTTCGGGATGCAGCAGCGCCAGCGCCATCGCCGCCTTGCCGCCCATGGAATGACCGCAGAGATCGACCGGCCCGCCCAGATGTTCGATCAACTCGGCGAGGTCTTCGGCCATGTCCGGATAGCTATGGCTCGGCGCGCGCGGGCTGTGACCGTGGTTTCGCATGTCGAGCGTGACGACCCGGCGGCTGTCGCCGAGGCGCCGCGCGATCACGCCCCAGTTGCGTCCTGAACCGTAAAGCCCATGCACGATGAGGAGGGCGGGGTTCTCTGCGGTGGGCGTGTGGTCGCCGAATTCGGTAAAGCTGAGCATGGGGCCAGAGGTAGTGACATTGCAGGCGATGCGCCAGTGGGTTTAGATGCGCCCATGATGGAATCCCGGGACATGCAGGCCAAGGCCGAAGCGCTGCAGCGGCTGCTGCAGGAACGGCTCGGCATCAAGGCACGCAACCTGCGCCAGGGCTTCCGACAGGCGCGGCGGCATCTGCCGCGTCCGGTCCGGCGGCAGGCACGGATGCTGGGGGAGGCCGAACAGCTCGTCGGTCATCCCCGCATTGCCCGGCAACTCGACCCAGCGGTGATGGAGAACGCCTTTGCCTCGGTCCGGAGTCATCTGCGCGGCATCGATGCAGGGGATCTGCGCAAGGCACGGATCCTGGCGGTGGCCGGTTCGATAGCCTGGAAACTGCTGCTGCTGGCCGGGGTGTTCGTGACCTTCCTGTGGTGGCGCGGCTACGTCTGATGCTTGTCGATCGAAACCAAAACGGCCCCGCGCATTTCTGCCGGGGCCGTTCTTCGTTTCGGGTGATCCGCTTCAGAGCTCGGGATACATCGGGAAGCGTTTGCAGAGGGCCTCGACCTCGCCGCGCACCCGGGCCTCGA
>NZ_JBHUMP010000008.1:0-167720 GCF_042685005.1 Sulfitobacter aestuarii | reverse complement strand
TACCGGGCGAGCGACCTCGTCGGCGACCGCGACAATATCGAGGATTTCTCGATTGCCGAGGGCGACAAGGTCGATCTTTCCGAAGTGGCCAGCTTCTATGGCTGGACCGCCGGGGAGCTGATGGATCGGCTGAGCTTCCGCGACACGTCCGGCGGCGATCTGCAGCTCAAGATCGACCTGCCGAGCGGCACGACCTCCTTTGCGCTGGTGCGCAATATGGATGCGAACAGCTTCCTCGCCGCCGGTTCGATCATCCTCGATAGCGGTCCGCCGCCGGGCAGGTTGTTCCTTGGCAGCACCGGAGATGACGTGTTGACCGGCGGCGCGGGCAATGATCTGCTCGAAGGCGACGAAGGCATCGACACGCTCGACGGGCTGGCGGGCAGCGATACCTTCATCTTCGCACGGGGCGCGCTCGACGGGGCTACCGATGTGATCAATGGTTTCGATGCGAGCAGCGAGGGTGACCGGGTGGATATCTCCTTCCTGACCACGGGGTACGGCTGGAGCGAAGCGGAGGCGCGGTCCTATACCTCGCTTACCGAGCATGCGGAGGGCGTCTACCTTTCCATCGATGCCCCGGAGTTCCAGTCTACCCTGGCCGATTTCCGAGGGATCAGCGCTGCGGGGATCACGTTTGACGATATCGTCTTCGTCTGATGCGTCATCGAGGCCGGAACGCGGAGCTTGAGGCTCCTTTATCGCGGCGCGCGCGCACCGGGAGGTCGTCTCTGCGCGGCGTCCGGACGGAGCGGGACGCGGATCTGCTGCCGCGCCCGCCCGCGCCCGGCATCGCCTTGCTCTTTGCGCTGCTCCTGCTCTCTGTGCTGGCCTATGCGCTGCTGAACCACAAATATTTCCTGATCGGCCGGTTCATGCAGGACACGATGCTCTGGGCGGATGCGGTCTATCGCCTGAGTCTCGGCCAGCAGATACACAGCGATTTTCACACGCCCATCGGGGCGCTGATGTTCCTTGTGCCCGCCGGGTTCTATGAGCTGACCGGCTCGATGGGTCTGGCGCTGAAGGCCAGCCTCTTCGCTTTCGGCTGCCTGACCCTTGCGACGGGGCTATGCCTGACGCTCGGGCGGTTGCCGATGGCGATGGCGCTGCTGCTGGCCGCCTTCTGCACCCTTGCGGTGAGCAGTCCCATGATGTTCGGAGGCGGTCACCGTGACCTGACGATGGCGCTTCATTACAACCGGATTGGCTGGGTGTTCCTGCTGTTGACAGCCACCGCGCTGCTGCCGCGACGGCGCTCCACGCGGGGGCTCGAATTGCTCGACGGGTGGATCCTGGCACTGCTCGGTATCGTGCTGTTCTTCGCCAAGATCTCCTTCTTTCTGACCTTTCTGGGGCTGATCGTCCTGGGCCTGCTGGCCTTTGGCGCCAAACGGGTCTTCTGGGTTGCGCTGGCGCTGCTCGCCCTCGGCCTGATCGGCGTTGCGCTGCTCTTCAGCGATCTCTTCCTCGGTTACATAGCCGACGTCATGGCGGTGATCTCCGTCAGCGGCGGACGGATCAAGCCGATGTCGGAATTCCTGTCGATCAAGGGCGAGATATTCCTCTTTCTCGCGGGCTGCGTCTTCCTTCTCCATGCCCTGCGACTCTATCGTCTTCTCCCCGATCCGAAACTGATGTTGCGAACGTCGCTGGTGCTCGGCGCCGTGCTTCTCGCGAGTTTGATGAATTTCAACCAGAATTTTCAGTATCAATACCTGCTGACCCTGGCGTTTCCCTGGCTCTGGGCGGCCAATGTCATCTATGTGAACGGCGATCAAAGCCCGAGGTTCAGGCAACCCCGCGCGGCGCTTTCGCTCGTATCGGCGGTGTTCATTCTCGCCATATTGAGTGTGCCGATGGTGGATTGGGCACGCGGGCTGCGTGTGCTGGCAAAGCCGCCGCCGCGTGGCGAGGAGATGCTCTATTATCCCGGCGCGCTCGATGGTCTCGTGCAGAACCGGCAATCCAGCGCGTTGCATGAAAGTTTCGCGGCCGGTGACGATTTTCCCCTGTCGATCGAAGCCTTCCAGGACCAAATCCTGCCGCGCCTGTCAATGATCTACTGGCGCAACAGCGTTCTGGCCCAAAGCTACCTGTCCGGTCTCGCACTGCTGAAACCGGTGCGTCACGCAGCTCCGAAATTGCGGATCGAAAGTATAGATTTCATGAATCCCTTTCCGATGCTGACGCGGACGATTCCGCCGAAAGGGGTCATGATCGCGCGGTCTCTACGCGAGATCGACTTCGCCAATCCGCCGGACCCGTCCAAGATCCTCAGCGATGCGCAGATCGTGATGGTGCCCCGATATCCCCAAGATCGCCAGGTCAGCCATGACCTGCTCTGCGCTTACGAAACCTATCTGTCAGAAAAATTCGTGGCACAGGCGATGAATGGGTATTGGTACCTGCTCATCCGCAGGGAAACGCTGCCAAATTCCTTGGCATCGCCCGTCGCGGAGGCCGTGAGCTGGGCGGCACGGTGTCGGTAAAAACGGGGAGTGAGCCTGCGACAGGTCGGGCTGATACCGCTCTTTCGCAATGCTCTCAGCATGGTCTTGCAACAGCGCCACCCGGGGCAAAGACCCCGGGTGGCATTGTCAGGGGATTTCCCGTCAGAGAATCCAGGCGTCGGCTTCGACGAAGTTCTGGGTCTCCACACCGTGCAGCACGGCCAGGACATGGCTTTCGCCATCGAGGTCCAGGGTTATGCGCATCCCCGGCTTGATGTCACGGACCGAGATAGCGTCCTCCATTCCGGCAGCGTCCAGACCATAGCTGCTGGCGATCGAAGAGAGATCGACCTTGTCGCCCTGGGCCAGCGAGAAGTCCATCACCTCGTTGCGATAGCCGTCAAGCGCATCCGTGTCGAAGAGGAAGACATCTGCCCCTTCCCCACCGAAGAGCTTGTCCTTGCCGGCACCACCTTCGATGATCTCGTCCGCGCTCGATCCCTGCAGGGTATCGCGGCCGCTCGATCCCTCGATCACCTGAGAGGGGGCCACACCCTGATTGCCGTTGTTGTTCGGCAGCTCCGGCTTGACTTCGACCTCGGGCTTGTCGCCATCAGTGTTCTCGCCCTTCTCCGGCTTGGTTGCCGGCTTTTCGAGATCGTCCTTGTCACCGTCCGTTTCGGGCGTTTCTACATCGCCAGTCTCCGGCTTCTCATCGACATCAGGCTCCGGCTTGGATTCGGGCTTGGGCTCCGGTTTTGGCTCGGGCTTCGGTTCCGGTTTTGACTCGGGCTTCGGTTTCGGCTTGGCGTTCGAATCGTCACCATTGTCACCCGCGACACCGCCGCCCTGGCCATTCTCCGCGAACCAGCCAAGGTTGTTGATGCCCGGATCAGGATATTCGGACAGCGCGTATTGATCGAGCGCACCTTCGGCAAAACCTTCGAGTTTGATCTCGATGATGACGGGGTGCTGATCACCGGTCATACGATCGGTGATCCAGTTCACCACGGGGCTGACCCAGCTGCCATCGGCCTTCTGGAACGCACCATGGGTCGAAAGGAATTCGTCCCGGGTGAAATCCTTCTGGCGTGCCTCGTTCCCGCTGCCGAAATTGACGTCGATGCCTTCGAAATCCTTGCTGCTGCCAGTGCCTTTCGGGGTCTTGGCAATCACGTATTCGTTGAACCGGCGCGGGCCGACCGAATCCGTGATCGTGCCGGTGAAGGAGATCGACCCGTCTTTCGGTCCGATCGTCAGATCCGCACCTTCATTCGGGGTGAAGGTCACTTCCGACTTCTCGGTGAGGTCCGATTTGCTGAAGATCAGCGGCTTGGGATCGGCATAGTCGATACCGTGCTTCTTCTGGTAGTAATCGAGCAACTCGTTCCGCACCCCGCCGTCGGTGGCGTTCTTCATCAGGTCGAACTGGTCGAAATCCTTCTTCACGTTGTTGAAGGTCGTATCGATCAGCACCACTTCGTGGTTCACCGCATGGCTCTTGTAGCCGGTGTCGAAACCGTGGAAATCGACATTGTTGAAGACCACCGAGGAGGTCTTGCGCGCGATCGAGAAACCCTCGTTGCTGCCGTGCCAGACCGAATCCATGAACTGATAATTCGATGCGTAATTGTCGAGCCGAACGGCATTGTCGACATTATAGACATCGAAGTTGCGCACCACGCTCATGGTATCGGTATCGTCTGAGGTCTGGCGGTGGAACACCCGGAATCCGGTATGCGCGTTGATCACCGTGTTGTCGTTGAAATCGACGAGCGCCGGTTCCTCGTGGTCGATCGCGACATCGAAGGGCGAGGGATCATAGGCGAGCTGTTCACGGTCGAACATCTTGCGATGCGCGCCGTCCTGCGTCGGCCCGAGCTCGAAATCTTCCCGTCCGCTGAAGTTCCAGCCGATCCGCGCGTTGGCGGCGATGTTGCCGGACTGGGTGATTACCCGCGACTGGTTCTCATAGGCAGCGCCTTCATCGCCGGGCTGGGCGTGGCGCCCCTCGGCATCGAGCACGTCGTAATCGGCAACGGAGGAAACCAGGTTGTCGTTCCACGCGCCGGTTTCGCTTCCGGATTCCGAAGCAATGCCGGAGCCGACCGTGTCATAGACGATGTTGTTGATGACCATGGCGTGGCTCTGGTGCTGGGTGATGCCCCAGCCCGGGCTGCCGTTGACCGCGTTGCCCTCGAGCATCGAAGGGGCGGAATCGGGCTCGTCGCCGATCATGTGCAGGTGCAGCGGATAGCGGCCGATCGGGTTGTCTTCGGTGCCGGTGGTGCGGCTGCTGTCGGTGCGACCCATGTCCTCGAAGGCAGCGAAGCGTACCGCATTGGCCTCACCGTCGGCATTGGCCATGCCGTTGTGCAGCATCACGTGACCGCGCGTACCTTCGGGATTTTCCGACGTGAAGGTCACGTTGCGGGACAGGTTGCCGATATAGGCGTCGGCGTCGATACCTGCGGGCGGCTCGTGGTTGTGGGACAGCGCCTTATCGAGGCTGATCACATCGCCGGAAACCTTGGTGATGGTGCGCTCTTCGTCCTTGCTGCCGTTTCCGGTGCCTACCAGCAGAACGGTATCGCCCACTTTCCAGTTCTGCAGGGAGCCGTCGACCTTGACCGACGTGGCACCCGCCTTGGCACCGCCTTTGAGGGTGAGGTGGCTTTCCTTTTCCGCGCCCTGGATCTCTACCTCGCCAAAGGCTACGAGACCGTGGCTCAGCTGGCCGGGATCTGCGGCCTTGTCGATCGACGTATCCCGGAAGGTGATCGTCGCGTCATGCTGGGCAGCCAGCGCGCCATCGGCCGTACCGATTTCGAGCTTGGACCCATGTCCGGTCACGATGGTTTCCACGAGCATCTCGGTGGACATGTCCTTTGCCCAGCTCAGCGTGCCATCGACGCGAACCGTCTCAAGTGCAACCTCGTTGTCCACGTCATAGGTGACCGCGACATTCTTGGGGATATAGACCTGCGCGTCGGTACCGGGGACCTTGCCGCCTGCCCAGGTCTTGGGGTCGGACCAATCGCCGGATTTCACGGCTGTATGGGTAGCATTCTTGCTACTGGCCAAGCTTTCTGCTTGCTCCATATGGGTCGTCATGCTAGCTTCGTTCATTGATTTTATTGCCTTCTTCACGTCACCCCTTGTTGGGATGATCGGATTTCACGTTCGTTGTCGACGCCTGGCGATGGGCTGCATCGACCAAGCGTTTTTCGTCGCCCGGCGATGCTTTCGGCGGACGTTTCATGAGGGTGGGAGCCGCTGAACTGCCTTTCAGCGGCGGTGCTCTTTCAGATCTTCAGTTCAACTGCTCGGGTCTTCGTTCCTCGCTCAATTCGCAGCGTCGCCGCCTTGTTGATGACACGGACCTTTAAAGTAATCGCTAACGACCGAAACCTTGATTGTTTCCGAAGCCGCAACAACGCGAACATCAGCCAGTTGGCAGAGATCATGACAGCGGCAACCTGCCGATTCGAATGAAGGTCAAGTTTACGTCGGGTTTAATCCTCGTTTGGGGGATGGACATCGGAAGGAAAGTCAGTAGGCAGGCCGGTTCGCGCGTTTCCGGGCAGGTCAACCCCCCGGATTTCCCCTCTATAAAGGCAAATCTCCACCAAACACGGCTGACTTCTCCCATGCCGATAAGTCATCGATTCGAATCCCGAGGAGCGCGAAAAGATCGTTTCTTCGCGTCTGACGATGTCGTCATCGTTGCTTTTCCGGCGCGCCGGGTGCTACGTTTCCCGGATAGTTTATTCGCATATCTTCCAGGCAATTACCTTTGCAACAATGGGTTTTTCATCGTCACTGGGCGTCGACGCTGCTGTTATGCGCGGGCATCGGCGGCATCTACCTCGTCGGCATCCTCAGCCGCTCCATCTGGTATGACGAGGCCATCACCCTGCAGTCGCTCTCCGGACAGCGGCTGGCGGCTCAGGAATTCGGATTCGTCGATATCGGCGCCCTGAAGACCTTTGTGACCGGTACGACATCGCTTCCGGAATTGATTCGACGCTACATCGAAACCGATGTGCACCCTCCGCTCTATTTCATCCTTGCCCATGCGGCGACGCTGATCTTCGGCACACAGCTTGTCGTTGTGCGGGGTCTGTCGCTGGTGCTCGTGTTGTTCTCCGCGCTCCTCTACAGGCGGTTGCTGGGACAGGTCGGGGAAAGGACGGGCCTCGGGGTGATGCTGGTCTATGCGCTCTCCTTCGCCGCGATTACCACGGCGCAGGATGCGCGGGGCTATGCGCTGGTATTGCTGCTGGTGATCCTGGCGTGGCGGCTGCTGATCCTCGCCGCCCGGTGCGGGAGCGGGCAAGGTCGTTTCAGGATCGATTTCCTGCTCGGCCTGACCTGCGGCGGCCTGCTCCTGACCCATTACTTCGCGCTCTTCGTCGTCCTGCCGCTGTTGGGATGGCGGATGATCGAAACGACGCGGAACCGCGATCCGGCGGGGCTGATCGCACCGCTGGTCTGCGCCTGCGTCTTTGCACCCTGGTTGCCGGTCATGCTTGAGCATCTGGGCGCGCGGCCCGAGCAAATGGCCGGGTTTCAAGGCGTATTGCCCTGGTCGAAACGGATGATGTTGCTGCTCCCCGCCCAGGTGATCTCCGCAACCCATGGCGGTTTTCCCGACATCTTGCAGAATGCCCTGCGCGGTGTCGTCCTGCTGCTGATGCTGATCGGAACGCTGCGGATCATGCTGCATCCCGCCCCGGCGCCGGAAAGGCGCGGCCTGGAGCATATCGCGGTGTTCGTCCCGGCCGCCGGGCTTCTCTGTTTCCTGCTGGTCTCGATATTGCTCGACCGCTGGTTCGATACCTTCCGCTACCTTCTCTTCTTCGCGCCCTTTCTCTGTTATCTCGCCGCCCGTGGCGCGCTGCTGGTCGGTACCGTTCTGGCCTCACCCTTCGGCCGCAAAGCCTATGTCGCGGCATCGCCGCTGGTGATCCTGATTGCGGTGCAACTTGCCATGGCCAATTTTGGCTACGAGACCAACCGCAACCGCGGCGGTGCCTACTTCAAGTCCATAGCGCATCAGCTGCGCTCGGTCGGCGTACGGGACAGTCTCGTCATCATTGATCCGGGGAACGGCCGCGGCACGCTGCTCGCCGCCGCGCAGGCCCTGCCCGAGGAAAACGCGGCCTATGTCCTGCCCCGCGATCCGGCACAATGGGCAGAGTCCGCCGAGAGGCTTGCGCCGCAGCTGGCCGAACTCAAGATGGTTCTGCTTGTTTTCACCATCACGCGCGGCAACATGGAATCCGACAAGACGCTGCTGTATGATCCGATCGTGCAGACGCTCGAAGCAGCCGGTTTCATCGGCGCAGAGGAGCCTCCCGTGCCGCACGGCAGACGTTTTTACGCGAAATGGGAGAGACCTGATGGAAATAGTTGAGCTCGCGGACTCGCCGCGCCCGCCGCGCCCGGCCCGGGTCGTCGATCCGCTGATCTCCCTGGTCGTGCCCTGCTACGCCGAGAGCGAGACCGTCGGCCTGTTCATCGAGGCGGTGGACAAGGCCCTGCCCGACAAGCGGCTCGAGTATGTTTTCGTCAACGATGGCAGCCCGGATGACACGCTGGACAAGCTGCTCGCCTTCTGCAGGCGGGACCCGCGCGTCGTGGTCGTCGATCTCAGCCGCAATTTCGGCAAGGAGGCGGCGATGAGCGCCGGAATCGACGCGGCAACCGGTGATGTCGTCATCCCGATGGATGCGGATCTGCAGGATCCGCCCGAGGTGATCCACGACTTTCTCGATCGCTGGAACCATGGCTATGACGTCGTCTATGGCATCCGCAACGACCGCAACAGCGACACCCGCAGCAAGAGAATGACCGCCAATCTGTTCTACCGGCTGTTCAATCGTCTCGCCGAAACCGAGATCCCCCGCGACGTCGGCGATTTCAGATTGATGGACCGGGTTGTCGTGGATGCGGTCAAATCCATGCCCGAGCGCACCCGGTTCATGAAGGGAATCTTCGCCTGGGTCGGTTTCCCCTCCATCGGTGTCGGCTATGTGCGCGCCCATCGCGCGGCCGGGACCACCAAGTTCAATTACTGGCGGCTCTGGAATTTCGCGCTCGAAGGTCTGGTCAGCTTCTCGACCCTGCCGCTGCGGATATGGACCTACATCGGCATGAGCGTGGCGCTTGGCTCGGTGATCTTTGCCCTGGTCATCGTTTTGCGCACATTGGTCTTCGGACGCGACGTTCCGGGCTATGCCTCCATCATGACCGCGGTGCTCTTCCTCGGTGGCGTGCAGTTGATTTCGCTCGGCGTGATCGGGGAATACATGTCGCGACTGTTTTTGGAGAGCAAGCAGCGCCCCCTTTACCTGCTTCAGGGAATCTATCGGGAAGGCAAGCATGTTCAGAAACCGCAATAGCCTGAGCGAGCTCCTCGGCGCGCTGCGCTTCGCCATCGTCGGTGCCGGTGCGACCCTGGTGCATCTGCTCTGCGCTCAGTTGGCGCTGGCGACGGGCGTCGTGCCGCTGGCGCTTTCCAATGTCATTGGCTTCGCCGTGGCCTTCGTCGCGGGGTTTGCCGGTCATCAATATTACACCTTCGCCGGGACGGCGCCGCTGGCACGGGCATTCCGACGCTACGGCATCATCGCGCTTGTCGGCTTCCTCATCAACAACGTCGTGCTGTTCGGCCTGGTCGCGGCGGGCATCGTCAGCAAGGCCACCGCGCTCAGCATCGCCATCCTGATCGTGCCTGTCGGGACCTTCCTCGCCAGCCGGTTCTGGGGTTTCCTCGCGACCGAGCCCTAGGCCCGACAGCACTCATTCGGCCGCGATCTTTTCCCTGACATCCGCCAGCTGCGGGTCCTGCATCACCGGGTCGGTGGTCCAGCGCAGCAGGACCATCCGCTCCAGCTTCTCGATCGACCATTCGACATTGGGCTGGTTGAACGCGGCGAGGAAGGGAATGACATCGTTGTAGCCGAACCAGTCGGACCACCAGCTGCGCGGCGCGAGGAACAGGCCGGATGGATAGGCCTGAACCACCATGCCGAGCGATTCCTCGGTACTGATCAGCGGACGACCGTTGCGCGGGTCGGTCGCGAATTCCACCTCCCCCATCTCCGGCAGCCAGTTGCGGCTATAGGTCAGATCGAACCGCCCGCGATGATAGATCGTTTCCATGTCATTCGTGACCACGATCACCCTGTCCTCACCATCGTAATCGTCAAGCACGGCGAAGACCTCGTCGAACTGGGCCTGGGGTTCCCGGTGCAGCGCGCCGCCGATGACATCCTTGAAAGTCTGCATCACCGCCGACTGGGCAAACATGGCAAAGAGCAGGACGCCGATCAGCACGAAACCGGTCAGCGCGCGCGCCCTCCCGTTTCCGACGATCCCGGCGATTGCATTTCTGATGCGACGGAGAATTGGCGGCAGCACCGCCTGCAGGCCCATCGCCCACAGCGCGAAAAGGAACGGAGAGAGGTAATAGATATGCCGGATATTCTGCACACCCGCGAAGGAATGGGCCAGCAGTCCGAAGGCCGCGATAAACGCGCAGAACCCCGCCGGGCGCAGCCGGTCATGGATGGCAAAGACCGCGATCACCGGTGTCAGGGGCCAGAGCACCGGGTAGAGATCGCGCAGCGCCCGGTGATAGCCGGTCGGGTCGCGATCCCAGGGCGAACTGCGATAGGCGGCCCAGCTGTCCTGCACCATACCCGTGGCAAAACCGGCCACCGCGAGAACCAGAAGCGCGGCAAGGACGCCGAAAATGAGACCCCGGCTCTGGCGCAGCAGCAAGGGGAGAAGCACGGTCAGCGCTGCCCAGAGCGCGATCGCCATGGCCCCGACCAGCGTGCTGTCCTGAAACTGCAGCGCCAGGAACATCATCGTCCCGCTGAGAAGCAGCATCAGCAGACGACGGGCCGTCGTCGCATCCGGGCGGAACAGGTCATAGGCCGCGATCGCCCCGACAAAGAAGATCAGCCCGTGCAGCGCATAGAATCGCACGAGCTGCGACAGGTAGATGCCGTTCGGCCAGAAGATCACGCAAAGCGCCACGATCCACCCCGCCAAAGGTCCGGCGATGCAGCGTGTCCAGATGCTCACGCCCACCGCCAGCAGCGCCCCGAAAAGAACATTCGGCAGGCGCGCCATCGCGACATCGGGGCCCCCTGTCAGATCGAAGACCCAGCTGGTGAAGATCGTATAGAGCGGCGCGCGGGTATAGGCGCCCTGATAGATGTCCAGGCTCCCGTCCTGCGACCGGCTCGTCGCCGCCAGCAGGTGATAATATTCGTCGTAATAGATCGCCCCGTCGAGCTGCGTGAGACGCAGGGCGACAGCGACAACGAAGAGTCCAAGCGCGAAGACCACGGTGCCGCTGAGGGCAGGCGTTACATTTTGGGTATGACCGTCTAAACCCGAAATTGGTTGGGTCATCGTTGGGCCTCCAAGAATAACGACGTTATCAAAAAAGCTCCGCATATAGGCGGTTTCACGGTCAGCCATGGCGTATTTCGGCATGGCAGGTGCCGCCCGGGTCAAACACCCTTGGTTTTTCTCAATAATGGTCCAAAACCGCGACCGGGCGCAACAAATTTCCCGTAATCCGTCCGATCTGATCGGGAATTATCCGCCTCGACTGGGCCACCGCCGGGCGCCGCATCCCCTTCTCCGCCGCCTGACCCCCGCGTTATTCCGCCATCCCGCCCAGCATTTCCGCCTCGTCGAGCACGCTGTCGAGCCTGCTCAGGAGCATCTGCACATCCTCCGCCTCGATGCTCAGCGGCGGGCGGATCTTGAGGATATTGTCATCCGGCCCTTCGCAGCCGATGAGGATCCGGCGCTCGCGCATCCGGTTCTTCACGTAATCGGCCAGTGCGGTCGCCGGGGCACGGCTGTCGCGGTCGCGGACCAGATCGACGCCGATGAACAGACCATAACCGCGCACGTCCCCGATCGAGACATGCCGCTCCTGCAACGCGCGCAGCCCGTCGAGCAGCAGATCGCCCATGGTGCGGGCATTTTCCATCAGCCCTTCGTCATCGACGATGTCGAGCACTTCCTTGCCCATCCGGCAGGACAACGTTGAGCCGCCGAAGGTTGAGAAATACTCCGGCCCCTTGGCAAATTCGGCCGCGATTTCGGGGGTAGTCACGACAACTCCAAGCGGATGACCGTTGCCGATCGGCTTGCCGAGCACCACGATGTCGGGCAGCGCCCCTTGTTCCTCGAACCCGAAGTAATATTCCCCGAGCCGTCCCAGCCCGGTCTGCACCTCATCGGCGATACAGATACCGCCCGCTGCGCGGATGCGCCGATAGACTGCGGCCAGATACCCTTGCGGCGGAATGATCTGGCCGCCGACGCTGGGGAAGGTCTCGGCGATGAACCCGGCCAGCCTGCCGCCGCGCGCGGCGATCGCCGCCAGCGCATCATCGACCTGCGCTGCGTATTTCTCGGCCCTGTGCGGATCGTCACGCCGGTAACTACCCCGATATTCATCGGCGACTTCGACGAGCTGCACCCAATCCGGCTGCCCCTGCCCGCCCGGCGCGTTGAACTTGTAGGCCGAAAGGTCCATCGCCCCGGTGGTATTGCCGTGATAGCCGTGATCCGGCGTGATCATGTCGCGCCCGCCGCTGGCCGCGCGGGCCAGCCGCAGCGCCAGCTCGTTGGCCTCGGAACCGGAATTGACGAAGAAACATACCGACAGCGGCGCGGGCAGCTTGCTGGTGATCTTCTCGGCAAAGGCGGTCTGTGCCGGGTGCAGATAGCGGGTGTTGGAATTCATCCGCCGCAGCTGATCCGCCGCCACCGCCTGAATGCGCGGATGCGCGTGGCCGACATGGGGCACGTTGTTATAGGCGTCGAGATAGGGTCGCCCCCATTGGTCGAACAGGTGATGCCGCCAGCCGCGCAGCAGCATCACCGGATCGGCATAGGAGAGCTTGAGATTGGCGCCGAAGCGCTCCCGCCGCTCGGCATGCACGTCTTTCGTGCTGAGCGTCTCATAGGCCACCTTGGCATCCGGCAGGTTGAGCAGCATCGCCGGGTTCGGGCAGAGCGCGCGCCAGAGATACATCTCATCCGGGTCGCCAACGCCGGGCCAGTCCGCGCCCATGCCCTCGATGCTCAGCGCCAGCTGGAAATGCACATGCGGCGCCCAGCCGCCCGATTGGGTCACGTCACCCATCTGCGCCAGCTTCTCGCCCCTGGCAATGCGCTGCCCGACCTTGAGGCGGGTGCAGATCTCCGGGTTGAGATGGCCATAGAGGGTGTAGAAATCATCGCCCGCTTCTGTCTCATGGCGCAGGATCATCACCCCGCCGTAATCAAGATGCGCGGTGCGGTTTTCCAGCATATGCACCACCCCGTCGAGCGGCGCGTAAAGCGCGGTCTGCGCCGGGGCGAAAACATCGACCGCCAGATGCACGCTGCGGCGGTCCGAGGCTTTCCACGGTCCCTTGCGAAACGCCGGGGCGGTGTAGATCAGCCGGGGTTCGTCATAATATCCCAACCAGATCTCGTGCTGGGCACCATAGGCGGCACCGATCGTCGCGGCCTCGGCCAGCGGCAGGTCGAAAGGGTTCTGCGGCTCGGCGGAATTTTCCACCGAGAGCGAGCCCATCGGCGCCGCTGCCAGATCGCACCCCAGCAGCGGCGCGAAACTGCCGCGCTGTGTGGTCAGCCATTCCATCACCCGCGCCGCCGCTTCGGTGACCGGCAGACCGCAGGCCGAGCGCAGCCGTGCGTTGATCAGCCCGGCGTTGACCCTGTCGCTCTCCAGAAAATCCCAGGCCGGTTTCTGCGAGATCACCACATAGGGATCGTCGGGGTTTTCTACCGCCATCAGCGTGGAATTAACGACGCTCACCGCCAGCCGCATCCGGAGCAGCGGCCAGATCATGTCCACCTCTGCACCGCTCAGCGGATAGGCCGCATGATAGCCCGCCACCACGGCCGCCAGCGCAGCTTCCGGGTCTTCCTGCCCCAGCACCATATACGCACAGGTAATCGCCAGGTCGCAGATCCGCGGGCTGGCGCACATGTCGCCAAGGTCGATCACCCCGGACACCTTCGCAGGGGAGGTCAGGGAACCGGTGACGATGACGTTGTAATCGTTGACGTCATTGTGGATCGCCACCTGCGGCAGCGCGTCGAGCTCCGGTTTGATGGCGCGGAATTCGGCAAGGATAGTCTCCACGAGCGCGCGGCGTCGCGGATCGGCAATCGCCGCCAGATCCTCGGCGATCCATTCGCCCTGCGTGAGGTTCCATTTGAAATTCCGTTGCAGCGCCGCATGGGTGAAATCCGCCAACGCCCGGTCCATCGCGCCGATTGTCCGGCCAACCTCTTCAAGCAGGGACGGGCTCTGCGGGCGGAACGTGGCATAGACGCGGCCCTCGACCTTTTCCAGCAGCCAAACCAGCCGCGTCTCTCCCGCCCCATCCGATACATGGGCGAATAGCTCGCCCTCCCTTGTCCGCACGATACCGGGGATCGGCAGACCCGGCGCCCGGTCGCGGATATGTTCGAAGGCGCGGCATTGCAGGTCGATGAACCCGGCTTCGCAGCCCGGGCGCATGACCTTCAGCACATGGCCGGGGCTGCTTTCGACCATGAAATTAAGGTCGTATTCACCATCCAGCGGCACAAGACGCGCCTTGATGCCCCAAAGCTGCGCCAGAACCTGCTGCCAATGTGCACTCATCTTATCCACCCGCCTGCGTGAAATCATTCAACCCTGCCGCATGCCTAGCAGCGCATCCCCGTGACCGGAAGATCGATTGTCGCGATGCCTGCCCGGCCGGGAAGCGTCATGCTATGCCCCGAACGCATGCCCGCTATGGCGACGGGGCCGATTGACCGGCGCCGCGCCGGGGCCTAGATGCGGAGCAGGACCAGCACCGTGATGGCGTCACGGGAAGTCTGTGTCCCCGTTCACAACAACCTGTCCTGAACGCCCGGAATAGGGCCGCGTCGCTGCGCGGCCCCGTTATTTTTGGAGATATCGTCATGGTCGCCAACACCGCCATCATTCCCGCCGCGCCCCTTGCGGGGCTGCGCGCCAACCGCAGCCTCCTGCTGATGATCGCGGCGATGCTGATGCTGCCGCTCGGGGATGCGCTCAGCAAGCTGCTGACCGGGGTGCTCTCGCCCTCGCATGTGGTGATGTGGCGGCTCTTGGCACAGGCCGCCTTCATGGCGCCCATCGCCTTCGTTCTGCGCAACCGCCTGCGCGGGGCGATGTTCTCGCCGATCATCGCGCTTTCCGGGGCGCTGGTGATCGTCACACTGTCGAGCCTCGTCGTCGCCTTCGCGAGCATGCCGGTGGCCACGGTGATCGCCATCTTCTTCGTCGAGCCGCTGTTGCTGACCGTGCTGGCCGGACCGCTGCTGGGCGAGAAGGCCGGGCCGCGGCGGCTGATCGCGGTCGGCGTCGGGCTGATCGGCGCGCTGGTGGTGATCCGCCCGGGCGGTTCCGATTTCGGCTGGATGACCGTGCTGCCGGCACTGGCGGCGCTGAGCTATGCGCTCAACATGATCGTGCTCAAACGTGCCACGGCGACTCGATCGGGGCTGACCGTGCAATGCGGCGCGACGCTCTACGCCGCCGCCGGGATGGTCCTGTTTGTCGCGCTGACCGGTCTCGAGGCCCCCGCGTCGATCCTGCCCGATGCGGGCTGGGCCTGGGGCGCGCTGATCGCCATCGGGGCGCTGACCGGTGCCAGCCATCTGCTGATCGCCGAAGCCTTCCGTCATGCCGAGGCCAGCAGCCTCGCGCCGTTTCAATATGTCGAGATCCTCGGCGCCACCGCGGCGGGTTACCTGCTGTTCGGCGATTTCCCGGATCGCTTCACCTGGATCGGTATCGCGATCATCCTCGCCTCGGGGCTCTATGTCTTCCAGCGCGAGGGCGTTTCCGACACCGCCGCGCCGCGGCGTCGGCGCGGCGTGCGCTGAAGGTTTCGGGCGTGCCGGGGCTGCGGTCCCGGCACAAGTCGTTGCATCGTGAGCCTTTACAGGGTCAACGTGCGGCTTGCCTGTCCTTTTGATCAGGTTTAGCACTCTCCCTGTCATTAGCTGGTGAGGAGACCCGCATGTCGAAATTTTCCTGTACATCCCTTTTCGCAAGCAGCGCCGCGATGTTCGGCCTCGTGCTTTCCGCCGGTGCCGTCGCGGCACAGACCGAGGTCAAGCTCGGCTATGCGCTGGCACCGGATTCCCATTACGGCGTCGGTGCGGCCGCCTTTCAGGAGGTCGTCGAGGCCGAGACCGACGGGGAATTCACCTTCAAGCATTTCCCCTCCTCCGGGCTCGGCGGTGAGCGCGAGGTGATCGAGGGGCTGCAGATCGGCACGATCGAGGCGACCATCGTTTCCTCCGGCACGCTGGCGAATTTCGTCCCCGAGACCGGCGTCTTCGACATCCCCTTCCTGTTCCGCGATCTCGACCATGCCCGCCGGGTGCTCGACGGGGAGGTCGGTGACGAGATCCTCGCCAAGTTCGACGACGTCGGCCTGCATGCGCTGGCCTGGGGCGAGCAGGGCTTCCGCCACATCACCAACAACCGCAACCAGATCGCCAAGCCCGAAGACGTGGCCGGGCTGAAGATCCGCACCATGGAGAACCCGGTGCATCTGGAGGCCTTCGAGACGCTCGGCGCCGCGCCGACCCCGATGGCCTGGCCCGAGGTGATCTCTTCCTTGCAGCAGGGCGTGATCGACGGACAGGAAAACCCGCTCTCGGTGATCGTCTCGGTGAAGCTTGACGAGGTGCAGGAATATCTGACCCTGTCGGGCCACGTTTATTCGCCCGCGATGCTGCTGGTCTCCAAGCCGTTCTGGGACGGGTTGAGCGACGCGCACAAGGCAGCGTTCGAAAAGGGCGCCGAAGCTGCGGTCGCGGCGATGCGCGGTTTCGTCGATGATGTCGAGGCCAGCGGCGTTGCCACGCTGAAGGAGCGCGGCATGGAGGTCGGCACCCTGAGCGCCGAACAGAAAGCGGCCTTCCAGCAGGCGGTGCAGCCGGCCTACGAGAGCTATTACAAGCAATACGACAAGGACGTGATCGACCGGATCATCGCCACCGAGTGATCCGCGCTCACTGACCGAAGGCACGGAGCGGCCCCGCGCGGGTGGCTCCGTCCCGCGATCCGAAAGGAACCTCCCCTTGCGCCGAGCCGAAGCCCTTTTCGTGGCCCTGAACCGCTGGGCGGTGATTGCGATGCTCGCGGGCATGGCACTGGTCGTGGGGGCCAATGTCGCCCTGCGTTACACCACCAACCACTCGCTGCCCTGGGCCGACGAGGTGGCCCGTTACCTGATGATCTGGATGACCTTCACCGGTGCCGGGCTGGCCCTGCGCCGCGGCGGCCATGTGGCGATCACTAATTTGCAGGACGTGCTGCCCAGCCCGGCGCAGATCGCCCTGCGCGGGGCCATCGTGCTGAGCTTGCTGGCGTTTTTCGTCTTCATGATCGTCACCGGCTATGAATACATGACCCGGATGCAATATCAGCGCAGCCCGGCGCTGCGCCTGCCGTTCAAATATGTCTATGCGGCCATGCCGATCGGCTTTGCCCTTCTGAGCGTGCATCTGTTGCTGATCGCCCGCCCGCTGATCGCGCTCGGTCACTACCGCGACGCGCCGCGGACAGACGGCCCTTCAGCAACCGGAGCCGCCAGTGGCTGAAATCCTCTTTCCCGCCCTGTTCCTGCTGATGGCGCTCGGCCTGCCCGTCGCCTTTGCCATGGCGATCTCGGTCTTTCTGGCGCTGAGCCTGGGCAGCAGCTATCCGAAGATCGTCGTGGTGAAGGAGATGTTCGCCGGGCTCGATTCCTTCCCGCTGCTGGCGGTGCCCTTCTTCGTGCTCGCCGCCGAGCTGATGACCGGCGGCGCCATCACCCATCACCTCCTGCGCTTCGCCAGCCAGTTCGTCGGCCATCTGCGCGGCGGGCTCGGCCATGCCAATGTGATCTCATCGACGCTGTTTGCCGGGATTTCCGGCTCCGCGCTGGCCGATGCCGCCGGACCCGGCGCGATGATGGTGCGGATGATGGAAAAGGGCGGCTATGACCGCGCCTATGCCGGGGCGCTGACGATTTCGAGCGCCGTCGTCGGACCGATCATCCCGCCCTCGATCACCATGATCATCTACGCGATGCAGGATCAGCAGGTCTCGGTCGTGTCGCTGTTCATGGCCGGCATCCTGCCCGGGCTGCTGATCACCGCCGCGATGCTCGCCACCAATGCGATCATGTCGGCAAGGCGCGGCTATCGCGGCGCCGACACGCGGCCCGGCGCGGGCGAGATGCTGCGCACCAGCGCCATGGCCCTGCCAGCCCTGATGCTGATCGTTCTGGTGGTCGGCGGCATCCGCTTCGGCATCTTCACCCCGACGGAAGCCTCGGTGATCGCGGTGTTCTACGCGCTGACCTGCGGCATGTTCATCTATCGCTCGCTGCGCCTGCGCGACCTGCCTGAGATCATCCTGCGCGCCGCGCTCGTCAGCTCGGCGGTATTGCTGATCCTCGGCGCGGCGCGGGCCTTCGCCTGGGTGCTGATCATCGAGGGCATCCCGCAGGATCTCGCTGCCACGATCATCGGCTGGGATCTTTCGCCGGTGATGTTCCTGCTGGCGGTCAACGTGCTGCTGCTGCTCTTCGGCCTGTTCATGGATCCGCTGCCCGGCGTACTGATCCTGGTGCCGATCCTCGCGCCGATCAGCCATGCGCTTGGGATCGACCCCAATCATTTCGCCATCGTGGTGATCGTCAACCTGACGATGGGGCTGGCGACGCCGCCGGTCGGAGCGCTGATCTTCGTCGTCTCCGGCGCAACGCAGATGCGCCCGGCAGCGCTGGTCCGCGAGCTGCCGCCGTTCTTCCTCGCCTCCATCGCGGTGCTGTTGCTGCTGACCTTCATCCCGGCGCTCTCCACCTGGCTGCCGCAGGTCAGCGGGCTTTGAACCCCGGCGCGAGAAGCGCTCAGTCGAGCGCGATATTGTCGATCAGCCGCACATCATCGAGCCATGCCGCCACGAAGAGCCGACGCGGCCGACCGGCATCCTCCGCCGGGGACAGGTCATCGACATGGCGCATCTCGAGATAGTCAATCGGCCCGAAACCGGCCGCCAGCAATGCCGCGCGGGCCTTTTCCAGCGCGCCTTTCTCGCCCCTGCCGATCGCCTCTGCCGTCTCGCGCAGGATCCGGTGCAGCACCGGCGCCACCTGCCGCGCCTGCGTTCCGAGCCGCAGATTGCGCGATGACAGGGCCAGCCCATCGGCCTCGCGGATCGTCTCGCAGGGGATGATCTTCGCCTTGAGATCGAGATCCTCGACCAGCCGACGCACCACCTGCACCTGCTGGAAATCCTTCTCGCCGAAATAGGCGCGGTCGGCATCGCATTGCAGCAGCAACTTCGTGACTACCGTGGCAACCCCGTCGAAATGACCGGGCCGGTCGGCGCCGCAGAGCGCCTCGCTGATGCCCGAGACGCTGATATTGGTGGCAAAGCCCGCCGGATAGATCTGATCCGGCTCGGGGATATAGAGCACGTCGATATCAAAGGGCGCGAGTTTTTCGGCATCGCTCTCCTCGGTGCGCGGGTATTTCTCCAGATCCGAGGCCTGGTTGAACTGGCGCGGATTGACGAAGAGCGTCACGATCACCCGGTCGTTCTGCGCCTTGGCGGCCTCCACTAGGCTCAGATGCCCCGCATGCAGCGCGCCCATGGTCGGCACCACGCCGATGCTCTCCGCCGCCGCGCGCCAATCTTCGGTCAGCGCGCGCAGCTCGGATTTCTTGCGGATAATCTTCATGTCTTCGGGCTTCCTTCGGAAAACACATGCTCCTTAGTGGGAAATTCCCGGCTGCGCACCTCTTCTGCATAGCTGCGGATCGCGGTGGCGGCGTCCTGCGCCAGATCCCCGTAGCGCTTGACGAATTTCGGCTGGAAGGCGTTGAACAGCCCGAGCATGTCATCGATCACCAGGATCTGTCCGTCACATCCCGCCGAGGCGCCGATGCCGATTGTCGGGATCGCCAGCGTTTCGGTGATCTCATCCGCGAGGTCGGCGATCACCTTCTCCAGCACGATGGCAAAGGCCCCCGCCTCCGCCACCGCACGCGCATCGGCGATCACCCGGTCGCGGTCCTCGCCGCGCCCTTGCACCTTGTAACCGCCCAGCGTGTTGACCGATTGCGGCGTCAGCCCGACATGGCCCATCACGGGTATACCACGCGCCACCAGGAAGCGGATCGTCTCCGCCATATGGCGGCCACCCTCCAGCTTGACCGCCGCCGCCCCGGTCTCGCCCATCAGCCGCGCGGCATTGCGAAACGCCTGTTCGGCGCTTTCCTCGTAGCTGCCGAAGGGCATGTCGATGACCAGCATCGCCCGTTCGAGCCCCCGCGCCACCGCCTGCCCGTGCATGATCATCATCTCAAGGCTAACCGGCAGGGTCGAGGGCAACCCGTGCAGCACCATGCCGACGGAATCCCCGACCAGCACCACATCGCATTCCGCGTCGGCAAGCTGGGCGACAGGGGTGGTATAGGCCGTCAGGCAGACCAGCGGCACCTCTCCCTTGCGGGCACGGATGTCACTCGGCGTGAGGCTCGGTTGCGGGGCGGATCGGCTCATAACATGTCGTCCTTTCGTGGTGCCGCGGCGGGCGGATAGCGCGCATTTGAACGGTTTGCTCCGTAAAATACAGCGCTCAACCCGGATGACGTAAAGTCTCTGGTCACATTTGTCCGCTTATCTGGTCCCATGATGCCCCTGTCCACCTTTGCGCCTACTCGCCGTCTGTGTCGCGCACCGCCATGCTTGCGGAAGAATGCAGGATTCTTAGACGGCACTTTACCCAGGGGCAAGCAGATGCGCGCGCCTGTCACGGTTTGCCCGGTGCCCCGCCAGCCTGCAGCCTGCGGTTTTACCAATAGTGGCCATATCACGCCCCGATTGCAGGGCAGCCATGACCGCGAGGCGCCCGGCCCCCGGACATCAGAGAATACTGCGCTCCGCGCTGTCAGAGGGGATTGTCGCACGCTTCGAAACGCTGCATCACAGCCGCGAAACATATACGCGATCCCGCCATATAATCGCCATGCGCAGATGGCAGGATCGACGCAAAGTTCACAAATCCGAAAGGTCTCGACCAATGACGCGGCAAGCAATTGAAATGGTGAAATTCTGTCTCGTGGCTGCGCTGATGGCGCTGCCGACGCTTGGTCATGCAGCCGATATCCTGACGGTAAACGCCCATGGCGCGGCCGAATCGTTCAGCATGGAAGAGCTGCAGGAAATGCCGCAGACTACCGTCGTGACCAAGAACGACTATGTCGAAACCACCACGACCTTTGTCGGCCCGAAACTGCGCGATGTGCTCGCCGGTCAGGATATCGGGCCGGAAAGCGAGTTGATCATGACGGCGCTCAACGATTTCACCGTGCGGGCCCCGGCGTCGGATGCCTATGAACATGACGTGATCCTGGCGCTGTCGATGGACGGCAAACCGATGTCGATCCGCGACAAGGGGCCGATCTGGGTGATTTATCCGATGGATGACGAGCCCAAGCTGCGCGACGACATCTATAACGGGCGTCTGGTCTGGCAACTCAAAAGCATCGCGGTTGAATGAGCACAGGGGGTAACTTCGTCAGGGCGACGCTGTTCGGGCTGTTTATCGGCTCGATCCTGCTCGGCGGCGGCATGGTGTGGAAACTCGGCGACCAGGTCCGCCAGATCCGCATTGCCGAACGAAGCGACCCCCATTGGATTGCCTCGCAGCTGCAGTTCGAGATCCTGCGCTTCAATGCCGAGCTCAACGAATACGTGCTCGGGCTGAAGACACGGGAGGATGTCGCGCTCAGGTTCGACATTGCCTGGAGCCGGATCAACGTCATGCAGGCCGGCAAGTTCACCGAGATCGTCGAAAGCTATGACATCGACAATTCGGCGGTCCATGACCTCGAAGCCATCTTTGTCGATCTCGAACCGGTGATCCTCGCCCTGCCGGGACCGGATTCCACGAAAGCCGCGCGCCGTGAGATCACCGAGGACATCCTGTTCCGGATCAACGCATTGGATCCGCAGTTCCGCCAGCTGTCCCTGGCGCTGGCACAAGCCAAATCGCGCTTCATGAGCGCCTATCGCCAGACGCTTCTCTCCCTGTCCCGCGGCATCGCCTATCTCGGCATCGCGATCCTCGGCATCGCCGCCATTTTCGCCGCGCTGCTGATGCTCGACCTCAAGGCCAGCAAGCGCACGTCGCGGCAGATGCGCCAGCTCGCCAAGGAGGCTCAGGCCGCCGCGAAACAGAAGGACAATTTCATGAGCGTGGTGAGCCACGAGCTGCGCACGCCGCTGACCTCGATCCTCGGCGGTCTCGCGCTGCTGCGGATGAAACACGGCAAGACGATGCCCGAGGACGCCGGGCGTCTGGTCGATATCGCCCATCGCAACGGCGAGCGGCTGATGGCGCTGGTCAACGACATCCTCGATGCGCAATCGCTGAGCGAGGGCAAGGTATCGCTCGAGCGCAAGGAGGTCGATCTCAACGAGATCATCGCCGACACGGTGCAGAGCTGCCAGAATTACGCGCGCCAGTTCGATGTCAGCCTGGCGATCTCACCGCTGCCCGATCGGCTGCCCATCCGCGCCGATGCGCGGAGGATTTCCCAGGTAATCAGCAACTTCCTCTCCAATGCCGCGAAATTCACCTCGCCGGGGGATATCGTGCGGGTGCGGGCCTATCGTGTCGATCGCAGCGTGCGGGTCGAGGTCATCGATCATGGCCGCGGCATTCCGCCCGAGGAACATGCCAACCTCTTCACCCGCTTCCACCAGGTTAATCCCGGCACCACCGGACCGACCAAGAGCAGCGGCCTCGGCCTCAGCATCTGCAAACAGCTGATCGAGCTGCACGAGGGCCGCATCGGGTTCGATTCCAGGGAGGGCAAGGGCTCGATCTTCTGGTTCGAGCTGGCGCTGCTGCCCGACGCGCCGCGCCCTGTCGGCAGCGGCACCACGACGCGCGACCCGGTCACCGCCTGAGAACGGCGACGTTTCGGGGCAACGCGCGCGCCGGTCAGCCTATTTCGCCACGACCATCTCCGGCTGACGCTCTGCGGAGGGCGCTGGCGCGGTGGCCAGCCTGTCGCACAGCGCGAAATCCGCGGCATAAAACCGCCGGATCGCCGCCCGCGTCTCGTCGCTCATCTCGATCTCGAACTTAATGCTTTCGTTGCGATCGATCCGGAAATCGGCACGCGTCGTGCCTGTCACCCGGTCGATCCAATCGAACACCGGCTGCATCCCCTGCTCGAACCGGAACAATGCCGCGCCTTGCCGGATGAAATCGGCCTGCGGGCGCACGTGATTGTCGCAGACATGCGGATCGCGTTGATATTCCGCGAAAATATGCGTGACCCATGCGTCGAACGTGCCGTGAAACTCCGCACCCCAGTCCAGCTCCACCGTCAGCGCCGCGCCGCTGTCCAGAGCCTTCGGCACTGCGCCGGAATCATGGCGCCGGGTCACGCGGTAGCGGTATTCGCTGAGCAGACGCTGCATTGGATCGCGGATCACCGCGAAAGTCGCATCGGCGAAACCGTCCGGCAGGAGGATCTCGCTGGTCTCGGCATGGACATGCTGCGGGGTGGTGCGCGCCCATTGCAGGCGTTCGCGGCTGTAAAGCGCCACCTGCCCCTTGGCGCGCAGATAGCTCGAAATGCCGGAACCGCCAGTTTTGGGAATATGGATGAAATGCAGGATTTTGCCGTTTATCCGGGCCAGCGGCATGGGACGGTTCCTCGTTACAACGAAAGCGTTGCCCATTGCTTAGGCGCGAATGCGGCGCCGCGTCAATTTCTTCCGATGCAAATAATTCCCGGCCCGGCTCGCCGATGCATCCCGCAGCGTTGCGACATCGCCGCCCCGGTCGGCGCCTCTTTGTCATGATTTGCGAAAAATAAGTGGAGCTTCGCGCGCCGATCGGCCAGACAGCAGGACGGAGCGACAGGCTCGATGAGGAGGAGAAGCCAATGAAGTTTTTCAAGACCACCGCCGCGCTGCTGGCCCTTAGCGCGCTGAGCGCCACCGCCGCCGGCGCCGAGACGCGCATCACCTACAAATCGGCCAAGACCGGCTCGTCCTATTACCAGATGGGCGTGGAACTGGCCGAGGCGATGAAGACAGGCACCGACGGCGAGGTGATCGTCACCGTCGAGGAAAGCCAGGGCTCGGTGCAGAATGTCATGGAAGTGCGCGCCCGGGGCGGCGATTACGTCTTCACCACGCCGCCGGCACTTGTCGGTCTCGCGCAGGGCGGCAAGGCGATGTTCGAGGGCAAGGGCGATGCGCAATTCGACGAGATCCGCGCGCTGTTCCCGATCCCCTCGCTGACCATGCATTTCGTGATGTCCCAAAGCAGCGGTGCCAGCGATCTTGCCGGAATGGAGGGCAAGACCATCCTGCTCGGCAATGGCTCCTTCGGCGCCACCGAAGGCGAGAAATATCTGGAGCTGTTCGGGCTCACCGACAAGGTTGAGATCGCCGATGCGGAGCTGTCCAATGCGGTCGCCGCGCTGAAGAACGGGCAGATCGACGGTTTCGTCACCGCCGGTTCCTGGCCCGCCCCGAACGTGATCGAGGCCGCCGCCTCGACCCCGGTCACCATCCTGTCGCTGAGCGAGGACCAGATCGCGCAGAGCAACCGCACCGCGCTGACAATTCCCGCCGGGACCTATGCCGGTCAGGAGGCCGACATTACCACGACTTCGTTGCCGGTCGTCGCCTATGCCACCACGCAGATGGATGACGACACCGCCTATGCGCTGACCAAGACCTTCTGGGAGAGCAAGGCAAAGCTCGGCGACACTTCGCCGTGGTGGAATGGTGTCGATGAAGCGCTGATGGCCAATATCGACGGCAAGATCCACCCCGGTGCCGTGCGCTATTACGAGGAAGCCGGGATCGCGCTCGACGCCGCACAGCAATAGACCGCGCCCGACCCCGACAATCCGAGGCGCGGCCCGGTCGATTGACCCCGGGCCGCGCCTCCCGCCCATTCCCCCACCACCGGACGAAAGATATTGCCATGGACATGCTGCCCAAGGGTCGAGTTGCGGCTGCCTTCTGGCTCCTCCTGGCGGCAGGGCTGGTGTTCTATCACCTGGCGCTGATCTTTTCCGGCCTGGTGCCCAACCTTGTCAGCCGTCCGCTGCACATGGCCTTCATCCTGCCCTTCGCGCTGGTCTTTGCCGCGCGTCCGGGATGGCAGCGCGGCTCGGGACTCCTGCTGGCGCTGCTCGGTGTCGGCGCAGCGCTCTGGGTGGCGTGGCGCAGTGACACGTTGATCGATCAATACGGGTTCCTTGAAAACGACCTTCAGACTGCCGTTGCGATCATATTGCTACTGGTCACGCTCGAGACCGCGCGCCGCGCCATCGGCTGGCCGCTGCCGCTGGTGGCCGCGGCGGCGCTGCTCTACGGATTGCTCGGCCAACATATTCCCGGCCAGTTCGGCCATTCCGGCACGCCGCTGCCGAGCTTCCTCGGCACGCTGACCATTGCCGAAGGCGGGATCTGGGGGTCGCTCACCGGGGTGTCGGTCAGCGTCGTGTCGATCTTCGTGATCTTCGGCGCCGTGCTGAACGCGGGCGAGGCCGGACAGGGTTTCATGAATGTCGCCGCCGCGGCGGCCGGTCGGCTCAATGGCGGAGCGGCCAAGGTGTCGGTGATTTCCTCTGCCCTGTTCGGTTCGATCTCCGGCTCGGCCTCGGCCAATGTCGCCTCCACCGGCGCGATCACCCTGCCCGCGATGACACGGCTCGGCTATCCCAAACGCCTCGCCGCGGCGGTGGAGGCGGTGGCCTCCTCGGGGGGGCAGATCATGCCGCCGTTGATGGGGGCCGGGGCCTTCGTCATGGTCGAGCTGACCGGCGTGCCCTATACCGCGATCATGGCCGCGGCGATCCTGCCCGCGCTGCTCTATTTCTTCGCGGTCTGGGTCGGGATCAACGCCTATGCGCGGCGCTTCGAACTCAGAGGCGTCGATGCTGCCGATCACCCGGCGCTGCGCGATGTGATCGTCACCTCGCTGTTCTTTCTGGTGCCCTTCTCAGTGCTGCTCTGGAGCATGTTCGGCGCCGGGTTCACGCCGGAATATTCCGCCGCGCTGGCGATCCTCGCCGGCACGTTGCTGCTCTTCGTCAACGGCCGGTTCGAGATCGACCGCCGTTTGATCGCCGAAAGGCTGGTGCGCGCGCTGTTGACCGCCGCCAAGCAGGTCTCGCTGATCGCCGCGATCATCCTCTGTGCCTCGATCATCATCGGCGTGCTGTCGATCACCGGGCTCGGGGTCAAGATCACCTCGCTGATCCTCGAAGGCTCCGGCGGACTGCTCTGGCCCTCGTTGCTGCTGACCGCGCTGGCCTGTCTGGTGCTCGGCATGGAAGTCCCGACCACCGCCGCCTATGTGATCTGTGTCTCGGTGGCCGGACCGGCGCTGACACAGCTCGGGCTGGCGCCGCTGCAAGCGCATCTCTTCGTCTTCTGGTTCGCGCTGTTGTCGACCATCACGCCGCCGGTCTGCGGTGCGGTGTTCATCGCCGCCGGGATGATCGGGGAGAACTGGCTCAAGGTGGCGCTGACCGCCATGGCGCTCGGGGTCGGGCTCTATCTCATTCCGCTCGGGATGATCGCCAACCCGGACCTGTTGCGGCTCTCCGAGAGCCCGGGCGCGGCGCTGCTGGCGCTGGCGCGGCTGGCTCTGGGGCTGGTGCTGATCTCCAACGGGTTGATCGGGGCGCGGGGGAAGCTGGCGACCCTGCTGCTCTGCGCCGCAGGGCTGGCGGTGATCTTTTCCGGGCTCTATTTCTGAGCCCAGTCCCTGCCGGGGCCGGTGCTCAGCGCGTCTCGCCCTTGCCGCCAAGATCGCCGATGTCGAGCACCGGCGCCGCTGCCGTGTCACTGCCGCCGAGCATCACCGCCACCCGTTCGAGCACCGAGACGAACATCGCCTGTTCCCATTCCTCCATCGCCTCGAACTGCGCCACGTAGCGCTGCTGCAGCGGATCGGGGGCGGTATCGACCGCGTGGCGCCCGGCGTCGGTGATGATGATGTCAATCGCGCGGCGGTCCGACAGCGAGGGGCGGCGCTCGACCATCGCCTTTTTCGACAGCCGGTCGATCACCGAGCTCATCGTCGCCTGCGTAACCCCCATGCGCGTGCAGATCTCCTTTGACGTGGCATGGCCCGTCTCGGTCAAAATCTGCAACACCCGCACCTGCACCGCCGTGAGCCCGGCGGCCTTGGCCAGCTCACGGCCATAGAGTTCGGTCGAGCGCAGGATTCGGCGCAGCGCGATCAGGCTCTTGTCGGTACGATCCATGGGCGGGTCCATCTGATGCCCGGGCCTGGCGCAAGCCTCGGGTTTGCTGTTGAAATTTACTCATAGCATCGCCGCCGCGCCCTTCCAATCCGGCAAATTTCCGCCGCCGCAAATCATTCGCTTTGCAAGGCAATGCGTTGCTTTGACGCGATGTCGGAAAATTAACACAATTTTTATGGTTGATTGCGAGGCTCTCGAATTATACTTAGCAATACGAATAAAAAAACGATGCGTACCATCGGGAACGACCAGAGAGGGTAGACCACGTGCCGAAAGACATGACCGAAACCAGGATCAAGCTGCGCAAACCGAGCAACCAGGATGGCTCCGCCGTCTGGGAGCTGGTGCGCAGCTGCAAGCCACTCGACGAGAATTCGATGTATTGCAACCTGGTCCAATGCGACCACTTCGCCGATACCTGCGTTCTGGCCGAGATGAACGGCGCGCCCGTCGGCTGGATCTCTGCCTATGTCCGGCCCGACGATCCCGAAACGCTCTTCGTCTGGCAGGTCGCGGTGTCGCCTCTGGCACGCGGCTGCGGCCTTGGCCGCCGCATGCTCGGTCAGCTTATTGCCCGCGACGCCTGCGCCGATGTGAACCAGATCCAGACGACCATCACCAAGGACAATGACGCGTCCTGGGGCCTGTTCAGCAGCTTTGCCGAACGCCAGGGCGCCGAAATCGACAGCGAGGCCTATTACAAGTCGGAAGAGCATTTCGACGGTACGGCCAAGACCGAACATCTGGTCACCATCCCGCTGGCAGAGCCGCTCAGCGCCGCCGCCTGATCACCGACCAGATCCAGCCCACATGCATGCCCCGGCGAAGGGGCCATCTTTTCATCCATTGGAGGAACTCCCATGTCGACTGCTCAGACAGCCGATCGTACCATCTTTGAACGCCGCGAGAGCGAAGTCCGCTCCTATTGCCGGTCGTTCGACACCGTTTTCACAAGCGCCAGCGGCAGCACCCTGACCGATACAGAGGGTCGCGAATATACCGACTTCCTCGCCGGTTGCTCGTCGCTCAACTACGGCCACAACGACCCTGACATGAAATCCGCGCTGGTCGATCACATCACCGGCGACGGGCTGACTCACGGTCTCGACATGTATACCGACACCAAGGCCGACTTCCTGCGCGCCTTTGACGAGATCATCCTCAAGCCGCGTGGCATGGACCACAAGGTGATGATGGTCGGCCCGACCGGCACCAATGCCGTCGAGGCGGCGATCAAGCTGGCGCGCAAGACCACCGGGCGCAAGAATGTCATCGCCTTCACCAACGGCTTTCACGGCATGACGCTGGGCGCGCTGGCGCTGACCGGCAATGCCGGGAAACGGGGCGGCGCCGGGGGCGTCAGCCTCAACGACACGACCCACCTGCCCTATGAAGGGTCGTTGGGCGATGTCGACACATTGGAACTGGCCCGCGAGATGCTGCGCAACGGCTCCAGCGGCATTGACGCGCCGGCGGCCTTCATCGTCGAGCCGGTTCAGGGCGAAGGCGGGCTCAACGCCGCTAGCAAGGAATGGCTGCAGGGCATCGCCGCGCTTGCCAAGGAGCTGGGCGCGCTCTTGATCATCGACGACATCCAGGCCGGTATCGGGCGCACCGGCTCGTTCTTCTCGACCGAGGATTTCGGCTTCGAGCCGGACATGATCACGCTGGCCAAATCCTTCTCCGGCATGGGCCTGCCCTTCGCCGCGCTGCTGCTCAAGCCCGAGCTCGACATCTGGAAACCGGCCGAGCACAACGGCACTTTCCGCGGCAACACCCATGCCTTCGTCACCGCCCGGGTGGCGCTCGAGAAATTCTGGAAGGATGACAGCTTCGCCAAGGAAGTCGCTGAAAAATCTGACCTTCTCGAAAAGCGCCTGACCGAGATCGCGCGTCACATCCCCGGCGCCTACGTCAAGGGCCGCGGCATGATGCGCGGCATCGACGTAGGCTCGGGCGAACTGGCGGCGCATATCTGCGCCGACGCCTTCGACAAGGGCCTGATCATCGAGACCTCGGGCGCCGAGGATGAGGTGGTCAAGGTGCTGGCGCCGCTGACCACGCCCTTGGCCCAGTTCAAGGCCGGGCTCGACACGCTGGAGGACGCCGTGAGCGCCTCGCTTTCCCTCAAAATTGCTGCGGAGTAACCGATATGATCGTCAGAGATTTCAACGAGCTGAAGAACACTGATCGCAAGGTCGCGGATGCGCAATGGACTTCCGTGCGCATGCTGCTTGCCGATGACAAGATGGGTTTTTCGTTCCACATCACCACGCTCGAGGCCGGTTCGGAACATACGTTCCACTACAAGAACCACTTCGAAAGCGTCTATTGCATCTCCGGCAAGGGCACGATCACCGATCTCGCGAGCGGTGAAACCCACGAGATCCGCCCCGGCGTGATGTATGCGCTCAACCTGCATGACAAGCACACTTTGCGCGCCGAGGAAGAGCTGGTCATGGCCTGCTGCTTCAACCCGCCGGTGACCGGCAGCGAAGTGCACCAGGAAGATGGAAGCTATGCCAAAGCTGATGCCTGATCAGACCCAGCAAGCCGCTAACGCGCCCCGCCATACCGTCGAGAAGATCGGCGGCACCTCGATGTCGCGCCTGCCTGAGCTGCTCGACACGTTGTTCATCGGCTCCCGCAAGGGGCCGGAGCGCTACCAGCGGATCTTCGTGGTCTCGGCCTTTGCCGGGATCACCGACCTGCTGCTGGAGCACAAGAAATCCGGCAAGCCCGGCGTTTTCGGCCTGTTTTCCAGCGCCGATGACGATCATGGCTGGCTCGCCGCGCTGAGCAGCGTCGCCGAGGCGATGTGTGCCGCCCATGCGTCGGTGCTCGATCACCCCGGCGACCGCTCGCTGGCCGATGATTTCGTGCGCGACCGGATCGAGGGCGCGCGCTCCTGCCTGATCGACCTGCAACGGGTCTGTTCCTACGGACATTTCCGGCTCGACCACCACATGAACGTGATCCGCGAATTGCTCTCCGGGCTGGGCGAGGCGCATTCTGCCTATGTCACCTCACTGTTGCTCAGCCGCAACGGGTTGTCGGCGCGGTTCGTCGATCTGTCGGGCTGGCGCGATGACGGAGAATACAGCCTCGCCGAGCGCATCGACGCGGGGCTCAGCGGTGTCGATCTGGCCAGCGAATTGCCCATCGTCACCGGCTATGCGCAATGCAGCGAAGGGCTGATGCAGGAGTACGACCGGGGCTATTCGGAAGTGACCTTCAGCCGCATCGCCGCCCAGACCGCAGCACGCGAGGCGATCATCCACAAGGAATTCCACCTTTCCTCCGCCGATCCGAAACTCGTCGGCGCGGACAAGGTGCGCAAGGTGGGTCACACCAATTACGACGTCGCCGACCAGCTCTCCAACATGGGGATGGAGGCGATCCACCCCAAGGCGGGCAAGACCCTGCGTCAGGCCAATGTGCCGCTGCGCGTGACCAACGCCTTTGAGCCCGATGACTTGGGCACGCTGATCGAGGATTTCGCCTCCCGCCATGCGACGCCCGAAGTGATCACCGGGCTCGATGTCTATTCGCTCGAATTGTTCGAACAGGACATGGTCGGCACCAAGGGCTATGATTCCACGATCCTCGACACGCTGACCCGGCACGGGCTGCGGATCGTCTCGAAGGTCTCGAATGCCAACACGATCGTGCATTACGTCGATGCGCCGCTCTCGGCGATCCGCAAGGTCGAGAGTGATCTGCACAAGATCTATCCGCAGGCCAAGATCACCGTGCGCTCGCTGGCCATCGTCTCGGTGATCGGTCAGAACATGGAGAATCTCCGGGTGCTATCGCGCGGGTTGAACCTTTTGCACGAGGCCGGGCTCGAACCTTTGGCCACGACCCAGACCACCCGCAGCGTCGATGTGCAATTCGCCATGGCGCGCGAGGATCTGCAACCGGCGATCATCGCACTGCATCGCCTGATCGAGGAAGACAGCGAGGCGCGCAGCGCGGCTGACGCGCCGCGCCGGGCCGCCTGAAGCGCGCGATCCGGAATGTGACGAAAGGCCGGGGCGGATCACGCCCCGGCCTCTCGCGTCAAGGCTTCAGCCTTCCCGCTCCCGTGCCCGGGTCATCTGAGCTGCCGCCGCCGCGCTGGCAAACGGGTTCACATAAAGCCTGTCATGGCTCTCCACCCCGACATCGAAGACGCAATCTTCTCTCGGTCGCGCCACGCAGAGCAGTACATAGCCCTCCCCCGCCTGACGCTTGTTGAGCGCCGTCCCCTTCGGCTGGCGTACCGAGCCCGAGATCATCTTCGCCGCGCAGGTGATGCAGCCGCCATAGCGACAGCCGATCGGCAGCACATGCCCTGCCGCCTCGACCACGTCGATGATCGCCTCGTCCTCGCCGACCTCGAAGCTCAGACCGCGGTTTCGGAACGTGACCCTGTGCCTGCGCATCCCGCCGCGCTCAGATCCAGATGTCCGAGGAACAATCACCGCCCGGATAACGCGTCTCATGCGCCCGCGCCGGGCCCTGCGGCTCCGCGCCGAAATCGACGAGGAAATCCTCACGGATCTTCATGCCGCCATTCTCGGGATCGCAATCCACCATCAGCATCACCCCGCCCTTCTCCTTCATCGACGGATAGAACTGGTTGTCCCAGGTCGAGAACAGCGAAGTCGTTACATAGAGCCGCTTGCCGTCGAGCGACAGCTGGATCATCTGCGGCGCTCCCTCGACCGCCCTGCCGTTGACCTCATGGGCCTTGCCGAGCATGCCGCCGATCCAGACCTGCCCGGTCAGCTTCGGATTCGACGGGTCGGTGATGTCATATTGGCGCAGGTCGCCGTGCAGCCAGTTCGAGAAATAGAGATACCTGTCATCCATAGACACCAGGATATCGGTGATCAGGCTCGGCATCGGCACCGGGAAACCTTCGACATCGATAGGTTCGACATCGATCACCTTCTCGATCTCCACCTTGCCGTTGTCCTTGTGGTAATGGAAGATATTGGACGCCAGCGCCGCCCCGACAAACCCGTGGGTGCTGTCCGGATCATGATGGAACCGCGCCTCCAGCGGAATCATCCCCTCGGCGCCAAGATCGATGCTCTGTTCGACCTTGCGGTTCTTGAAATCCCAGAAATGCACATGCTGCCCGTATTTGCCGCGCGCGACATCCTCGAGGTCAAACCCCGGCATGAAGGTATTGGGCGCGCCCCATTCGGTCGAGATCATCATGTTGTGGCGCGGCTGATACCAGAAATCGTAATTGTATTTCATCGCACCGAGATCCTCCTCCCAGCGCCCGAGAATGTTGAAATCCTTGTCCAGATGCAAAAACCCGCCCGGCCCGTTGCCCTCGGCATCGCCCAGCATCGAGACGATGATATCCGCGCCGAGGCAATGCACCGTGTGCGGGGCCGACAGGTTGGTCTTGGCCTTGATCTCATCGCCGTCGATCGTCTTGTGCAGGGTCGGCGCGCGCGGATCGCTGGCCGTGTCGACGATATAGAAATTGGTGGTGCGCACGCCGGGGATGATCAGGTATTTACGCTCCATGCTGCCATCGTCATTGCAGGAGGAACAGGCGTTCCAGCCCATGTGATGCAGCTCGTCCCCGACAATCGGCATCTCGGTGCGGTGGATCACCTGACTGTAGGTCGGGCTGTCCTCGTCAACGTCGATGGTGGCAAGGTAATCGGGCTTCTCGACTCCGGTCCCGGTATAGATGCAGATCGTATAGACAACCTTCTCGCGCGGCGCCTTGATCGCCTCCTGCGGCGAAGCATAGCCGGGCCCCGGACAACATCCGTTGGTTTGCTCTGACATGATATTCCTCCCTCCGTGCTGACGTTACTCCTGTTTCTCTGGCCTGCTCTTTCTCAGGATAGATCAGCAGACCGTCTCTCCGCAAGATTCCCGGTCCCCGGTCCGCCCGCCTGCAGAACCGGCTTGGCACATGGCGGCTTCCGACGTATCGTTCCGACAGCGCTGCACAATCGACGATCTGTTAACGGGTTTGGAGGCTTGAGTGACAAGACGCGTGATCGGCATCGGAGGGCAGAAATGCGCATCGTCCTGGCTCCATGCGATCGCGGGCTCCCATCCCCAGATCGCGGTTTCCGAGCCCAAGGAAGTGGATTTCTTCAGCTATTATTTCGACCGCGGCTATCGATGGTATGAGGGGCATTTCCCCGCCGCCCCCGGCCGCATGGCGCTGTTCGAAAGCTCGCCCTCCTACCTGATCGACCCGCGCGCCGCGGAGCGCGCCGCGCGTTTCGATCCGCAGATGAAGATCCTCGCCCTGCTGCGTGACCCGATCGCGCGCGCCTTCTCCAACCACATGCACGAGATCGTCAAGGGCCATATCGCCCCCTGCACCTTCGAGGAAGGGCTGCGCAACAACCCCTGCTATCTCGACCAGGGGCTCTATGCGCGTCACCTGCGCCCCTGGTTCGACGCCTTTCCCGCCGCGAGCATCAAGGTGCTCTTCGCCGAAGAGATCGGCGCCGACCCGGCGGGCACCGCGGTCGAGGTCTTCGACTTCATCGGTGTCGATCCCGGTTTCCGCAGCGCCATCCTGAGCGAGCGGCGCAACGAAAGCGACCGGCCGCGCCATGCCCTGCTGCGCAAGTCCCTGCGCGGCGGCGGCGACTGGCTGCGCCGACAGGGCATGGAACCGGCGCTGGCGCGGATCAAGTCCCAGAAGCTCGTGGCCCGGCTGCTCGCGGCCAACAGCATCTCCATCAAGTCGGAAATCCCGCCCATGCGGCCGGAGACGCGCGACATGCTGATCGAGCATTTCGCCGCCGACGTGGCCGCGCTGGCCGACCTGCTGCAGGTGACGCCGCCCTGGGAGGCCTGGAAAACCACCGTTGTGGCCCGCGACCGGCCAAAGCCCGAAGCAAGCCGACCCGGGAAGGAATCGGCCGATGTTTGATCTGATCGTCAGTGGCGGCACCTTGCCCGACGGAACGCAGCGCGATATCGGCATCCGCGGCGACAGGATCACCGCCGTCGACGCGCTCGACGGCGCCGAGGCCGGGGAGATCATCGACGCCACGGGCGATCTGGTCAGCCCGCCCTTCGTCGATCCGCATTTCCACATGGACGCGACGCTCTCCTACGGCCTGCCGCGGATCAACGCCTCGGGCACGCTGCTCGAGGGGATCGGCCTCTGGGGCGAGCTGAAACAGGTGATGCGGCACGAGGACGTGGTGGCACGGGCGCTGCAATATTGCGACTGGGCGGCCAGCATGGGGCTCCTGGCGATCCGCAGCCATGTCGATACCTGCGATCCCCGCCTGCTCGGCGTCAAGGCACTGCTGGACGTGCGCGAACAGGTGCGCGACTATATCGACCTGCAGCTCGTCGCCTTCCCGCAGGACGGCTTCTACCGCGACCCGAAGGCGCGCGAGAACACGCTGCGCGCGCTCGACATGGGCGTCGACGTGATCGGCGGCATCCCGCATTTCGAACGCACCATGGCCGCCGGTGCCGCGTCGGTCACCGAGCTCTGCGAAATCGCCGCCGCCCGTGGTCTGCCGGTCGATCTGCATTGCGACGAGACGGACGATCCGCTGTCACGCCATATCGAGACCCTCGCCCATGAGACGCAGCGTCTCGGCCTGCAGGGACGGGTCGCGGCCTCACATCTCACCTCGATGCATTCGATGGACAATTACTATGTCACCAAGCTGCTGCCACTGATCGCCGAGGCCGGGATCGGGGTGATCCCCAATCCGCTGATCAACATCATGCTGCAGGGCCGCGCCGACAGCTATCCCAAACGCCGCGGCTTGACCCGGGTGAAGGAAATGCTGGCCGCGGGCATCACGGTCGGCTGGGGGCAGGATTGCGTGCTCGACCCCTGGTATTCCCTCGGCACCGCCGACATGCTCGATGTCGCCTTCATGGGGCTGCACGTGGCGCAGATGAGCAGCCCCGACGAGATGCGCAAATGTTTCGAGATGATCACCACCGACAATGCGAGCATTCTCGGACTGCGTGACTACGGGCTGAAACCGGGTGCGAAGGCGTCTCTGGTGGTGCTTGACGCCGCCGACCCCATCGAGGCACTGCGCCTGCGTGCCACGCGGCTCTGCGTCATCGCAAAGGGCAAGGTGATCAGCCGCCTGCCGCGCGCCGAGGCGGCGCTTCACCTGCCCGGCCGCCCGGACAGAATGCGCCGCCGCCACCGGCTCGCCACCGGCTGACCCAGCCCCGGCTTCTTCTGACCCGAAATACCTCGGGGGTCCGGGGGCCGGCCCCCGGCCCTGCCGCTCAGTGCAACCGCCGCGGATCGCCGCTCCGATCCGCCGCCACGCGCGATGCTTTCCCCCGTCCGAGCTGCAGGAACAGCGGCCCAAGGCTCAACGCCCGCTCCACCAGTTCGAAGGCCGCCCCGCCGGAGACCAGTATCGCGGCAAAGAGCATCGCCTCCTCGCGGTCCTGCGCGGCAGCCGCGCCGATCATCTGGGCGAAGGCGTTCTCGTCACCGCCAATGCAGCTGCAACTGCAGCCGTGACGCATCATCGGCCGTCGGGCGCCCTGCAGGATCAGCCGCATCAGCGCGTCGAAAGCCTCCTGCGCCTCTTCGCCCCCGGTCCGCCCGAGCAGCGCGGCGATGTCTTCAGCCAGCGCCGCCCGGGCCGCGCCGCCGTCGCACCAGGCGCGGAGGCTCAGGATCGCGGCGCGTTCGAGGCCGGGCAGTTCCTGCAGCTGCCCGACCGGCGCGGCCCCGCGCGACATCGTCTGGCCCGGCTGCGCTTCGGGGAAGGAAAAGCGCATCTTCATTTGGTCAGGATCAGCTTGCCCGCGCGGGTGATGCGCAGGGTGTAGATCTGCCCGTCAAGCTCGATATGCGCCTGATCCCCGCCCCCGGTCAGGTCACGGGCGCGATAGGTCGGCAGTTCCGTCGCCCGGGACGCGGTATTCTGCGGGATCGCCTTGGCCATGCTCATGCCAGACGCCGCGCGTGATCGAGCAGCCGCGCGAGTTCCGCCGTGCAATTCGTGTCGGCGTCGCGCGACACTTCCAGCAATTCGAGCCAGCGCAGCGGCGCCGCCCGTTCGCGGGGCGCGGTCCGGCGGATCGATGCCGCAGTTTTCGCCATGTCACTCGGCATCATGTCACTTGGCATCAGGTCACTCGCTAAATCGCTCGCCTCGGCCATCGGGCACCTCCATCATTGAGCGTGATCCGGGCTTCCTTGACGGTGGCTGGGACGATTGGCGTCATTCCTGACTGAATCTCTAGGGTATGTCAAGAATAGTAATAGAGTGATTTACTCTGGTATAAGGTCGCGGGTTTCCCCGGCCCGCGGACCGGCGCCGATATCGGCCGGGGCGATCGACACGGCCTTGATCACCGCATGGGCGCTGCCGCCCTGTGCGAGTCCCAGCGCCGCGGCCGAGCGGCGGGTGATCCGCGCCAGCAGCCGACCGGCGGGCGTGTCGAGCGCGACGATGGCGCCCGGTCCGTCACCGGGGCGCAGTTCGGCGATGGTCCCGGGCAGGATGTTGAGCGCCGAAAGCCCCTCGGGACGGTCGCGCGACAGGATCACGTCATGGGCCGCGACGCGCAGCCGCATCTCGCTGCCCGGCGCCTGTGCCAGCCGCGGCAGGAACAGCGGCACCCCGCCCGCCGCAAGCTCGGTCAGCCCGTCCGCATGGTGTCGCAATACCCGCGCGGTCAGCACCGCCCCGGCCTCGCGCGCCCCGGCAGGCAGCACCGACGGATCGCTCAGCACCTCCGCCGCGCTGCCCTGCCGCACGATCCGGCCCGCCTCCAGCGCCACGACGCTGGTCGCCAGCCGCGCCACTTCCGAAGCGGAATGGCTGACATAGAGGATCGGCACCGAGACCTCGTCCCGCAGCCGTTCGAAATAGGGCAGGATCCCGGATTTGCGCGCCTCGTCCAGCGCCGCCAGCGGTTCGTCGGCGAGGATCAGCTGCGGCGCCGAGAGCAGCGCCCGCCCGATCGCCACACGCTGTTTCTCGCCCCCCGACAGGGCACCGGGGCGGCGGTCGAGCAGATGGCCGATGCCGAGCAGCTCGACCACCCGGCCGCTCTCCTCGCGCGCCGCGCCGCGCGGCGCGAACCAGGCGCCGTAGCGCAGGTTCTGGCGCACCGTGAGATGCGGGAACAGCCGTCCCTCCTGAAAGATATAGCCGAGCCGTCGGCGATGCGGCGGCAGGCAGACACCGTTGCGCGTATCGAGCAACACGCGCCCTCCCGAGGTGATCTTTCCGGCATCGGGGCGCAGCAGCCCGGCGGCGATATTGACGACGGTCGACTTGCCCGACCCCGAGCGCCCAAACAGGATGGTGATCCCCGCGGGCGCCTCGAAACGCGCATCGAGCGTGAAGTCGGCGAAGTCATGGCGCAGCGCGACCTCGAGCATCACTTGCCCCCCACACGCGCCGCCACGCGGCGGCCGATCAGTTCGGACAGCAGCAATGCCGCCATCGCCACCACGACCGAGACCAGCACCAGCCGCAGCGCCGCATCCTCGCCGCCGGGCACCTGCAGGAAGGCATGGATCGCCGAGGCGATGGTGCGGGTCTGGCCGGGGATGTTGGAGACGAAGGTGATGGTGGCGCCGAATTCTCCCATGGCCTTGGCGAAGGCGAGGATCGCCCCGGCGATGATCCCCGGCAGCGCCATCGGCAGGGTGATGGTGAGGAACACCCAGGGCGGCGAGGCGCCGAGCGTGGCGCTGGCCTGTTCAAGCTTCGGGTCCACCGCCTCGATCGACAGGCGGATGGCGCGCACCATCAGCGGAAAGGCCATGACCCCCGCCGCCAGCGCCGCCCCGGTCCAGCGGAAAGCCAGCACGATGCCGAAATCCTCCAACACCCCGCCGATCGGCCCGCGCGTCCCGAAGCCGAGCAGCAGCAGGTAGCCGGTCGCCACCGGCGGCAGGATCAGCGGCAGATGCACGATGCCGTTCAAGAGCTGCTTGCCCGGAAACTGCCAGCGCGCCAGCGCATAGGCGGTGAGGATCCCCAGCGGCAGGCTCAGCAGCGTCGCCCAGAGCGACACCTGCAGCGACAGCGCCACGGCGCGCCATTCCTCGGGGCCGAGCCACGCCACCGCGCCTACCGTGTCGCCATGGTGAAGCCCTGGGCCTCGAAGGCCGCGCGGGCCTGCGGGCCCCTGAGATAATCGAGAAAGGCGCGGGTCTCGGGCGTGTCGCGCCGTGCCAGCGCGGCGGCGGGGTAGACGATCGGCGGATGGTTCCCGGCAGGGAACCGGCCGATCACGCTGACCTCGGGCGCCGCCCGCGCATCGGTGGCATAGACGATCCCCAAGGGCGCCTCGCCGGTCGCCACCAGCGCCAGCGCCGCGCGCACATTGTCGGTCTGCGCCACCCGGTCCGCGATGTCATCCCAAAGGCCGAGCCGTTCCAGCGCCGCCTTGCCATAGATCCCGGCGGGCACCGCATCGACCAGCGCCATCGCGAGCCGCCCGCCGTTCAGCAATTCGCCGAGATCGAGCGTCGCATCCAGCGCCACCCGGCGCGCCGTGCCGCCACGGGCGATCAGCACGATCTCGTTGCCAAGCAGGTCGAAGCGCGTCCGCTCGGCGATCAGCCCCTCTGCCGCGAGCCGATCCATCCAGTCGCTGTTGGCGGAGATGAAGACATCGGCCGGGGCGCCGTGTTCGATCTGGCGCGCCAGCATCGAGGATCCGGCGAGAGAAACCACCAGATCATGCCCCTGCTGCGCCTCGAACCCCGCTTCGATCTCTTCCAGCGCCGTCGCGAGACTGGCCGCGGCAAAGACCGTGATCTGCCCGGCGGCGAGCGGCGCGGCGAGGCTCAGCGCGCCGATCATGGCTCCGCCAAAAAGCATTGCCCGGCACAGAAAATGTCGCATCGACATGCTGTTCCCAATTCGTGATATGTATCGCAAAACATATCGCAACTACGCTGCGACCGTTCAAGCGTTATTTCCCTTGCGGCATATCCGCCAGCAGGGCCCGGATCGCGCCGATCCGCGCTGCCCCGGCCTCGCCGGTGATCTCCTCGAGCTTGCGATAATGGGTCAGCACCGCCTCGCCCGTCTCGGTCAGATGCGCCCCGCCCCCCCGGGCACCGCCGCGCGCCGAGGCCACGAGGGGTTCGCGAAACGCCGTATTCATGGTCTCCACCAGCGACCAGGCGCGTTTGTAGCTCATCGCCATCGACCGGCCCGCAGCGGCGATGGAGCCGGTGTCGCGGATCCTTTCGAGCAGGTCCGCCTTGCCGGGGCCGAGCATGATCTCCGGCCCGAAATGCACCCGGATGCGGAGTCTCGGGCAGGTGGCGGAAGTGTCGTCTGGCGCGCTCATGACGGCAATTCACCTCATCGCGTTGGGTAAGGCAAGCCATAACGCAGAACCACGCCCGCCCCCGAGCCGCCGGCCCGCGCCCGCCGCGACCCGCCGGGATGGATTCGATCCGCCTCGTCGGACGGACAAGACTGGCGCAAAGAACCGCCAGAACGTCGCCTCTGACCCATGAATTTTACCTGTGGGAGAAAATATTTCCTCAGCGTCGAAGGCTCAACCGCAACACGCAGCCTTTCCCTCTATTCGGGTGCTATCGCAAGGGCTTACCGTAGCGGCAGCAGCCCGGCATCCGAGGCCGGAACGCTGCCGGAAGGTCAGAGCCTGTACCCTTTGAGCATGCCATGCAGGGGGGTGCCATTGAAGATAATGTCCAATTCTCCTAAGACCTCGCAAGATTCATAATAATTGTCGCGTTCAATCAGCAGCAGGAGAAGAAATGGAAGTCGCCCCAATGTTTCAATTTTCAACCCCGATGGTCCTCGCCATCCTGGCATTGTTCTACGGATTGACTTTCTACATGTCGACTTTCGTCAACGAGAAGAACGAAAACGTCGACGGCTACATGGTGTCGAGCGGCGAGGTCGGTTTCGGCATCTCCGCGGCGAGCATGACTGCCACCTGGATCTGGGCGGCGTCCTTCTACGGCGCGGCGATCTCGGGCTATAATTACGGGCTCTCGGGGCCGATGCATTATGGCTTCTGGGGTGCCCTGATGATCCTGTTTATCTATCCCTACGGGCTGCGTTTCCGGGCGCTGGCGCCCAATGCCCATACGCTGGCCGAGATCATCCATGCACGGCACGGGCCGGGCAGCCAGCTGATCCTCGCGGGTTCCAACATCCTCGGCAGCGTGATTAGCCTGATGGTCAACTTCACCGCCGCCGGGGCGCTGGTCGCCGTGCTGTCGCCCCTGCCCTTCCAGGTCGGCGTGCTGATTGCCGGTGTCGGGGTGCTGTCCTACACGCTCTGGTCCGGGTTCCGGGCCTCGATCCTCACCGATTTCGCGCAGGTCGTGGCGATGATGGGCATTGCCGTGATCATCATCCCGTGGGTCTACTTCAGCGCCGGGGGTGCGGAAGTGATGAGCGCCGGGCTGAGCCGGATCACCGCCGAACAGGCGAATTTCTGGTCGCGCGAGGCGATCCTCGAACAGGGCGCGCCCTTCTTCGTCGCGGTGCTGGCCTATGCGATCGGCAACCAGACCATCGCACAGCGCCTCTTCGCCGTGCGCCAGGACCTGATCCGGCCGACCTTCGTCACCGCCACCATCGGCTATGGCGCGATCGTCATCGGGCTCGGCATGCTCGGGCTGATGGCGCTGCTGATCGGCATGGCGCCGCATGAGGGCGATCCCAACAACCTGATCCCGCAGATGGCCTCCGCCTATCTGCCGCCCTTCGCCATCGCGCTGTTCCTGATCCTGGTGATCGGCTCGCTGTCCTCGACGGCGGATTCCGACCTCTCGGCGCTGTCGGCGATCATGATGACGGACATCTACGGCAAGAACCTCGCCAAGGGGAACCCGGATACGGGCAAGATGCTTCTGGTCGGGCGGATCACCATGATCGTGGCCACCGTGATCGGGCTGATACTGGCGAGTTTCGCGCTCAACATCCTGGTGATGCTGGTCTTCGTCGGCGCGCTCTGGGGGGCGATCGTCTTCCCGGTGATCGCCAGCTGCTACTGGAGCCGGGTCACCAACGCCGCCTTCATCTGGGCGGTGGTCGGCGCGCTGGCGCTGTTCTGCGTGGTGCGGTTCGACCTGCTGCCGCTGGAAGGCATCTTCGGGTCCTTCTTCGAGGTGATCGCGGCGGTCGGCGGCGGCGTGGTGCTGGGGCTGATGGCCTTCGGCTTCCTCGGCCGCGTGGTAGGCATGATCATCGGCCTCCTGGCCGGGATCTTCTTCATGTTCTACTTCCATGATTTCCTGCGCGACTATACGGTGTTGCTGAGCTCGCTTACTGCCTATGGCGCCAGCACGATCATCTGCGTGGCGCTGAGCCTTGCGGTGCGCGAGGAGTTCGACTTCGCCCTGATCGGCGAGAGAGTGACCAATTTCCACGATGCCGAGCCGCCCGCCCCGCGGCGTGGCCGGGCCCGGGCCTGATAGCAAACAAGGAGAAAGCAAAATGCTGACATTCTACATCCTGATCTGGCCCGTCATCGCGTTTTTCGTGCTGGTGCTGATCGTCACCACCTTCTGCCGCGAGTTGCGGCAGGCCAAACGCGACGGCAAACGGGTGGTCTGAGACCCTGCGCAGGCCGGGGTCAGCCCCGGCCTGCCTCGCCCGCCCCCGAAAGGCGGAACGAAGACCTATCAGAAGAAGCCTGCCATGGCCCGGCAGCTCAGAATTGCAGCGTCGCATTCACCGCGCGTTTCCAGGCCGCATATTTCTCGTCGCGCAGCCCGCCTTCCATTTCCGGCTCGAACCGTCGGTCCAGCGCCCAGCCGCGCGCAAATCCCGCCATATCCGGATAGATCCCCGCCCGTTGACCGGCCAGCCACGCGGCGCCGAGCGCCGTCGTTTCGCGCACCTGCGGGCGATCCACCGGCGCGCCGATGATGTCGGAGAGGAATTGCATCCCCCAGTCGCTGGCGCTCAACCCGCCATCGACCCTGAGCGTCGCGGCGCCGCCCTGCCCGGCCCAATCCGCCTGCATCGCCTCGAGCAGGTCGCGGGTCTGGAAACCGACGCTTTCGAGCGCGGCGCGGGCGAGCTCGGCCGGACCGGAATTGCGCGTCAGCCCGAAGATCGCACCGCGACATTCGGCGTTCCAATAGGGTGCGCCGAGCCCGACGAAGGCCGGGACCAGCACCACGTTCTGATGCGGATCGGCGGCCTCGGCCAGCGGCTGGGTCTCGGCCGCCTCGCGGATGATCCTGAGTCCGTCGCGCAGCCATTGCACCACCGCCCCGGCCACGAAGATCGACCCCTCCAGCGCATAGGTCGGCTTGCCATCCAGCTGATAGGCGATGGTCGTCAGCAGCCGGTTGTTCGAGGTGACCGCCGTCTCGCCGGTGTTGAGCAGGGCAAAACAGCCGGTGCCATAGGTCGATTTCAACATGCCGGGCTGAAAACAGGCCTGCCCGACGGTCGCCGCCTGCTGGTCCCCCGCGACGCCGAGGATCGGGATCGGGCGACCGAAGAGGTCCGGCCGGGTCGTGCCGAAATCGGCGGCGCTGTCCCTGACCTCGGGCAGCATTTCCATGGGAATGTCGAACAACGCGCAGATGCTCGCGCTCCAGCGGCCCTTGTGGATGTCATAAAGCAGGGTGCGCGCCGCGTTGGTGGCATCGGTCACATGCCGCGCGCCGCCGGTCAGCTTCCAGATCAGGTAGCTGTCGACGGTGCCGAACAGCAATTCGCCGCGCCGCGCCCTGCCGCGGGCCCCCTCCACATGATCGAGGATCCATTTCAGCTTGGTGCCCGAGAAATACGGATCGGCCAGCAGCCCGGTGCGCGCGGTGATCAACTTGTCATCGCCCGCCTCGCGCAGGGTGCGGCAATAATCGGCGGTGCGGCGGTCCTGCCAGACGATGGCGTTGTAGATCGGCTCGCCGGTCTTCGCGTCCCAGACCAGCGTCGTCTCGCGCTGGTTGGTGATGCCGATCGCAGCGATGTCATCGGGGCCGAGCCCGGCCTTCTCGATCGCCGCGCGGCAGGTGGCGGCGGTGGTCGTCCAGAGATCGCCGGGCGTGTGCTCGACCCAGCCTGAATCGGGGAAATGCTGGGGAAACTCCTCCTGCGCCGCGGCCTTGAGGCGCATCTCGCCGTCAAAGATGATCGCCCGCGAGGAGGTGGTGCCCTGATCGATGGCAAGGATATGGGTCATGTTCCCCCCGAACGAAATCAACGTCACACTCGCCGACAGACTGGCACGCGTCGGCGGATCGGTAAAGAAGCCGGGGCGCGGCGGCGCCCCGGCTCGTGATCATGCCGACCTTACTGCCAGGATTTGATCAGCTCGTCATAGCTGATGGTTTCCGGCTCGGGGTCTTCGTTCTCGAGCTTGGCCACCGGCGAGCCTTCCTGTTCGAGCCAATGGGATGCTTCCATCTCCTCGTTCATCTTCGGCCCCAGATCGCCCTGCACGCCTGCGCGCTCAAGCCGTTCCAGCACCTTTTCCTGCTCGGCACAAAGACTGTCGAGCGCTTCCTGAGCAGATTTGGCACCGGACATCGCATCGCCGATATTCTGCCACCAGAGCTGCGCCAGCTTGGGATAATCCGGCACGTTGGTGCCGGTCGGTGACCAGGCGACCCGCGCGGGTGAGCGGTAGAATTCGATCAGCCCGCCCAGCTTGGGCGCGCGTTCGGTGAAGCTGTCATGCTGGATCGTGCTCTCGCGGATGAAGGTCAGCCCGGCATGGGACTTTTCCACATCCACGGTTTTGGATGTGACGAATTGCGCATAGAGCCAGGCCGCCTTGGCGCGGTCGACCGGGGTGCTCTTCATCAGCGTCCAGCTGCCCACGTCCTGATAGCCGACCTTCTGGCCGTCCTTCCAATAGGCGCCGTGCGGGCTCGGGGCCATGCGCCATTTCGGCGTGCCGTCCTCGTTGAGCACCGCCTTGGCGCTGTCGTTGACCATGTCGGCGGTAAAGGCGGTGTACCAGAACATCTGCTGGGCGATGGCCCCCTGCGCGGGGATCGGCCCGGCCTCGCTGAAGGTCATTCCGGCAGCGGCGGGAGGCGTGTATTTCTCCAGCCATTCGATCGCCTTGTTGACCGCATAAACCGCCGCCGCGTCATTTGTGGCGCCGCCGCGGGTCACGCAGGAGCCCACCGGCTGCGAGTTTTCGTTGACGCGGATGCCCCATTCATCGACCGGCAGCCCGTTGGGCTCGCCCACATCGCCCATCCCGGCCATCGACATCCAGGCATCGGTGTAGCGCCAGCCGAGGCTCGGGTCCTTCTTGCCGTAATCCATGTTGCCATAGACCTTGATCCCGTCGATCTCCCGCCCGGTGAAGAATTCGGCGATATCCTCATAGGCGGACCAGTTCAGCGGCACGCCCAGCTCGTAGCCGTATTTCTCCTTGAACTCCGCCATCAGCTCGGGGTCGGTGAACCAGTCCTGACGGAACCAGTAGAGGTTGGCGAATTGCTGGTCGGGCAGCTGGTAGAGCTCGCCGTCCGGTGCGGTGGTGAACTCGAGCCCGATGAAATCCTCCAGGTCGAGCCCTGGATTGGTCACGTCGGCGCCCTCGCCCGCCATCCAGTCGGTCAGGTTGCGCGCCTGCTTGTAGCGCCAATGGGTGCCGATCAGGTCGCTGTCGTTGATATAGGCGTCATAGATGTTCTCGCCCGACTGCATCTGCGTCTGCAGCTTCTCCACCACGTCGCCTTCGCCGATCAGATCATGGCTGACGTTGATGCCGGTGATCGCGGTGAAGGCCGGGGCCAGCACATTGGCCTCGTATTCATGGGTGGTGATGGTCTCCGAGACGACGCGGATGTCCATCCCCTCGAAGGGCTTGGCTGCATCGACGAAGAACTGCATCTCGGCTTCCTGCTCTTCGCGGCTCAGCGCCGAGCGCTCGATCGTCTCGTCAAGGAACGCCTTGGCGGCGTCCATATCGGCAAAGACCGGCCCGGCGAGCAGGCCGAGCGTGACCGCGAGCGCGGTGGTCGATTTCATGGCAGAGCGTTTCATCTTTGTCCTCCCTAGACAGTTGATTGGTCGTGCGCGCACCGGGTTGGCCCGGCTGCGCGGTCGTCGCGTCTAGACCCAGCGGAACACCGCCGCGGCATAGACCAGGCAGACCAGCAGCGCATAGGGCTGCGGCCCGATCTCGAAACCCAGCCAGATCAGGTTGATGAAGGCCGAGCCCAGTAGCGTGATGAACAGGCGGTCACCACGGGTGGTCTCGATCCCGAGAATACCGCTGCGCGGCGTTTCGGGATATCTGATCGCGAGAAGGGTGAAGGCGATCAGCAGACAGGCAATCACCGCGAAGAAGATCGCGGTGGGAAGGGTCCAGGCCATCCAGCTCATGGGTGCGCTCCTGCGGTTGGTGTATATGGACCGTCATTCCCGGGCCCGATGAGGAGACCTTTCAGCGTCCCGTCATCCGCTGGCTCGACCCGGGGGCCTCCCAAAGCAGCGTCATCCGCTGGCTCGACCCGGGGACTTCCCAAAGCAGCGTCATCCACGGGCTCGACCCGGGGATCTCTTAAAGGAACGTCATCCACGGGCCTGACCCGGGGATCTCTCAACTCGAAGATCCTCGGGTCAAGCCCGAGAAAGACCCCGCGAGACAACACCCCCGCGCACCCAGCCCAACGCACTCCCCAATCATCCCCGCGCTCGACCCGGGAACCTCTCCAAGCCCCGTCATCCCCGGGCTCGATCCGGGGGCCTTCCAAAGCAGCGTCATCCACGAGCCCGACCCCAAGACCTCTCAAGACCACGTCATCCCCGGGCCTGACCCGGGGATCTCCCAAACCGAATATCCTCGGGGCGAGCCCGAGGAAGACTCCGCCTGTCACTCTCCCTACCCCGACACGATCTCCGTCCAGAGATCCCGCCAGGCCGGATTGCTCTTCTCGATCAGCGCGATTTTCCAGGCCCGGTACCATTTCTTGAGGTTCTTCTCCCGCTGGATCGCCAGCCGCGGCTCCTCGTAATGCTCGAAATGTACCAGCCGTTCGAGATTGTAACGGTCGGTGAAGCCCGGCAGCGCATGGGTGCGATGCTGATGCACCCGCCGCACCAGATCGCCGGTCACGCCGATATAAAGCGTGCCGTTGGGGCGGTTCGTCATGATGTAAACATACATCCCTTACCTCGCGGCGCGCCGGACGGCACTCCTGCCCCGGCACGATTTCACTGCGGCGCCTCCCCAAAGCCCCGTCATCCCCGGGCTTGACCCGGGGGCCTTCCCAACTCCTGTCACCGCCGAGCTTGACCCGACACCTCCCCCAAGTCCCGTCATCCACGGCCCCGACCCGGCATCCCCCGGAAGCCCCGTCATTCCCGGGCTTGACCCGGGGATCTCCCAGACCAAAGATCCTCGGGTCGAGCCCGAGAAAGACCTCGCAACACAGGGTCAATGCGGACTCAGCCGAAAGCGCTTCCCCGTCATCCCCGGCCCCGATCCGGCGCCTCCCGCAAGCCCCGTCATTCCCGGGCTCGACCCGGGGACCTCGCAACCCGAAGACCCTCGGCTCAACCCCAAGGATGCCCTGGAAATCCTTAACAAACCCTTGCGCCTGCACCGGCATCACACCCTCCCCAGGGCGAAGCCCTTGGCGATGTAATTGCGCACGAAATAGATCACCAGCGCCCCCGGCACGATGGTCAGCACCCCGGCCGCCGCCAGCACGCCCCAGTCGAGCCCCGAGGCCGAGACGGTGCGGGTCATTGTCGCGGCGATCGGCTTGGCATCCACCGAGGTCAGCGTCCGGCTCAGCAGCAGTTCGACCCAGGAGAACATGAAGCAGAAGAAGGCCGCGACGCCGATGCCGCTGGCGATCAGCGGGGTGAAGATGCGGATGAAGAAACGCGGGAAGGAATAGCCGTCGAGATAGGCTGTCTCGTCGATCTCCTTCGGCACGCCGCGCATGAAGCCCTCCAATATCCACACCGCCAGCGGCACGTTGAACAGGCAATGCGCCAGCGCCACGGCGATATGGGTGTCAAACAGACCCACGGAAGAATAGAGCTGGAAGAACGGCAGCGCGAAGACGGCGGGCGGCGCCATCCGGTTGGTCAACAGCCAGAAGAACAGATGCTTGTCGCCCATGAAGCTGTAGCGGCTGAAGGCATAGGCGGCGGGCAGCGCCACGGCGAGGCTGATCACCGTGTTCATCACCACGTAGATCAGCGAATTGACATAGCCCATGTACCAGGACGGATCGGTCAGGATCTTGGCATAATTGGCCAGCGTCAGATCGCGCGGGAACAGCGAGAACGCCCCGAGGATCTCGGCATTGGTCTTCAGGCTCATGTTGATCAGCCAATAGATCGGCAGCAGCAGGAAGATCAGGTAAAGCGCCATGACGATCGCCGAGCCCTTGGGCCGGAACCGCCTGCGCCGCGCGGCGCTGCGCGTCTCGGTGAGCGCGCCGGGCAGCGGCGAAGCCCCGGGCGCCTGCAGGGTCGAGTCAGACATCGGCTCCCTCCCCCCGGCCGCGCGGCATGCAACGTGCCGCCACAACGTCATCCCCGGACCCGCCCCGGGGGCCTCCCTGTCGGCGGCTCCGCAGGTCATCCCCGGGCCCGCCCCGGGGACCTCTCCGCCACACCCCCCACACGTGACCAATCGAAAGAAACCCCATCCTCACACCCCGTCCCTCCTGTCGATATTCACCATCACCGTGTAGAACACCCATGAGATCAGCAGGATCACCAGGAAATACATCAGGCTGAACGCCGCCGCCGGGCCGAGGTCGAACTGGCCGAGCGCCATCTTCACCAGGTCGATCGACAGGAAGGTCGTGGCATTGCCCGGCCCGCCGCCGGTGACTACGAAGGGTTCGGTATAGATCATGAAACTGTCCATGAAGCGCAGCAGGATCGCGATCATCAGCACGCCGGCCATCTTGGGCAGTTCGATATAGCGGAACACCGCCCAGCGACTGGCCTGGTCGATCTTGGCTGCCTGATAATAGGCATCCGGGATCGACTGCAGCCCGGCATAGGCCAGCAGCGCCACCAGCGAGGTCCAGTGCCAGACGTCCATGACGATGACGGTGGCCCAGGCGGCGAAGAAATCCTGCGTGTAATTGTAGGAGATCCCGAGCTTGGCCAGCGTATGGCCGAGCAGCCCGATATCGACGCGCCCGAAGATCTGCCAGATCGTGCCGACCACGTTCCACGGGATCAGCAGCGGCAGCGACATCAGCACCAGGCAGAAACTGGCCCAGAAGCCCTTCTTGGGCATGTTGAGCGCCACGAAAATCCCCAGCGGCACCTCGATCGCGAGGATGATCCCGGAAAATATCAACTGCCGCCCCAACGCGTCCCACATCCGCTCGCTGTCGAGCATGTCGGAGAACCATTCGAGCCCGACCCAGAAGAAAACATTGTTCCCGAACGTGTCCTGCACCGAGTAATTCACCACGGTCATCAGCGGGATCACAGCGGAAAAGGCGACGAGGATCAGCACCGGCAGGACGAGGAACCAGGCCTTCTGGTTGACGGTCTTGTTCATATGCGGCGCTCCGGTGTTCTAATGCGGGTGTGATGGCGGGTGTCGTTCCCGGAGCCAAGCCGCGGCCGCGGTTCACCACCGTCATCCCCGCTCATGCCGCCTCCCCCGCGCCGCGCAGGCGCCAGTCGTCGGCGTAGACGTTGATGCCCGCCGGATCGAAGGCGATCCGCTGCGCGTCTTCCGGCACGGGCACGTCCTCATCGACGATGGCGCTCGCGGTCTGGCCTGCCACGTCGAGCCGGATGATCCGGTGGCGTCCGACGTCCTCGACGCGGGTGACCTTTGCCGGGACGCCCTCAGCGCCCTGCACCAGCCGCACGAATTCGGGCCGCACGCCAAGCTGCAACCGGCCCCCCTGCGGCGCATAGTGCCGACCAAGCGGCACCGGCACACCGGCGACCCGGGCCATGTCGCCCTTGATCTGGGCGTCAAACAGGTTCATCCCCGGCGAGCCGATGAAATAGCCCACGAAAGTATGCGCGGGGCGTTCGAACAATTCCTGCGGTGTGCCGATCTGCACCACCCGGCCGTCATACATCACCACGACCTTGTCGGCGAAGGTCAGCGCCTCGGTCTGGTCATGGGTCACATAGATCATCGTATGGCCGAAATCATGGTGCAGCGATTTCAGCTGGGTGCGCAGCTCCCATTTCATATGCGGGTCGATCACCGTCAGCGGTTCATCGAACAGCAGCGCGTTGACATCCTCGCGCACCATGCCGCGGCCGAGGCTGATCTTCTGCTTGGCATCCGCCGTCAGCCCGCGCGCCTTGCGGTTCAGCACCTCTTCCATGCCGATCATCGCGGCGATCTGCTGCACGCGCTCGGCGATATATTTCGGATCCGCCCCCCGGTTGCGCAGCGGGAAGGCGAGATTGTCGCGCACGGTCATCGTGTCATAGACCACCGGGAACTGGAACACCTGCGCGATGTTGCGCGCGGCCGTCGGCGCGTCAGTCACGTCCTTGTCGTCAAACAGGATGCGCCCCTGGCTGGGGTTCAGCAGGCCCGAGATGATGTTTAGCAGCGTGGACTTGCCGCAGCCCGAGGCGCCGAGCAATGCATAGGCCTCGCCATCGATCCAGTCGTGGTTGAGCTCCTTGAGCGCGTAATCCTCCTCCGACTTCGGGTTCGGCAGATAGGAATGGGCGAGGTTGTCGAGGGTGATCTTCGCCATCACGCGGCCTCCGCATAGGGGGCGACGGCGACGAGGCCCCCGTCTGCGCCGAAAATATAGACATGCGCCGGATCGAGATAGACCGACAGCTCCTGACCGGGCTTCAGGCTTTGCACCCCGTGCACCAGACCGACCCAGCGGTCGCCCGCGTGATCGAGATGGATGAAGGTCTCCGATCCGGTAATCTCGGTCACGCTGAGCCTCGTGCGAAACTCGATCGCGCCGGGCCGCTGCGGCGCAAGTTCCAGATGGTTGGGCCGGAAGCCGGCCGAATAATCGCCATCGGGCAGCGCGCGGAGCGCCTCGGGTGTCGCCATCTGCTGGCACGCGCCGAAACCGAGCATGTCGCCATCCTTGCGCAGCGCCAGAAAATTCATCGGCGGGTCCGAAAAAACCCGCGCGGTGGTGGCATTGATCGGGCGGCGATAGACTGACGGCGTCGGGCCGAATTGCGTTACCCGTCCCTGCCAAAGCGTCGCGGTGTTGCCGCCGAGCAGCAGCGCCTCTTCGGGCTCGGTGGTGGCATAGACGAAGATCGAACCGGAGCGTTCGAAGATCTTCGGGATCTCGGCGCGCAGTTCCTCGCGCAGCTTGTAATCGAGATTGGCCAGCGGCTCATCGAGCAGCACCAGCCCGGCGTTCTTGACCAGAGCCCGTGCCAGCGCGCAGCGCTGTTGCTGCCCGCCCGACAGTTCCAGCGGCTTGCGCTCAAGCATCGGGGTGAGTTGCATCAGCTCGGCGGTCTCGCGCACGCGGGTGTCGATCTCCGCCCTTGACTGCCCCATCAGTTTCAGCGGCGAGGCGATGTTGTCATAGACGCTCATCGAGGGGTAGTTGATGAACTGCTGATAGACCATCGCGACCTTGCGGTCCTGCACCCGCATCCCGGTCACGTTCCTGCCGTCCCAATGCACCGACCCTCCGGTCGGCACATCAAGCCCGGCCATCAGCCGCATCAACGAGGTCTTGCCCGACAGGGTCGGTCCGAGCAGCACGTTCATGCTGCCCTTGTGCAGCTCGATATCGGTCGGGTGGATATGGACCTGCGACCCGACCCGCTTCGACACGTTCTTCAGGATCAAGCTCATCCCGCCCCCTATTCCGCCGCCGGAACCGCGCGCGCGCGCAGCTGCCGTTGCATCCATTTATCCAGCGCCGCGATCTGGACGGCGTCGAGCCGCAGACCCAGCTTGCTGCGCCGCCAGACCACATCCTCGGCAGAGCGCGCAAATTCGTGTTCCATCAGCCAGATCACCTCCCGCGCCGTCAGGCTTGCGCCGAAATCGACCCCCAGATCGCCCGGCGTGACGGCATCCCCGAGCAGCTTCCAGCTTTCGCTGCCATAGGCCCGGATCAGCCGCCGCGCCCAGAACTGGCTGAGGAACGGATAGGCGCTGCGCAATCCTGCAATGAGTTTGTCCACATCACCAACCGCAAAATCACCGCCGGGCAGCGGCACACCGGCGGTCCAGCGTCCGGGCAGCCCGTCGAAATAGGGCGCGATCTTGTCCAGCGCATCCTCCGCGAGGCGGCGGTAGGTGGTGATCTTGCCGCCGAAAACGTTGAGGATCGGCGCGTCCTCCGCGTCATCGACATTGAGCGTATAATCCCGCGTCGCCGCCGTGGCGCTGCTGGCCCCGTCATCATAGAGCGGGCGCACCCCGGAATAGGTCCAGACGATGTCGTCGCGCGAGATGTCCTGTTGCAGATAGGCATTGACGAAATCGACCAGGTATTGCTGCTCCTGCGGCGTGCATTCGGGCGCGATCGACGGGTCGGCGTGATCTTCGTCGGTGGTGCCGATCAGGGTGAAATCATGCTCGAAGGGAATGGTGAAGACGATCCGCCCGTCGCTGCCCTGGAAGAAATAGCATTTGTCATGTTCATAGAGCCGCCGGGTGACGATATGGCTGCCGCGCACCAGCCGCACGCCTTCGGTCGAGTCGATGCGCACCGTGTTGTGGATGATGTCGCCGACCCAGGGCCCGCCCGCGTTGACCAGCATCCTCGCGCGGATCACCCGCTGCGCGCCGCTGTCGGCATCCTCGAGCGTCACGTCCCAGCCCGCGTCGCGGCGCGCGGCGCAGATCACCTTGCTGCGCACCATGATCCGCGCCCCGCGCGCCCGCGCGTCGCGGGCATTCAGCACCACCAGACGCGCGTCCTCGATCCAGCAATCGGAATACTCAAACGCCTTCTCGAAACGCGGCTCGAGCGGGGCGCCCTCGGGCGTGCCGGGCAGTTTCAGCGTCCGGGTGCCCGGCAGGATCCTGCGCCCGCCGAGATTGTCATAAAGCAGCAGGCCCAGCCGGATCAGCCAGGCCGGGCGGCGCCCCTTTGTCCAGGGCATGACAAGGTTCAGCAGCTTGGCCGTCGGCGTGTCGCTCTCAAAGCGCATGTCGCGGTGATAGGGCAGCACGAAGCGCAGCGGCCATGAGATATGCGGCATCGCGCGCAACAGGATCTCGCGTTCGGCCAGCGCATGGCGCACGAGGTTGATCTCGAAATATTCCAGATAGCGCAGCCCGCCGTGGAACAGCTTGGTCGAGGCCGAGGAGGTCGCCGAGGCAAGGTCATGCATCTCGGCCAGCGCCACGCTGAGCCCGCGCCCGGCCGCATCGCGCGCGATGCCGCAACCGTTGATCCCGCCGCCGATCACGAAGAGATCAACCCGCCCGTGCTGAGATAGCAACTCCGTCACATGATCCCCCGCCGATAATGTTCGACTATACGCGATATTGATAGGTTCTACGGTTTTTTCACGCAAGATATATTTTCGTTTATGTTCGCTTTGGGCGGCGGCCCATTCGTGTTTGGGCGAACAGCGCAGGACCGAACCCCGCCCGGTAACAGGATCGCGCCTGCGAACCTGCAAAAATCGCGGTCAATCCCTCGAATTTTACTCTGCAATCGCGCCCCGATCCCGGCTGCTATCCGCTTGTGATCGGTGGCTTGTTCGGGGAAAAGGCCGGGGTTGGAGCCTGCCGGGCCGATCCGCCCCGCTCCCCAGAACAGAAAGTTTCTCCCATGCCTCAACTCGTGGCTTTCGCCATCCTGATCACCATCCTCTATATCGGCGATGTCATCGCCACGCGCACCCGCTCCTGGCTGCCGTCGATCTTCGTCTGCGCGCTGCTCTTCCTGCTCGGCTACTGGACCTTCTTCCCCGAGAATATCGTCGAGACCGCCGGCATCCCGACGCCGATCGTCTTCCTGTCGATGTATCTGCTGATCACCAACATGGGCACGCTGCTCTCCGGGCGCGAGCTGGCCCGGCAGTGGAAAACCGTGATCGTCGCGCTGAGCGGCATCGCCGGGATCGTGGCGCTGCTGTTCAGCGCCGGGCTGCTGGTGCTCGATTACCAGACCATCGTGGTCGCGACGCCGCCGCTGGTCGGCGGCGTGGTCTCCTCGCTGATCATGTCACAGGCCGCCGCCGAGGCGGGGCTGGTCAATCTCTCGGTACTGGCGATCCTGATCTATGTCATGCAGGGCTTTGCCGGCTACCCGCTGACCGCCTTCCTGCTGAAACGCGAAGGGCGGCGCACGCTGTCGCGGTTCCGGGCCGGAACCTGGCAGCCCGAACATCTGCCCGAACCCGCCGAGCACAGTCTCACACCGCCCGGACCGCGCCTGTTCAGCGCCCTGCCGCCCGCCTATAACACGGTCTATTTCAAGCTCATGCGCCTCGGGCTCGTGGCGCTGGCGGCCTGGGGCGCGGCGGAGCTCTGCAAACCCTATTTCACCATCAGCCCCTTCGTGCTCTGCCTCGTCTTCGGCGTGCTGGCCAGCTCGGTCGGCTTTCTCGAACGCGAACCGCTGCGCGGCGCCAATGCCTTCGGCTTCACCATCATGATCCTGATGCTGTTCATCTTCGACGGGTTGAAACGCGCGACACCGGAAATGCTGCTGCAACTGGCGCTGCCAATGCTGCTGATCATCGTGATCGGGCTTCTGGGCATGTGCATTTTCTCGGTGATCGCGGGGCGGATCCTCGGCATCTCTCCGGCGCTGGCCTTTGCCTGCGCGCTGACCGCGCTCTACGGGTTCCCGGCCGATTACGTGATCACCAACGAGGTGATCAACGGGCTGACCGAGGACGAGGAGGAACGCGACGCGCTGACCTCGCATATGCTGCCGCCGATGCTGGTGGCCGGGTTCATCACCGTGACCATGGTCTCCGTGGTGCTGGCCGGTATCTTCGTCGGGCTGCTCTGAAGAAAACGCCCGGCAACCGGACCGCGCCGCCGCCGGGCGGCGCGGTCCGGTCGTGACACCGAAGGTTTCGCGCTATGTCTTGGGCGGGCAAAGAAGATAAAGGCGTGTTGATGAAGCTGTTCCTGAAGATGATCGCGGCAATCCTGCTGGCGCTCGCCGCCGCGATCCTGCTGGCCCGGCTGTTCTTCGCCTTGCCCGAGATCACCGAACGCCGCGACAGCAAGGCCCTGCCGCCGCCCCCCGAGGCGCCGCTGGTCCGATCCCTGGCGGAACAGGCGCGCGCGCATCCCGGGTTGACCGGCATCGCGTCGCTCGGCCGCGGGGTCGATGCCTTCGCCGCGCGGATGATGCTGGCCGATTCCGCCGTGTCCTCGATCGACGCGCAATATTACATCTGGCACGACGACCTCACCGGCTCGCTGCTGCTGGACGCGCTGTGGCGCGCGGCGGAACGCGGCGTGCGGGTGCGGCTGCTGCTCGACGATCACGGCACTTCCGGGCTCGACCCGCAGCTTGCCGCGCTCAACGCCCATCCCAACGCCGAGGTGCGGCTCTACAATCCCTTCGTCCTGCGCCGCTTCAAGCTGCTGTCCTACGGTTTCGACTTCTTCCGCTTCAACCGGCGCATGCACAACAAATCCTTCACCGTGGACGGCGCGGCAACGATCCTCGGCGGGCGCAATATCGGCGATGAATATTTCGACACCGGGCCCACGGCGCTCTATGTCGATCTCGACGCGCTCGCCGTCGGCCGGATCGTCCCGGAAGTCGCCGCCAATTTCGACAGCTATTGGGCAGCGGAGGCGGTATATCCTGCCGCGGCGATCCTTGACGGCGCGCCGCCCCAGGACCCGATCGCCGACCATGCAGATCACTACCGCGACGATCCGCAGCTTGCCGCCTATCGCGAGGTCATGGGCCAGTCGGACAGCGTCACGCAGCTGCGGACCGGCCGTCTGGCACTGGAATGGACCGACGCCCTGCTGGTCAGCGATGACCCGCGCAAGGGCATGGGCAAGGTCCCGCGCGAGGATCTCCTGGCGCTGCGCCTGAGCCGCGCGGTGGGCGAGATCGCCACCCGCTTTGACGGTGTCTCGCCCTATTTCGTGCCGGGCGCGGGCGGGGTCAGGGCCTTTGCGGGACTGGAACGACAGGGCGTCGCGGCGCGGATGCTGACCAATTCCCTCGCGGCGACCGATGTGCTGCCGGTCCATGCCGGTTATGCCAAACGCCGCCGCGCGCTGCTGGCAGAGGGCGTCGGGCTGTTCGAGCTGAAACAGGAGGCTACCGGCGAGATCCCGAAAGAGCGGATCGGCCCCTTCGGTTCTTCCGGTGCGAGCCTGCATGCCAAGACCTTCGCGGTGGATGGCCGACGGATCTTCATCGGCTCGTTCAACTTCGATCCGCGTTCCACCCGCCTCAACACCGAGATGGGTCTGCTGATCGACAGCCCCGCCATGGCGGGCCGACTCCACGCCGCATTCGACCAGAAATTCGCCGGGCTCGCCTGGCAGGTGAGCCTGCAGGATGACGACCTCGTCTGGCAGGATACCGGCAGCGGCGCGGTCCTGGCAGAGGAGCCCGGATCGACCCTGCTGCGGCGCAAAGCCCTGAATGTGATTTCCTGGCTGCCGGTGGAATGGCTGCTGTGAGCGCCGTTCAGAAACCGGAAAACACCATGTCGAGCGCGCCGCGGATCTCGTAATCCCGCGCGCTCAGATCGCTGACGGGCGGATCGCGCATCAACCGCGCCGGGATCGCCGCCATTTCGGCCGTATGCAGCGCATATTCGGTCCCGTCGATCTCGATGATCGGTTCCAGCCGGGTCAGCGGCCGCGGTCCTGCCCCGAGCGCGACCAGCGGCGCCACCACCCGGCTGCCGGTGTCGATCAGATCGGTCTGCAGATCGAGCACCAGCCGCCCGCCCGCCAGCGCATAGACCTGGAACTGCGCCATCAATCGGTCACCAGGATCTGCAGATCCGCGAGCGGCAGGCCCTCGCGCTCGATCCAGCGGCGCCGTTCGGCCAGCGCCGCTTCATTCTCCGCCTGCCAGCTCTGCGCCCGGGCCAGCCGCACCGCATCGCTCAACGCCGCCTCGCTGATCGCCGAGACATTGAGCCGCAGATCCCGCGCCGCCGACAGGATCTCGCTGTCGATGGTGACATTGGTCCGCTGCTTGACCTGCGCTGTCTGTGACATGCTGCTCTCCTGTTGCATGACCTTGATCATACACATCTGTGATGTGTTCTTCAATGTCGCAAGATCTGCGCATCCGGAAAGTTTCCCCTTGGTCACCGCAGCTTCCCCTTGTCTAATCCCCTAGAACATCCATATACCATCCATACAGATGGAGAAATGCCATGAGCAACATCAGACAGCTACGCGACAAACAGCCCGAGAACGAGAAGATCACGATCAATCTCGGCTTCGTCGATCTCGGCCGCATCGATCTTCTGGTGCAGGAAGGCTTCTATTCCAACCGGAGCGACTTCATCCGCACCGCGATCCGCAACCAGATAGACAGCCACGCCGAGGTGGTCAGCAGGTCGGTCGAACGCCACACGATGGAGCTCGGCCTGCGCGACTACAGCCGGGCCGACCTCGAAGCTTTGCGCGATGCCGGTGAGATGCTGCATGTCAAGGTCGTCGGCCTGGCGCGGATCGCGGCCGACGTCACCCCCGAGCTGGCGCTGCAGAGCATCGGCTCGATCACGGTACTCGGCGCCTTGCAGGCCTCTGCAGAGATCAAGAAAGCGCTGGCAGATCGGATCAGCTAGCTTAATTCCCTTTTCACAAGGATAACTCAAATGTTGAATTTTACTGTCGGCGCCAAGCGTCCGGCCAATGACGATGCACGCCTCGGCGCCGCCGAGGATCTGGTGCGCCGCACCCTGTCGCAGCATGGGCTGATGGGCAGTGGCGGAACCCCCGCCGCATCCCAGCCGGGCGGCGCCCTTCCGAACGGCGACAACCTGATGCAGACGATACAGGATGCGCTTTCCCGCGGTGGACTCGGCGGGCTCGGCGGGCTGGGCAAAGCGGCGGGGCCGCAGGCGGTTACACCGGATATTCCCGCTGGCGCCACGTTCCGCAATGACGGGTTCGAGGGTCGCTCCGGGCGGCGCGACTACCGCGTCTATGTCCCCTCCACCGCCGGAAACGGCGTGGCGGGCTGCGTGATGATGCTGCATGGCTGCACCCAGAACCCGGAAGATTTCGCCAGGGGCACCGGGATGAACGCGCTCGCCGAAGAGCATGGTCTGGTGGTGATCTATCCCGAGCAATCGCGCGGCGCCAATGCCCAGAGCTGCTGGAACTGGTTCAGCAAGGGCGACCAGCGCCGTGACCGCGGCGAGCCGGAAATCCTCGCCGGGATCGCGCGGCGGGTCATGGCGGAACATGACGTGCCACAGGACCGCAGCTTCGTCGCCGGGCTCTCCGCCGGGGCGGCAATGGCGGTGATCCTCGGCGAGACCTACCCGGATGTCTTCGCCGCTGTCGGCGCCCATTCCGGCCTGCCCTTCGGCGCCGCCAGCGATGTGCCCTCCGCCTTCGCCGCGATGGGCGGCAATCCCGCCAGCGCCCCGGCGCCGCAGGCCTCGGCGCTGCGCACGATCGTCTTTCACGGCAGCAGCGACAGCACGGTGCATCCGGCGAACGGCGAGCGCATCCTCGAACAGGCCGAGGCGCGCGGCCCGGCGCAAAGCTGTCAAACCACCGAAACCGGACAGCAGGGGGGCCGCGACTACCGTCGCAGCGTCACCCTGGACATGGAAGGCGGGAGCCGGTCAGAATTCTGGCTGATCGAAGGTCTCGGTCACGCCTGGTCGGGCGGCCATCCCGGCGGCAGCCATACGGACCCGAAAGGGCCGGATGCCAGCGCCGAGATGATCCGTTTCTTCCTCGAACCGCAGCAGCGAAAGGCCTGACATGAGCCGAATGACCTTTGACGCCATCAGCGAGGCACAGCCCGGCGCGAAATGGCAGCAGCGCTGGGAGCGGTCCTGGCCCGCCTACGAGGCCTGGTTCCTCGGCCGGGGCGGCGATGACGGCCCCGACCGGGTCGCCTGCCGCGCCGCGCTTGCCCGCCACATGCCCGAACTGCTCGGCCTCTATGACCGGCTGGTCGAGCTGGCGGGCGGCGGGGACCGCGCCGCGCGGTTCCTCTCCACCTGGTGCCCGCCGCGCTATCTCGGCGGCTGTTCACTCGCCGCGCTGGCCGAGGGCGGCGAGGTGCGGCTGCTGCGCAATTACGACCTGTCGCCGGATCTCAACGAAGGGCTGCTGCTGCACAGCGCCTGGTGCGGGCGCAAGGTGATGGGCATGGTCGAATTCCTCTGGGGCCTGTCCGACGGGATCAACGCGGCCGGGCTTTCCATCGCGCTGGCCTATGGCGGCAGCAGCGAGACCGGGGCCGGTTTCGGGATCACCACGATCCTGCGCTACGTGCTCGAAACCTGCGACACTGTCGCCGAGGCACTGGCGGTGCTGCGCCGGGTGCCCTCGCATATGGCCTATAACCTGGTGCTCGCGGACCGGGAGGGGCAGATTGCCAGTGTCGAGATGCATCCCGGCGGCGGCTTCACCCTGATGCCGCAGCCGATCGCAACGAACCACCAGAGCGGTGCCGCGCGTCCCGCCCGGGCGGGCTTCACCCGCACCTATGAGCGGCATGCCCATCTGGCCGGGCTGCGCAGCACGCCGGGCGATCTGCACCGCTATTTCACTGCCAGACCGCTGTTGCAGGACCGGCATTCCGAGGGCTTCGGCACCCTGTTCACCGCCGAATACGACCCCGGATCGGGCCGTCTCTGGCTGCGCTGGCCGGGCCGGGAATGGGCGCAGTCGCTCGATGACTTCACCGAGGGGCAGCGGGTGATCGACTTCGCCGTGACCAATGCGCTCGACGGCGCGGATGGCGCCGCTGAGCCATCCCCGGCGCAAGGAAGCGAAGCGGGGGCAGAACGTGCATCGGAATATGCCGCCGAATGGTCCGGGAACTGGCAGGGCGCGCAAGGCATCGACTGGCAGGCCCTCGCGCGGGATTACGCCAACGGAAAGGGTCGCCCGGTCGCCTCCTATTTCGCGGTAAAGTGACCCGCGTCCCCGTCTCTGCGACCTGCACGGGCGCAGAGGCGGAGGCGGCGCCGCGCTTGCCGGAACATCGCCGCCCCCGCGGGGTTCTCCTTCCATCGAGGGGGCGCCGGGGGAGATGCCCCGACAGGCGATGCTCCCGCTCAGGCATCGAAACAAGGAACGGACAGAGATTGCAGCACGAACCCTTCTTCGCCTTCTCCTCCTATCACCTCACATTGGCCGTCGTCGGCATCATCGTCATCCTGGCGCGCTGGCTGCCCCGGTTGCTGTCGGATCGTGAACCGGCAGCCGCGCCGCTGATGATCCTGTTCGGGGCGCTGGCCGCCTTGCTGGTGCCGAACCTGCCGAGCCTGCCGGACCCGCGCCAGCAGCCCCTGCCCTGGGAACTGGTGAGCGAACTCACCGTGATCATCGCGCTGTTCGGCGCCGGGATGCGCATCGACATGCTGCGCCCATGGCAACGCTGGATCCCGACGCTGCGGATGCTCGGCATCGCCATGCCGCTGACCATCCTCTCGGTCTCGCTGCTCGGGGTCTGGTTCGGCGGGCTGACCGTGGCCGGCGCGGTGCTGCTCGGCGCGGTGCTCGCACCCACCGATCCGGTGCTGGCCGCCGATGTGCAGGTCGGGCCGCCGCAGGAGGGCGCGGAACATCCCGTGCGCTTCACCCTGACCACCGAGGCCGGGCTCAACGACGGGCTGGCCTTTCCCTTCGTCTATCTCGGGCTGATCATCGCGGCACAGGGGCTCAACCCGGAGACCTGGGCGCTCGACTGGCTGCTGCGCGATGTGCTCTACCGGATCGTCGTCGGCGGGCTGATGGGCTGGGTCGGGGGCAAGGCGCTGGGATATGTGCTCTTCACGGTGCCCAAGGATTCCGTCCTGGCCGAAACCGGCTCGGGCGTCATCGCCTTTGCCGGGGTGCTGCTGTGCTATGGCTCGACCGAGTTGGTCGAGGGCTATGGCTTCATCTCCGTGGCGATCCTCGGGCTGACCCTGCGGCGGATCGAGAAGGACCATCACTTCCACCGGCGCCTGCACGATTTCTCGGAATCCATCGAACATGCGTTGACCGCGCTGCTGCTGGTGGCGCTCGGCAGCGTGCTGCCGGTCCTCTTCGCCGATCTGAGCTGGAGCCATGTCTTCATCGCGCTGATGCTGATCCTCGTGATCCGCCCCCTGTCGGGTTGGCTCGGCCTGCTCGGCAGCGACATGGCGCGCCGCGACCGGGGGGTGGTCGCGGTCTATGGCGTGCGCGGCATCGGCTCGATCTATTATCTCTGCTATGCCGGGAGCCACATGGAATTCGCCAACGAGGTCCAGCTCTGGTCGCTGGTCGCGCTGGTGATCCTGCTCTCGACGATCCTGCACGGGTTCAGCGTCGGCTGGGCAATGGAGCGGCTGAAGGAGGAATGAGGACGCGGCGCCGTTCCAGGCGCCTTACTGGATATGTTGCAGATCAGGCCAAGACGGCGACGCTCGGAAAGCAGCCGGGCGTTATTCCGCTCCCTTTTCCCGCGCCGTTTCCTGTGGCCCGGGCAGGTCCTGCAGATGCTCCCCGAGCGCCTGCAGCCGCCAGGCCTCGTCGCCAAGCAGCGCCCGCGCCGCCGCCTCGCTCAGCTCACGGTCGGGATAGATCACATTCGCCCGCACCCAGCGCCCGGTCTCGCGCACCTCGACCCCGGCGCCGGGAAAACGCCGTGCCACCTCGTCCTGCAATTCGTCCACGATCGGATGCACCCGCGTCGTCGCCAGCTCGCGCGGCGCGCCGTCGAGCAGCTCCGCCACCGAAATCCGCATGTTGCGCAACCCGTCGCGCAGGATGTCGAAGGCGATCAGCCCTGCAGCCAGCGCATCCGCCCACCAGAGGCCGAAGGCAATGCCGATGATCCCGGCGATCCCGGCCAGCCCGGTCTTCCAGTCCGCCGCGTTCATGTCGGCGTCGGTATAAAGCACCTTGTCCATCGTCGCATGGGCCAGCGGCTTTTTCATCCGTCCGAGGATCACCGGCGGGATCACCGAATAGACCAGCGCCGCGATCATCACCCAGCCGAGCCAGATGTCGAAGCCGAACAGCGTGACATCGCCGATGCTCGGATGCTCGGCTAGGATCAGCGCGCGCCCGGCCTCGTAGATCAGGAACAGCCCCATGCCCATCAGCGCCGTCGCCGCGAAGAAGAAGGCCAGCGAGCCGATCCGGTGAAACCCGAAAGGATAGGCACGGGTCGGGGCCATGCGCTCGAACCGCCGCGCCGCGAGGAACAGGATCGGCGGGATCAGGCTCAGGGTGTCTTCTATCCAGGCAGTCTTCATCGCCTGGCTCGACCCCATGGCGAAATACATCACGCCGATGATGCTCAGCATCCAGAACAGCGTCCACCATTCGAGCCGGGCCGCGCGTTTCAGTTTCTTCTCGATCTCCAGGGGCAGTTCACGGCTCATTCAGCGGCCCTCTTTCAGCGCACGATTGACCCCGACGAGAAAGCGGTTCTCGCCTTGGCGCAGCGCAAGCACCCGATCCTCCTGCTCCCCGCCGAGGCGCAGTTCTCCAAAAGGATCGCTCAGCGCGACCTTGTCCGCGAAAGGCGTCGAACCGGGCAGACGCCCGAGGATCAGATGCAGGTCCCCGCGTTCCAGCCGCGCGAACAATCTGTGCGGATCATCCTCGATCAATTCCGGCGTGGCATCGAACCGCGCCGCGATCCGCTCCAGCGCCTGACGGTCCGGTGCATCGAGCGGCCGCATCAGCAGCCCGACTTTCAGAACCCCGCCCGTGACCTCCTCGCTGGTCGATTCCGGATCGAGCGGCAGACGACAGGCCGCGACGAGCAACAGGCCGAGCGCGAGGGCGATTGATCTCAGATTTCGGGAAGATTCGGCCGTCACAACATGTCTCGCCAATATGCGTTAATGACAAACAAACCGGCCAGCAACCGCCCGGGTTCCCGCTCCGGTTCTACAGGGTGGCACGCCCTGCTCGAGAGCGTCTCTTTCTGCAGCCTCCCGGCGGAGCGACGCGGGCGCGGAACATTGCACCGCGAAGCGGCGTTTTATTCCAGACTTGGCAGGGCGCACCGGCACCATCGCGGTGCGGCCAGGGGCCGCCGATCCAGACCCAGAGGCTCACCCGGAAAGGTAGCAAGGACATGACCGACCGATCGAGCTGCCTGGTGATGAAGCTCTCCCGTTACGTGACGCTTGGCCCGGAGGACAGGGCGCGGCTCGCGAAGATCGAGAAGACCGAGCGCAACTATGCCACCCATACCGATGTCTATCGCCTCGCGGACCGCAATACCGAGCTCTTCGTGGTCAAGGAGGGCTGGGCCTTCAGCTATGTGGACATGCCCAATGGCCGTCGCCAGATCGTGCAGCTGCACCATCCGGGCGATATCATCGGCCTGCGCGATGTCGCCCTCAATTGCCGCAGTACCACGCTCAGCACCGCCGAGCCGGTGACCCTTTGCCCCTTCCCGAAATCCGCGCTCGACCTGATCCTGCGCGAATCCCCGCGCCTTTCGGCGCTGCTGCTGTCGATCGCGCTGCGGGAACAGGTCACCTTCATCGACCTGCTGCGTGCCATGGGGCGGATGAGCGCCGAGGAGCGGATCGGCTACCTGTTCCTCGATCTCATCGCGCGGCTGCGGATCACCAACCCGTCGATGACCGATACATTCCGGCTGCCCCTCACCCAGAGCCAGATCGCCGATTACCTCGGCCTGACCAATGTCTATGTCTCCAAGACGCTGCTGCAGATGGAACAGAAAGGCTACCTGCAACGCGGCGACGGCAAGGTGCGGCTGCTGCGTGAAGAGGCGTTGATCGAGCTGACCGATTTCACCAATCACTACGATGATCTCGACACCTCGTGGTTTCCTGACAAATGAATTTCACGCCGGTTTAACCTGGTTGAATGCTGCGGCGTGCTGATTTTCGTAACCTGTCGGGTTGCCTTCTCAAGCCTTTGTTTCAATTACATTTTTCCTGCTGAAATCGGCATTGTCCCGGAACCGGATGCCGATCCCGGCGTTCCTCCCCCGACAGGGCGATTGTTGCCCTTTGCGTATCTGGTATTCCGCGTCGGATGTTCCGCATGACACCTGGGGGTGAATGAAGTTGCTGGTCCTGATTATTCCCGTGCGCGCCCTGACGCCGCTTGGCCAGACGGCACGGCACGACAGATGAGCTACACCCCGCTCAAGCCGAGGATCGCATTGGTCGATCCGATGTGCCGCGAGGGTTATTCCCCCGCATCGCTGACCGCGGGCGGGCTGGGCGGCACCGAGGCGACGGTGCTGCGGATCGCCCGGGCGCTCGGCGACGATTTCGCCTTCACTCATTACCAGAAGGGCCGCGACCGGGTGCAGGACTCGCCTGCGGGCGTGCTGCGGCCGCTTTGCCAGATCGAGCGGCTCGACGCCGAGGCGATCATCGTCATCAACGCCTGGAAAGTGGCGGTGAAACTGCGCAAGGCCCATCCCGACCTGCCGATCTTTCTCTGGCTGCATGTGCATCCGGGACGTCACAACCGGCGCATGGGCGCGGCGCTGCACCGCGCCGGGATTGCGGTGATCTGCGTCTCGCGGAGCCATGTTGCCGAGCTGCGCGACTTCCTGTCACCGGGGCCACTGCCGGATATCTTGCATGTCTATAACCCGATCGCCGACGGACTGGCGCCTGATGACACGCCGCGCCGCCGCAACCGGCTGCTCTACGCCAGTTCGCCGCACAAGGGGCTGGCGGAGGTCTTCGCGCGCTTCGACAGGCTGCGTCGCGCCCTGCCCGAGCTCACCCTGGCACTGGCCGATCCCGGCTATCTGCGCTGGGATGCCGGGCCGGTGCCGCAGAATGTCGTCTCGCTCGGCACGCTGTCCCATGCCGCGCTGATCCGCCAGATGCGCCAGTCGCTCTGCCTTTTCTATCCGCAGACCGGCTTCGCCGAGACCTTCGGTCTGGTGCTGGCCGAAGCCAACGCCGTCGGCACGCCAGTGCTCGCCCATGCCGGACTCGGCGCCAATGACGAGGTGGTGTCCACCGCCGGGCAATTGCTCGACGCGAATGATCCCGAGGCGATCCTGTCGCGGATCCGCGCCTGGCAGGCCGCGCCGCCGCGGATTGTCGGCAAGCCCTGTTTCCGCCTTTCGCAGCTGCGCGAGGACTGGGCCGGGATCCTTCGGACCGCGCTCGGCGTTGAACCCGAATTCAGGCAAGTCAGGGTGGGATGAATGCAAACCGCGAGCAAACCTTCGCGCATCTTGCGCAGCAGCGCCATGACCGGGACGGATCCTCTGGAGGATCTGCTCGCGCCGCTGGCCGAGAACGCCATGGCGGAGGATCGCGGCAGCGGCGATATCGCGGCCTCGCTCGCCCTGCTGCGCGACGCCGGGCTGCTGCATGACGACGGGCGCGAGGCGCCGCGACGGACCGCCCGGCGGCTGATGCGGATCGGCGCCGTCAATCTCTCGCTCGGACGGCTCTGGGAAGGGCATGTCAACGCGCTCTACCTGATCCGCGTGCATGGCGATGCTCCGTTGCAGGCGAAGGCGAAGGAGCTGCTGGCGCAGGATGGCCTCTTCGGCGTATGGGGGGCCGACGATACACTGCCGCTGACCTTTTCCAAGAGCGGCGACCGGCTGAGCGGCGGCAAGAAATTTGCCTCCGGCCTCGGCGTCCTGAGCCATGCCATCGTGACTGTCGGCACGCCGCTGGGGCCGCAGCTCGCGCTGGTCGATGTGCGCGACGCGGCGCGCGCCGATCCCGCCCGCTGGCAGATGCCGGGGATGAGGGCAACCGCCTCGGGCGCCTATGATTTCACCGGCCTGCCCCTGCCGCGCGGCGATCGTCTCGGCGGGCCGGGCGATTACTTCAACGAGCCGCATTTCATCGCCGGGGTCTGGCGCATCGCGGCGCTGCAGATCGGCGGCGCGCTGGGTCTGATCGATGCCGCCACGGCGCAGCTGCGCGAGATGGGCCGCATGGACAACGAGGCCCAGAAGACCCGGCTCGCGCCGGTGCTGATGCGCGCCCTGGCGGCCGTGGAGCTGACCGAACGCGCCGCGCTTCAGGCAGCCGAGGCCCCCGCCGATCGGGCCGTCGCCCTGTCGATCTCCGCCCGCCTCCTGACCGAGGAAGTGGCGCTCGATACGATCAGGGCGGTCGAACAGAGCCTCGGACTGGCGCATTTCGACGCCGGTTCGGTGACCGGACGCCGGGCACGCGACCTCTCGGTCTATCTGCGGCAGGTGGCGCGCGACGCCTTCCTGATGCGCTTTGCCGATCACGCCTTCCTGCGCGACGGCGCGGTCTGGGAGCTGCTGGAATGAGCGCGCCCTGGCCCTCGATCACAGCCGAGATGTTGTGCGGCGGCGCGCCGATCCTCGTGCTGGCACCGCATCCCGATGACGAAAGCCTCGGCTGCGGTGCCCTGCTTGCCCATGGTTTCGCCCATCACGGGGCCAATGTGATCTGCCTCACCGACGGCAGCGCGTCGCATCCCGGCTCGCGCGACTGGCCGCCAGAGCGGCTGGCCGAGCAGCGGCGCCGCGAGCTGACGGCAGCGCTCGAAAGCCTCGGCGGCGGTGCGGAGGACCTGAGCTGGTACGGCCTGCGCGACAGTGCGCTGCACGATCACAACCCGGAGGAGATCGCCGAGCGGATCGCAGGGACTGCAGAAAGGCTGGGTGCACGCCATCTCTTCGCCCCGGCCACGGAGGACGAACATTGCGATCACAAGACCGCCGCCCGGATCGCGCGGCTTGTGCTGGCCCGGCAACCGGGGCTGAAGCTCTATTCCTATCCGATCTGGTCGCGCTGGAATGCGCCCGATTTCGACGCCCTTATCGCGCATCACCGGCCGCTGCGCCTCGGCCCCGGTGCCCACCGCGCCGCCAAACGCGCGGCCATCGCCTGCCATCACAGCCAGCTCGGAAAATGCGTCACCGACGATCCGCAGGGCTTCACCATGGACCCGGCCTTCGTTGCGCATTTCGCCGAAGAGGATGAAATCTACTGGAGCAGCCAGCCATGAGCGTGCCCATCGAACATCTGCATCGGATCTATGCAGACAGCGACGATCCCTGGAATTTCGCCGAAAGCGCCTATGAACAGGGCAAGTTCCGGGCCACCGCCGCCGCCCTGTCGCGCCCGCATTACGCCGCTGCGCTGGAGATCGGCTGCGGCAACGGGGCGCTGGCCCGCCATCTCGCGCCGCGCTGCGCGAGCTATACCGGGATCGACGCCGTCGCCAAAGCCATCGCGGCAGCGCGGCGCGCCCTGCCGAACGCGCGTTTCGAACAGCGGTTCTTCCCCTGCCCCCTGCCGCCCGGCGCATTCGACCTGATCATCATCTCGGAATTCCTCTATTTCCTCAGCCCGCCCGACATCCTCGATCTCGCCGAACGCATTATCCGGCTCTGGCCCGATGCGGAGCTGCTCTGCGTCAGCTATCTCGGGGATACCGGCGATCAATTGTCCGGTGAGGAAGCGCTCTGCCATTTCATCGCGGCGCTGGCGGGCAGACCTCGTTTCGAGACGTGCCGCCCCGCGCCCGGCTACCGCATCGACCGTGGCCTGCCGGAGATGCGCGGATGAGCGGGCAGCGCGACATCGCCATCGTCATCCCGGCCCGCAACGAGGCGGCGCGGATCGAGGCCTGCCTGACGCCGCTGCTCGCACAGATGCCGGAGCGGCTGAAACTGCATGTCGTTGTCAACAACAGCGAGGATTCCACCGCGGCCCGCGCCGAACGCCTGTGTCGCGACGCCGCCGTTCCGGCTCGGATCAGCAACCTCACACTGGGCCCGCGCGAAGGCGTCGGCACCGCCCGCCGTATCGGCGCGGCACAGGCGCTCGCCGAGATGCCGGGGCTGCGCTACATCCTCACCACCGATGCCGATTGCATCGTCGCGCAGGACTGGATCGCGCGCAATCTCCACCATCTGGAAAGGAGCGCGGCGGTCTGCGGCAATATCGCCCCGCTCACCGGCGAAGCCGCCGCCCTGACGGCGCGCGGCGCTGGCGATACCCCCGATCGGACGCAAGAACATTACGGCCCCGATGACCTCGATATCGAAGGTGCCACGCTGGAGAAACGCTACCGCGCGCTGGTGCTTGCCTTCTATCGCCGCCACGCGCCCGAACCGGCAAACCCCCTGCCCCATCACGGACAGGCCCCCGGCGCCAGCCTCGCCTTTTGCGCCAGCGCCTACCAGTCGATCGGCGGTTTCGCCCCGCTGCAATGCGGCGAGGACCGCGACATCGTGCGGCGGCTCAAGGGCGCGGGCTTTCACGTTGCCCATGCCAATGACGTGCGGGTGCAGGCGTCGCTGCGGCTCTCGGGCCGCGCGCCGGGCGGCATGTCCGACACCCTGCGCCGCCGCCTGTCGCAACAGCGCTACCGGATCGATTCCGCGCTGCCGCCGCCGAGCTGGCTCTGGCATCGACGCGACAGGCTGCCTCACTGGCCGCCCGAGGGGCGCGATTACGAACCGCTGCATCTCGACTCCCTGCCCGAACATATCGCCCATCTCGAAGCCCTGCTGCATCCCGAAACGCCGCACGCCTGGCCGATCCGCGCCGCTGCCCGCCCGGCGAGCCGCAGGAAAGACAACGGAATACAGGAACTTCCGTCTTTCGAGCCGGATCCTGTGCCGCCGGATGTCACCGACACGCTGACATCCATACCCTGACCTTCCCAGACCTCTGGGCTGCCGATGGCAGAAACGAACGGAGTATCGAAATGACGACGTTGAAAGATCTATACATCGAAGAACTGCAGGACCTGTGGTCAGCCAATGAACAGATGTCACAGGTCGTGTCGAAAATGGCCGACCGGGCGTCGGACAGCAAATTGTCCGACCGGCTCACCAGGGCCAAGGACGGGATCGACCAGCATGTCTCGCTGCTGCAATCGCTGCTGCGCGACAGCGGTGCCGAGGTCCAGAAGGAGCATTGCAAGGGCATGGAGGGGCTGGTCAAGGAGGCCCATAAACACGCGCTCGACAGCGACATGTCCGACGCCGCGCTCGACGTGGCGATCATCGCGCAATACCAGCGCCTGTGCCATTACGGCATCGCCGGTTTCGGCACCGCCAAGGCCTTTGCCGACGCGCTCGGCGAAAGCGACGCGGTCGGCAAGCTCGATCAGGCGCTCGACAAGATCTACGAGTCGGATGATTTCATGACCGACCTCGCCGAACGCTCGCGCAACCTCGACGCCAAGGGCTGAGGCCGCGGCCCGGCGCGGTTCCGCCGCGCCGGGCGACCATGCTGCGAGCACGGATCAGGAAATCATCCGCACCGCGCTGCGCAGATCCTCCTGAAATGCGGCACTGGCATCGGCCCGCGCCTGCGGATCGGGCAATCTCAGCAGATAGGAAGGATGCAGGGTGATCAGCACCGGCTCCCCGCCCCTGCCCGTCTCGACCTTGCCGCGCCGCGACAGTACAGCGGCACGCGACCCCGTGAGGCTCTCCACCGCGGTCGCGCCCATCGCCAGCACCAGCTTCGGCTTCACCTCCGCCAGCTCCGCGTCGAGCCACCAGCGGCAATGTTCGATCTCCGAACTGTTGGGCCGCTGATGAATCCGCCGCCGACCGCGCGGGGTGAACTTGAAATGTTTCACCGCATTGGTGACATAGGCGTTCCGCCGGTCGAGCCCGGCCCCGGCGGCGAGCTCATTGAACAATTGCCCCGCCGGGCCGATGAAGGGGCGACCGCTCAGATCCTCCTGATCCCCCGGCTGCTCCCCGACGATCATCAGATCCGCATCCTTCGGCCCCTCCCCCACCACCGCCTGCGTCGCGGCGCGGTGCAGCGGGCAGCGGGTACAGGCGGCGATCGCCTCGGGCAAGGCACCCTCCGGCCCGCTCCAGGCCGAGGCGCAACCCGCCAGCTGCGCCTGTACCTGTGCCATGCGGCGCGGCGGCAGGGTCGGCGCCGCCTCCGCCATGGCGCGGGCACGGGCCGGGGCGGAAGCGATCAGATCGGGGATCGCCGCCGCCTCGGGCATGTTCTTCCAATATTTCTTCGGCATTTCCGATTGCATCGCCTGCACCTTCAGCCGCGCCGGGTTGAAGATGTTGCGGAAATAGGTGACCCAGAGCTGCTCCCCGGCGTCTTCCGGCAGGTCGGGCCGCGCCCGCCCCTCCTCGAAGGACAGCTGCCCGCCTTCGAAAACAGCGCAGACATCCGGCGTCAGGATGCGCCAGTCCATATCGGCGAAGCGACGCGCGAAGAATGTCGCCGTCGGCTCGACCGTATGATGCGTCGGCTCGAACCAGGCCGCGAAGGAGCGGCGCGGCGCGTCCGGCGCGCCGATCTCGCGAAAGCGCACGAAGGCCTTCATCTTGTGCTGGCAGCGATGCACGTTCTTCTCCATGCCGCGCAGCCGCGCCAGGTCCGCATCGCCCCGATCGCTCATCAATTGCGGCGCACCGCGCAGCCGCCACAGAAACGCATAGAGCCGCGCGAAACGTTCCGGATCGCTGTGCCAGACCACCGCATTCGCCAACGCCACGAAGGAGCGCGACACCGTCACCGGCGCACCGTCGCCCGGCGGCTCATCCGCGCCGAACAGGTCCGGCGCCGTGCCGCTGTCGCCCCAGATGATCTGCTCCGGCGCGACACCCGCCGCCAGGAACCGCCGCGCCGCATCGCGCCAGGCCTCCGCCGCGCCGATCTTGGGAATCATCACGCGCTGCATCAGAACAGCGACAATTGTTCGGGCGGCGGCGCGAAACGGGCGCGCAGATTGGCGCTGTCGACCAAGGCCCCGGGGCTCCAGCCCTCCGCCGTGATGAAGCTGCGCGCCTTCTTCATCGCCGCGCCCATGCGGGTGATATCCTCATAGCGCAACGCCCGGTGACGGCGCGTCGTGAGAATGCGGTTCACCGTCTTCACCCCGAACCCCGGCACCCGCAGCAACATCTCCCGGCTCGCCCGGTTGACGTCGAGCGGGAAGACATGCCGGTTGACCAGTGCCCAGGCAAGCTTTGGATCGACCTCGAGATCGAGATTGCCGTCCACGCTCACCGAGGTGATCTCGTCGAGCTGGAAATCGTAGAACCGCAGCAGCCAATCGGCCTGATAGAGCCGGTGCTCGCGCTGCAGCGGCGGCCGTACCAGCGGCAGTTTCGACGAACTGTCCGGGATCGGCGAGAAGGCGGAGTAATAGACCCGCTTCAGCCCGTAACTCGCATAGAGCCGCGTCGATTGCCCGAGCACCGCCGCATCGTTGGACCCGTCCGCCCCGATGATCATCTGCGTCGATTGCCCGGCAGGCGCGAAGCGCGGCGGACGCTTGCCGCTGAAACTGCTCTCCTTCCCCGCTTCCTTGCGCATCCGCACATCGGCCATCGCCTTGCGGATCTGCTCGGGCTTCTTCTCCGGCGCATATTGCTTCACCGCCGCATCCGAGGGCAGCTCGACATTGATCGACAGCCGATCGGCCAGCAGCCCCGCCTCGGCGATCAGCTCCGGCGCGGCGTCGGGAATCGTCTTGAGATGGATATATCCGCGAAAATTCTCTTCATGGCGCAGCTTGCGCGCGATCCGCACCATATCGGACATCGTCGCATCGGGCGAACGGATCACCCCGGAGGACAGGAACAGCCCCTCGATGTAATTGCGCCGGTAGAATTCGATGGTGAGCTTGACCACCTCATCGACGCTGAAACGCGCACGCTCCACGTTGGAGGACACCCGGTTGATGCAATAGCTGCAATCATAGATGCAGAAATTGGTCATCAGGATCTTCAAGAGACTGATACAGCGTCCGTCGGGTGCATAGGCATGACAGATCCCGCTGCCATCATTCGAGCCGAGCCCCTTGCCATCGCGCGAGTCGCGTCTGGACGAGCCCGAGGAGGCGCAGGAGGCGTCGTATTTCGCCGCATCGCTGAGGATCGCCAGCTTCTGTTCGAGAGATTGCTTTGCCATATGTTCCACATATGTTCCCGCACCGCCGATGTCATCCATCTAGGTTGAAGAACGACGTGGCGTCAGCTTGCAAAGTCCATCGGTCGCGGGCCGGAAACACATCCCCGGCCCGCGCGCCCCGGATCACATGGTCTCGCGCTCCCAGAAGCGCAGCTTGCGACAGGTGGTTACGAAGGCATCGACATTGCCCTTGTCGATCTCAATCATGCCGCCGTCGATCTTGTCGGCGACGCCGACCTGTTTCATCAACGGTTTCGCCGCATCGGTCCAGGCGATGAATTTCGCATGGGCAAAGGCATCGCTGAGGAAATCCTGGCTCGGCTTGTCCGCCGCCAGCGTCTTGCCCTCTTCCTGCGAGAAGACCAGCGCCACGGCGTCGAAAACCACCGAAGGCGCGCCGTCGATCTTCTCATCCGCCGCCTTCATGCTGCCGTCCGAAAGCTTCGCGCCCTGGATATGCGGCGCCACGATCGCGACCATCGCGCCCTCCTTCTCGAACGAATCCTCCAGCGCCGCGACCAGCGCCGCATCGGCCCCGTCCGAGACATAGAGCCCGAGCTTGCGCCCGGCGAAACTGTCCGGCCCGTTCTTCAGGATGCTGAGCGCATCCGACGGCGGCAGATCGGTGATCGGCGCGCGCGCCGGTGTCGCCGGGTCGGGCATGTCGCTGACCCCGAGCCCCTTGGCCACCATCGCGGCGAGATCGTCATGCACATTCATCAGATGGCTCAGCATCCGCAGCCGGATCCGCTCCTCCTGGCATTTCGACAGCTCGAAAGTGTAGCCATTGGCGATATGGCGCTGCTCGGTCTCGGTCTGCGAGATCCAGAATTGCCGCGCCTGGCTGTAGTGATCCGCGAAGGTCTCCGAACGCACCCGCTGCTTCACCCCCTCGACCTCGGCCGGATAGCTTTCGAACCCGAGCTTCGGATTCTCCCGCGGACCGCCCTCCGCACCCCAGGAATTGGGCTCGTAATTCACCCGCCCCTTGGGATTGTGCATCGCCATATGCCCGTCCTGCTGGAAATGCCGCACCGGACATTTCGGCGCGTTGATCGGGATATGGGTGAAGTTCGGCCCGCCGAGCCGTTTGATCTGTGTGTCGAGATAGGAAAAATTGCGCCCCTGCAGCAGCGGGTCATTGGTCTGGTCGATGCCGCGCACGATATTCTGGGTGCAGAAGGCGACCTGCTCGGTCTCGGCGAAGAAATTATCGACATTGGCATCGAGCGTCAGCGTGCCGATGATCCGCACCGGCACCTGCTCCTCGGGGATCAGCTTGGTCGCGTCGAGAATGTCGAATTCGAACTGATCGGCGAAATCGTCGTCAAAGACCTGAATCCCCAGATCCCATCGCGGATAATCGCCCGCGTCGATCGCATCCCACATGTCGCGGCGGTGGAAATCGGGATCGGCCCCGTTGATCTTCAGCGCCTCGTTCCACACCACCGATTGCAGCCCCTGCCTCGGCTTCCAGTGGAACTTCACGTAATGCGACTTGCCCTTGGCATTGACCAGCCGGAACGTATGCACCCCGAACCCTTCCATAAACCGGAAGGAGCGCGGAATCGCCCGGTCCGACATGGTCCACAGGGTCATATGCACCGCTTCCGGCGACAGGGAGATGAAATCCCAGAAATTGTCATGCGCGCTTTGCGCCTGCGGAAAGCCTCGATCCGGCGCCGCTTTCACCGAATGGACCAGATCGGGAAATTTGATCGCATCCTGGATGAAGAACACCGGGATATTGTTGCCCACCAGATCCCAATTGCCCTCCTGGGTGTAGAACTTGGTGGCAAAGCCGCGCACGTCCCGCGCCACGTCGGGGGAGCCCTTGTTTCCCGCTACGGTTGAAAAACGGGTAAAGGTCGGGGTCTTCTCGCCGACCCGCTGGAAGATATCCGCGCAGGACAATTCCGGGATCGCCTCGGTCAGCTCGAAATGCCCGTGCACGCCATAGCCCCGCGCATGTACCACGCGCTCGGGAATGCGCTCGTGATCGAAATGGAAGATCTTCTCCCGCATCATGTGATCTTCGAGCAGCACAGGCCCGCGTGGCCCGGCCTTCAGCGAATTCTGGTCGTCCGCCATCGGCGCGCCCTGCGCCGAGGTCATGGTCTCGTCGCGATCCTCCGTCTGCTGGCGCGGTTCGCCGCCCTTGCCAAGATCGATCTTGTCCATCTGTCGCTCCCGTTCTGAAATGCTGAATTTCAAGGTGACCCTGCCGTCGTTCGGCACCACGGGCACCGGTCGCAACATGCGTCATTCTTGCTCAACCCGAACCGGGGCGAATGGTTCCTGCGTACGCCGCAGGCGAAAGCGACGAGCGGCGCCTGGTCTCAGGACCGGGCTGCCAGCGGCAGTCTCACAACAGCCCGCAACCCGCCTTCGGCCCGGTTCTCCAACGCGATGCCGCCCCCATGCGCGGTGAGGATATTGCGCGCGATGGCCAGCCCCAGACCGGCGCCGCCGGTCTCCGCGCTGCGGCTCTCCTCGCCGCGCACGAAAGGCTCGAATATCGTCTCGAGCCGCTCCAGCGCGATGCCCGGCCCGGCATCCTCCACGATGACCACAGCCTCCCTGCCCCGTCTCTCGAGCCGCAGCGCCGCGCCGCCGCCATAGCGCAGCGCATTGTCGATGAGATTGCCGAAGGCCCGGCGCAAAGCCACCGGCCGCCCGTCGATCTCGACCTCCTGCGACACGGACAGCACCGCGCCGCGTTCCTCGCAGAGCCGCGCCAGCAGCGACCCCAGCGCCAGCCGCGACACCGGTTCGCTGTCCCGCGCGCCCCGGGCATAGGCGATCAGCCCCTCGGCCATCACCGTCATGTCATCCAGCGTGCGGATCATCGGCGCGCCCTCGTCCTCGGCGAGCATCTCGGCGCGGATCCGCAGCGAGGTGATCGGGGTGCGCAGATCATGCCCGACGGCCGCGAGCGTGCGCATCCGCTCCGCCTCGAACCGGGCGATCCGCTCCTGCATGTCGTTGAAGGCCGCCGCCGCCTGTCGCATCTCCCGCGCCCCGGTCTCCGGCACCCGCGCATCGCGATCGCCCCGCCCGGCCGCCCGCGCCGCCCGTTCCAGCGCTGCCAGAGGCCGGGTCAGCCGCCGCAGGAAGAGCAGCCCGACCAGCAGCACCGTGACCAGCGAAAGCGCGAGGATCGTCAGGAACATCCGCCCCGGCAGACCCCGTGGCGGGGCGCGCCCGCCGCGCGAGCGCGCGTTCAGCCATTGCTGTGGCCCCGCGTCCGGCGCAGACAGGCGGATCGACACGACGATGACCTCGCGCTGCCCCTGCCGCCCGTGATGCCCCCCGTGCCCCGCGCGCAGGATCGCCGCCCGGACCTCGCGCCCCACCAGCGCCTCGCCCAGCTCGCGGCGCAGCAGGCGCGAGCGCCGCGACTCTGGGGCCTCAGCCACCAGGGGTTGGGGATCGACCGAGAGGCGCGAGAACCTTGTCGAGGCCTCGCGGGCAATCGCCCCGCGGCGCTGCGGCTGCGCCGCCTCGATGGCCGGCACCAGCGAAACCACCCGCTCGATCTCCCGCTCCCGCTTCGCCGCCCGGTCGAGCCGCCCGCGTTCGAAGCCAAGCAGCACCAGCGCCACCAGATTTGCCGCGATCAGCGCGCAGATCAGCAGCAGCGCGAAACGCCCGGCCAGCCCGTCGGGCAGCAGCCGCAGCCGCCCGCTCAAACCTCCGCCACGTCGGTGGCCAGCATATAGCCCCCGCCCCATTCGGTCACGATGATCCGCGGCGCCTTCGGATCGCGCTCGATCTTGCGGCGCAGGCGGCTGACCGTGTTGTCGATCGCCCGGTCATAGGCCTTGGCGTCGCGCCCGGCGGTGAGATCCAGCAGCCGATCGCGGCTCAGCACCACCCGCGGATGCGCCAGCAGCACCATCAGCAGCCGGTTCTCGCCCGAGGTCAGGCTCACCTGTCTGCCGCTCTCGTCTTCCAGCGCCTGCAGCGCCGGGTCATGGAGCCAACTGCCGAAACGCCGCCGCCCGGAAGGGATCGCCTCTTCGACGGGCGGCGCGCGGCGCAGCACCGCACGGATCCGCGCCAGCAATTCGCGCGGGTTGAACGGCTTGATCAGGTAATCGTCCGCACCGAGCTCGAGCCCGACGATCCGGTCGGTCTCATCGGCCATCGCCGTCAGCAGGATCACCGGCGGCCCGCCCTGCCCGACCAGCCAGCGGCACAGGCTGAGCCCATCCTCGCCGGGCATCATGATGTCGAGCACCACGAGATCGAACCGCGCCTCGCCGAGCGCCCGGCGCGCCTCGCCGGCATTGGCGGCGAGCCGCGTGCGGTAGCCCTGCTTGCGCAGATATTGCCCCAGCGGCTCGCGAATATCGCGCGCGTCATCGACGATCAGGATCTGCGGCGCTGGCGCTTCGCTCACATTGCGGCTCCGGTCAGGGTTGCGTCTGCCCCGTCTTAGCATCCCGCAAAGCAACGCATAGAGGAGAAATTTGTCGCGATTTGTATCAGCTCCGCGCGGCGCTACAATCCGCGACAAAGCCCCGGTCGCGCTGACACATATGGCGGCGCAGAATGCCCCATATTGAGCCCATCGGAACGCAACGTCTCCGAGACAAAGATCACCTGAAAGACAAACTTCACTCGAAAGGAAGACAGATGACACGCAGCAAGCTTCTCCCCACCACGTTCCTGATCATCGGGATGATCGGCACCGGCGCCATGGTCGCCACGGCCCAGACCGCGCCGACCGCATCCGACTCGGCCGAGACCACGCAGGAAGCCCCGGCGGACCGGGCGACGCATCGCGATGAAAAGGCGCATCGCGGCAAGGACGGCAAACGTCACGCCGGTCATCACCGCCACGGCGGGATGCGCGGGGGCATGCACGGCGGCATGCACGGCGGCGGCGAGATGATGCGCAACCTCTTCGCGGCGATCGATGCCGACGGCGACAAGGCCGTGACCCAGGAGGAGATCGACAGCTACCGCGCCGCCAAGCTCGCCGAGGTCGATGCCTCCGGTGACGGCGCGCTCAGCATCGAGGAATTCGACACGCTCTACCGCGAGATGACCCGCGCCCGGATGGTGGACCGGTTTCAGGAACTTGACGCTGATGGCGACGGGCTGATCAGCGCCGCTGAAATGGACGCGCGCTTCGGTGACATCGTCGAAAATATGGACCGCGACGGCGATGGCGCCCTGACGCTGCAGGATCGCCGCCGCCGCTGAGCCGGATTATGCGGGCGGCCATGCGCGCCGCCCGCAGACTTCGCGCGGAAAGGCTGCGAACCGGCCGACCCGCGCGCGCCGTTCGGGAACCCTCCGACGCTGGAAGGTTGTTGTTCTGACAAGACAGCAACCGAGGAGGGTGAACATGGCAAAGGATAATGGCAGCAACATCGCCACGCTTTACCGGATGGTGATGCCCGATCATCTGTGCCCCTATGGGCTCAAATCCAAGGATCTGCTCGAACGCGAGGGTTACAAGGTGGAAGACCACCACCTCACCACGCGCGCGCAGACCGACGAATTCATGAAACAACATGGCGTCGAGACCACGCCGCAGACCTTCATCGGCGGCCAGCGCATCGGCGGCTATGACGATCTGCGGGTCCATTTTGGTAAGGACGCCCCCAAGGAGGAACGTTCCGACACGTCCTACCAGCCGGTGATCGCGATCTTCGCGGTGGCGTTTCTGATGGCGCTAGGCCTGTCCTGGTATGTCTTCGACAATCTGCTGACCCTGCGCGGCTTTGAATGGTTCATCTCGATTTCCATGTGCTTCCTTGCGGTTCAGAAACTGCAGGATGTCGAGAGCTTTTCCACGATGTTCCTCAATTACGACCTGCTGGCGCGGCGCTGGGTGCGCTATGGCAAGATCTATCCCTTCGGCGAGGCGCTGGCCGGGATCCTGATGACCGCCGGAGCGCTGATCTGGATCGCTTCGCCGGTGGCCATCGTGATCGGCACGATCGGTGCGATCTCGGTGTTCAAGGCGGTCTATATCGACAAGCGCGAGCTCAAATGCGCCTGCGTCGGCGGCAGCTCCAACGTGCCGCTCGGGTTCGTCTCGCTCACCGAAAACCTGATGATGCTCGGCATGGGGATCTGGATGCTGGTCAAGATGTATCTCTGAAACGGGGAGGGGTCATTCCCGCAAAAGCGGGGACCTCCCACATGCCCCGAAGCAAAAGTTGACAACCGTCAACTTCCCGAAGCCCGGTACCATTCAAACCCGAGGGCAGGGGTTCAGCACCCAAAGTTGACAGCCGTCAACCGCCTGCTCCCGGCAACCGCGCCATACGCAACAGAGACTGTTCCGCCCAATCAGAGCCGCTTTCGCGCTCTCGGCGACCGGCCCCTCTGCCGGCCATCGCTAGGCCGCCCGGTGTCCCTCCGTCGGCAAGAGCGACATGATCATCGGCGCGGCGGAGAAACGCCCCATGGCGGCCTTCTGTGTCAGGCTGTGCAGATAGCCTCCGGGGTTGCGGATCGCCGATTGGCGCTGGAGCAGGGCGAGCAGGGTGATCGCGGCCTCGGCTGGTCCCATGACGTTGCAGGCGCCCTGCCAGGTCCGCCGATCGACGCCCATCATCGGTGCGAGGAAATCGGCCAGGCGGATCAGGTCCGTCCAGTTGCGTATCGGCGCAGTGGCATAGGCCAGCGCTTCGCTGCAGCTCGACAGGACAAGGCCGAGGGGGAGGTCCGGAGGCGTGTTGCGGCGGGGCAGGGGGGTCGGAGGTGCCCCGTTGGTTCGCGTCCCGCTCACATCGGGCGCAGTTTCCCTTACCGTTTTCTCAGCTACTTCGGAATCATAGGTTATTTTATCTGATTCCTCTGTGTGCCGCTCATTTACAACCCCACTGCCGCTCATTTCCCCGGTTTTCTCCTGCGGGATCAGGGCCTTGACCTTCTCGCGCAATTCATGGGCCGTGCGGTGCAGCCCGCCGATATCCTCGAGACTGAGCTTGCGGCGCAGCGCGCGGTTCATCAGCGCGAGACCGTCGGAAATCTCATCCCAATTGCCTTGCCACCGGTCGCGCCCATAGGCGAGGAGCTGGGCGATGTCACGCAGGCACAGCACAACTGCCTCGCGCAGGGATTTGCGCCTGGCGTCGGCTGCGCGGGCGGCTTCGGCTGCGGCGGCGATCTCCGCATCGCGCAGGACCAGGGGGCGCAGGTCGAAGCCATAGGCGACGCTGATCCGGGCCCCGCTGCGCCGGGCGTAGCGTTTGCCGTTGGGACTGTCGTGGCGCAGGATCACCCCAGCGCGAACCAGCGCCGCCAGATGCCGCCGCAGGGTGCTCTCGGCCATGCCATGCACCCGCTCGGCCAGCCGGGCGTTGGAGGGAAAGACGATGGTGCCGTCGCCCTCGGCGAGACTCTGGTGCGGATGGAAGGAAAGCAGCGCATGGAGCACTGCCAGATCACGGTCGCGCAGCTCGAAAGCATGACGCGCGGCAGTGAGATCCTTCATCACCGCCCATTTGTCGCGGGAATGATCGGGCAGGGGCTGCTCGGCCATGTGCGCGGCTCCGAAATCGGATGCGCGAAGGCTTCGCCCGAAAGGCGTTGTGGAAATATGCTGCATGAATCTGTCACGAAGACATAAAAAACCCATCCGCTGACATGGCGGTTGTTGACAGGAGTCAACTGTTGGGGATACGTTCAGAGTGCGAGTAAGAACGGCCCTTCGGGATGTCATGTCCTGGGGGGTCTTTTTTTGTCTCTGTTGTGCCTCCTCTGTCGGTTACTGTCTGTTCTGCCTCAGGTATCGCGGCTTGCGGCGAAATCGCCGTGCAGCCGCGCCAGATTTTCGGCGAGCCAGTCGCCGAAATCCGGCTCTTGCAGGGTCAGCACCGGTTTCCCCGATTTTCTGCTGACCTGCGCAAGCACTTTGCCATCCCCGGTCGTGACCTCGCGTTGCGCGGGGCGGGCGCGGGTGGGTTGCAATGCGTCGAAAACCGCCTGGAAACGCGCATCGCTGTCAGCGCCCTGTGCCATGGCGGTGAGCTCGGTGAGCGGGCGTTCCTTCAGCCGCTTGGCCAGCCCGATCCAGCGATCACGCCCCGCCGAGGGCGCCGCGCCGATGGCGAGGATCAGCTCATGCGGGATCTGCTGGGTCACCGCCAGCATCCGCGAGACCACGGTCTTGTCCACATGCAACGCGTCGCAGATCACCTTGCGATCAAAGCCCGCATCCTGCATCTGCTTGGCGAAATTGGCTTTTTCGATGAAGGACAGGTCCTTGCGGGCGGCGTTCTCCTGCCCCTGCGCGACGATCAGGGAGCGGTCGTCGAGATCGCGGACCATGGCCCGCACCGGCATCTTGAGCGCCTTTAATGCTGCAACGCGGCGACGACCGTAGACGATCTCGTATCGGCCCTCGTAATTGGGTGAGTGGCGCAGCATCACCGGGACCTGCTGTCCGTATTCGCGCAGGCTTTCCTGCAATTCGGCGAGGCCGGAATCCTCGGCGTCGAGCCGGTCCTTCAGCCCCGCGTCGTCGATCATGTCGGCGGGCACCTCGATCAGCGCCCTCGTCTTGAGATCGGCCAGCGACTGGCTGACCGCGCCGATGGCGCCGGTCTGGCGGCGCGGCGCCGCGGGCTGCGCCGGTGTGGGCAGTGGTTTCTTCAGTCCTTCGAGCAGGTTCTTGCGTGCCATTATCCCCGTCCCCATGCTGTCTGAATGAGGTCTTCGATCTCGCCGTTCACCGCGTTCAGGCTTTCCAGCGCGCGCTCGTAGGTGGAGCGGGTGAATTGCGATTTCTCGACCTCGTACAAGGTCTGTTTGGTGATCCCCGCATCGGAGATCGCGGTCGATTTCAACGCCGTGTGGTTCAGAACATGCTCGCCGAACATCGAGCGCATGAAGCTGACCATCTGGTTCTGCGGCCCGTCGCCGGGCTCGTAGCGGGTGATCAGGTAGCGCAGCCAGTCATAGGACATGTCGCCGCCCGCATCGGCCACCACGCCGAGCAGGTTGGAGGTCATCAGCAGGAACTGGCACATCGACATCACGTCGAGCATCTGCGGATGCACCGTCACCAGAACCGCGGTTGCCGCCGAGAGCGCCGACATGGTCAGGAAGCCGAGCTGCGGCGGGCAGTCAATCACCACCACGTCGTAATCGGCCTCGACTTCGGAGAGCTTCTCGCCGACCCGGGTGAAGAACAGGTCCCGCGACCCCTGCGCCAGCACGCGCGGCGTGTCGTGCTCGAATTCCATCAGGTCGAGATTGCCCGGGATGATGTCGAGATTGGTGAAATAGGTTTTCTGGATCACATCGCGCAGGGGCAGGGGGTCGTCATAGCGGATGGCATCGTAGAGCGTGCCGCCGTCGAGCAGGTCGAACTCGGGCTGGAACCCGTGCAGCGCGGAGAAGGAGGCCTGCGGATCGAGATCGACCGCCAGCACGCGGTAGCCGTCGAGCACCAGCTTCTGCGCCAGATGGGCGGAGGTCGTGGTCTTGCCCGATCCGCCCTTGAAGTTGATCACCGAGATCACCTGCAGATGATCCCCCGGCCCGCGACCGGGCAGGTAGGTGCCCGGGGTCTTGGCGCCTTTCTCGAGCATTTCGCGCAGCGACTGGATGTCATCGGGACTGTAATAGCGCCGCCCGCCGGCGCGGATTTCCGGCTCCGGGCCGCGCCCGTCGAGATGCAGCTTGCGCAGATAGGCGTCCTTGACGCCCAGAAGATCGGCAACCTCGCCGCTGGTGAATTTGCGCAACACCCGCCGTGCATCCGGCGGATAGAGCGCCTGACGATGTTCCTGTAGCTGCTGCGACAGGTTTGCCGCATGCTGCCCGACGAGCACGTCGATTCTGTCTCGGTTCACTTTTACTGCCCTCTGCCCGAAAGCGTTTGTTACGCTTTATCGCGTCTTATTCGATCGTTTCCGTATAAATGAGCCAGGTCGGGTGAGTCTGTCCAGCGTTTTCTGCATATTTATCCACAATCCCGGGCGGTTCGGCGGGTTTCGGGGCCGTTGCGCGACGCTTTGCGGCGATTGCCTGCGAGGGGCGCGCCTCGCGGCAGGGCAGGGGCAGGACCGTGTAGCGCGATTCGTCCTAAGACCGGCAAAGAAAACGAAAGCACCGCCGGAGCGCGGCGGTGCTTGATCACGTGGCGATGGTGGGCGGCGCTGCGTGCCGCCTTCGCTCAGCTTTGCAGACCGGCGAGCCTGCGGGTCTGATCCCAGATCGTCGGGTCGAGCGTCACCGGGTCCTGCGGTTCCTTGCCCTGGCCGGGCATCCGCGCGCCTTCATCGAGGGAGACGCCCTCCTGCACCTGCGCCAGCCGGTCGAAGAAATGGCCGGAGCTTTCCGGGTCCATCAGCAGGTAATACTGGCCGAGGTCATGGGGCGGGCCTTCCGGCGCCTTCAGCGGCTTGACGTCGCGGCTGACCACGCCGCCGGTCATGCCCGCCGCGAGCAGCTCCGCCATCAGGCCGAAGCCCCAGCCCTTGTAGCCGCCCATACTGACCAGCGAGCCCTTCAGCGCCGCTTCGGGATCGGTGGTGGGATTGCCGTCGGCATCGACGGCCCAGCCTTCGGGGATCTGTTCCCCCGCCGCTTTCGCCATGGTGATCTTGCCGAGCGCCACGGTGGTGGTCGATTGGTCGAATTGCATCGCCAGCCCGCCTTTGCCGTCGGGCACCGAGAAGGCGATCGGGTTGGTGCCGATCACGCGGGACTTGCCGCCGGGCGGGGCGACGATCGGCGAGGCGTTGGTTAGGCCGAGCCCGATGAGCCCGGCGCGGGCGATCTGCTCGGTGAAATAGCCGAGCGAGGTGCAGGTATGGGCATGACCGATGGCAAGGCTCGCAACGCCACATTCCCGCGCCGCGGCGACGGCGGTGTCGAGCGCCCGCGCAAAGGCCGGTTGCGCGAAGCCGAAACGCGCATCGACCTGCACGGTGCCGGGGCGCGGGCGGCTGATCTGCGGTTCGACATCGCCTTTGACGCGGCCGGTTTCAAGCTGCTGGCAATAGCTTTCGAGGTAATAGAGACCGCAGATCCGGTTACCGACCGATTCGGCCTTGCGCACGGCGCGGGCGACCTCATCGGCGATCCAGGGCAGGGCGCCATGGCGTTCGAGCGCTGCCTTGGTGGTGGATTCGATCTCATCAAGCGATATCTGCGGCATGGCATGTCCTCTTTGGGGGCGGTTACGGGTTCCGGGCAGGATGGGAGCTTTCGCAGGGTATTGCGTATACAATAGTGTTCAGTCACGTTTAAATACCTTAACTCCACTGAAGGATTGCTGAAACGTGGTCATCAAGACGGAAATGCTGCGCTATTTCGTGGCGGTGGCGCAGAGCGGCAATCTCGCGGATGCGGCGGAGCGGGTCGGGCGCACGCCCTCTGCCGTTTCGATGATGCTGAAACATTTCGAGGCGCATCTCGGCCGTCCGCTGTTCGAGAGCGAGCGCAAGAGCAAGCTCACCGCGCTCGGGACCTTCGTGCTGGCAGAGGCGCGGCGCGAGCTTGAGCATTTCGACCGCACCGTCGCCTCGATCGAGAGCTATGCCCGCGCCGATACCGGGCTTGTGCGGGTCGCGGCGATACCCTCGGTCGCCACCTCGATCCTGCCCGAAGCGATCAGCCGTTTCCTCGCCGCGCATGGCGACGTGAAGGTGCATGTGCGCGACATGGAGAGCGGTTTCGTGCTGCGCGAGCTGGAGGCGGAGCGCGCCGATCTCGGCTATGGCTCGCTGCTGAGCCCGGTGGCGGGACTGGTCGGGGAGGTGTTGTTCAGTGACCGTTTCGGAGCGGTCTGCGCGGCGGATCATCCGCTGCGCGATTGCCCGCTGCCGCTGAGCTGGGAGGATCTCGGCGCCTTCCGCTTCATCACCAACGGGGTCTGCAGCCAGATCGAGACGCCGGAGTTTCGCGAGATCCTGGCGCGGTCGCAATTGTCGGTGCTGAGCACCACGGCCAATCTCTCGGTGGTGCGGGCCGGGGCCGGGATCACGATCTTCCCCGAATTCGTGCTGAAGGATATCGACGAGGGCCTGTGTTTCCTGCCGCTGGCCGATGCCGGGCTGAAGCGGCAGGTGCACCGGATCATCCGCGCCCATGCCTCGCTTTCTCCCGCCGCGCAGTCCTTTCACGCCGTGGTTGAGGAGGTCGTGGCGGAGATGAATGTCGGTATGCCGCATGAAGCCGGGGAGGGGACCGACAGCTTCTGAACCCGGCGCGCCGCGTCCCGATCCGCCGTCGCAACCGCAAATGGAAATGCCGCGTTGCCCGGTCCGGGGGGCGCGGGTTAGGCTCGTGGAATTGTCATATCGGGGAGAGGAGCATTTCATGAAACGCATCATCGCAGGAACGCTGGGCGCCGCGCTTGGCCTCGCGCCGGTCGCGGGTTTCGCGCAGGAGGCGGCGATCTACAGCGGCATGGACCGTATCCATCCGGCCTGGGCCGAGAACGGCATGGTCGTGGCGCAGGAGGAGGTCGCGGCCGAGATCGGCCGGGATATTCTCGCCGCCGGGGGCAATGCCTTCGATGCCGGGGTTGCCGTGGCCTTCGCGCTGGCGGTGACCCTGCCGCGGGCCGGCAATCTCGGCGGCGGCGGGTTCATGATCGTGCATGATGCCGAAAGTGGCGAGACCAAGGCGATCGATTACCGCGAAATGGCGCCGATGTCTGCGGATCGCGACATGTTCCTTGACGAGGCGGGCGAGGCCGACAGCGAGAAGTCGCGTTTCACCGGGCTTGCGACCGGCGTGCCGGGGACCGTGGCGGGGATGCAGATGGTGCTCGATCAATACGGCACGATGACCCTTGCCGAGGTGCTGGAACCGGCCATTGGCCTCGCCCGCGACGGGATCGACGTGACCGCCGATCTGGCGGATTCGCTGAAGGGGCTGGAGGGACGGCTGAAGAAATGGCCCGCGTCCGAGGCGATCTTCTACAAGGAGGGCGGGGAATTCTACGAACCCGGCGACCGGCTGGTGCAGGCCGACCTCGCGGCGACGCTGCAGCGCATCGCCGATCAGGGGCCGCAGGGCTTCTATACCGGCGACACGGCGCAGAAGATCGTCGATGCGGTGGGCGCTTCGGGCGGGCGGATCACCATGGAGGACATGGCCGGGTACAAGGCGATCAGCCGCGACACGGTGAGCGGCACCTATCGCGGCTACGAGATCGTCTCGATGCCGCCGCCTTCCTCCGGCGGGATCCATATCGTGCAGATCCTCAACACGCTGGAGGAATATCCGATCGGCTTTCTCGGGCATAATTCGGCGGAGACCATCCACCTGATGGCCGAGGCGATGAAGCGCGCCTATGCGGATCGTTCCGAATATCTCGGCGACCCGGAATTCTACGACGTGCCGCAGGCGCAGCTCGTCTCCAAGGATTATGCGGCCGATATCCGCAAGGGCATCTCGCGCGCCCGCGCAACCCCGTCGGACCAGATCAAGCCCGCCGATCTGGCGCCCTATGAGAGCGATCAGACCACGCATTTCTCGATCGTGGACAAGGCGGGCAACGCGGTTTCCAACACCTATACGATCAACTTCTCCTACGGCTCGGGCATGGTGGCGGATGGCACCGGCGTGCTGATGAACAACGAGATGGACGATTTCGCCGCCAAGCCCGGCGTGATGAACGCCTATGGGCTCATCGGCGGCGATGCCAATGCGGTGGAGCCCGGCAAGCGGCCGCTGTCCTCGATGAGCCCGACGATCGTCAAGAAGGATGGCGAGTTCTTCATGGTCACCGGCTCGCCCGGGGGCTCGCGGATCATCACCACAGTGATCCAGATGATCATGAACGTGGTCGATCACGGCATGAACATCGCCGAGGCGACGGTGGCGCCGCGGATCCATCACCAATGGCTGCCCGAGGTGCTGCGCGTCGAGGAAGGGCTGAGCCCCGACACGATCATGGCGCTCGAGGCCAAGGGTCATGTGGTCGAGACGATGGCGACCATGGGCTCGGCGCAGTCGATCATGGTGGATGACGAGAACGGGTTGCTGCTCGGCGGGGCCGACACGCGCCAGACCAGCTCGGCCGCGCGCGGCTATTGAGAAGGCGCGGTCGGGGGCACAGCCTCTGGCCGCCGCGACAGCACGGCGCTCAGCTTTCGGGCCGTTCCGCGCAGAGCATCCAGAAGGCGAGGAGCGGAGTTTCCCCGGTGCGCATCGCGTGGTTGATCCCCGGCGGATTATAGAGCGTGCCGCCGATGCCGGGGGTGAACCAGGGGCCGTCGCCCTGCAGGAAGTCGCCGTCGCTCAGCACCAGGTAGGTTTCCTCGGGCGGGTGGTCGTGGTCGGGATAGCGGACCTCGGGCGCCAGCAGCGAGGCACCGATCCAGACATCGCGGCGCGGCTCGTGTCCGGCCGGGCCGACGATCATCGCATTGGCGTGGCGCTCGTCGATACCGGCGCTGGCGTTGCGCATGCTGCCGGCGCGGCGGCGCCAGGTGAGTGCCGGTTCGAGGCGGCTGAATGACGCGGCGAGCGCGCGCAGGTCGGGCGCGTCGAAACGGATCGGGTCGAGCATTTCTTCGAGCAGCGCGCAGACGGGCAGGCGGCTGCCGTCCGCCTCGGCGGGCGGGGCCGGGCGTTCGAGCGCTCCGGCGATCCGCTCGAGCGAGGCGGCGGCCTCGGGCGAGATCACCCGGGCCCGGGTCGCGGCCAGCAGTGCGTCGAGAAAGTCCTGCAGATGTCCGGGGCGCATCATCCTGCCTCCTGCGGTTTTTCGGGAGTGTCGGGGAAGAGCGCGGGGCGCGCAAGCTTCGTTTGACCCGGAGAACGATCAGGCCGGGGGCGGTCAGGCCGGGGGCGGGGCCAGCCGTGACAGGATCGCCTCGGTATCCAGCCCGGTCAGCGCCCCGGCAACGCGTCCGCGCGGCGCGCCGAGCCGTGTCCTGACGAAAGCATCGGAGACAGGCTCCGGCGCGTGGCGCAGCAGGATCGAGGCGCTGAGCAGCAGGGCGCTCTGTTCCGCGAAGAACCGGGCTTCCGCCTCGGGCGGGATCGCGGGCCAACGCGCGCGATGCTCGGCGAGGGCGCTGTCATAGGCCGGGTTCAGCCTGGCGCCGGCGTCGAGCTCGGCTCCGAGCGCCTCGGCGGTGCGGGGTTCGCGGGCGAGACTGCGCAGGATGTCGAGGCAGATGACATTGCCCGAGCCCTCCCAGATGCCGTTGAGTGGCGCTTCGCGGTAGAGCAGGGGCAGCGGCGTATCCTCGATATAGCCCATGCCGCCGAGCACCTCCATCGCCTCGCCCACGACCAGCAAGCAGAGCTTGTTGGCGAGGAACTTCGCCAGCGCGACGCCGATCCGGGCAAAGGCGCGGTCCCGCTCCGTGTCACCGTCGAAAGCTCCGGCGACATGCATCGACAGGGCGAGGCTGCCCTCCCAGTCGAGCGCCAGATCGGCGAGCACCTGCCGCATCAGCGGCTGGTCGATCAGCCGCCTCTGAAAGGCGCTGCGGTGCTCGACCCAGTGATGCGCCTCGCCAAGCGCCGCGCGCATCAGCCCGACGGGGGCGATGCAGGTGTCGAGCCGGGTGTGGTGGACCATCTGAAGGATCGTGCGGATGCCTTCGCCCGGGGCGCCGACGAGATGCGCCAGCGTGCGGTCGTATTCGATCTCGGCAGAGGCATTGGCGCGGTTGCCGAGCTTGTCCTTGAGGCGCAGGATGCGGATCGCGTTGCGCTCGCCCTCAAGCCAGCGCGGCACCAGGAAACAGCTCAGCCCGGCAGGCATCTGCGCCAGGGTCAAGAAACCGTCGGACATCGGCGCCGAGCAGAACCATTTATGCCCGGTCAGCCGCCAATCCGCGCCATCGGCCTCGGCGATCGTGGTATTGGCCCGGACATCGGAACCGCCCTGCTTTTCCGTCATCGCCATGCCCAGCGTGACCGCCTGTTTCGCGGCGACGGGCGCGGTGGCGCTGTCATAGCGCCGCGCCAGCAGCCTGTCGTACCAGGGCGCGGGCAGGGTGTCGGCGGCGGCGATCACCGGGGCGGCGGCATAGGTCATGGTCAGCGGGCAGCAATGGCCCGGCTCCACCTGGCTGGCCAGATAGACCATGCCGGCATGGGTCGCATGACCGCCCGCGCCCCCCTCCCAGGGAATGGCGGCATAGCCCGCTTCGGCCGAGGTCTGCATGAAACGATGATAGGCCGGGTGAAACCGCACCTCGTCGAGCCGCCGCCCGCCGCTGTCGAAAAGCCGCAGCTCAGGCGGGTGGCGGTTGGCGTCGCGCGCAGCATCGCCCATCTCGGCGGTGCCGAGGCTGCGGCCATAGGAGGCCAGCGCCGTGCCATGTGCGCCGATGCGTGCCGCGATTTCGCGCAGCGGCCGGTCTTCGCTCCAGAGATCGCGGTCCCCGCGGGGAGGGGGCTGGTTCTGCACCACATGGGTGCCGAGATCGCTGCGCGGCGCGCTTCCTGTCATCCTGACCTCACTTGCGCCGCGGCGGGGGCGACGCCCATCGCAGATGAGCCTGCGACAGAACCGCCGCAGGCTCAAGCGTGTTGCAGGTCGGGCGTCGCCTCAGTCGGCGGCGAAACAATAGAACAGCCCGTCACCGCCGGTGCCCTGCAGCGCTTCGAGACTGCAGCCGCGCGAGGGATGCGAGGCGTTCCAGGATTTCGCCGCATCGGAGTCATCGAGCCCGGCGCGGTCGTGGTGTCCGACGATGGCCGAGCCTTCGCCGCCCGAGGTCCAGTCCTCGCAGGTTTCCGCCGCGGCCGTGCCGTCCGGTTTCGAACCGGTCAGGATGTCATGCCGGTTCGGCGTATCGCCGCGCCCGTTGACCGGATTGCCGCTCTCGTCGAGCGCGTTCTCCTTGCTGACCAGGTTCTCGCCCTCGTGCAGCGTGTCGACATCCGGGGCGATCTCGACCCCCTCGGCATTGTGCCACGGACCGGCGCCGATGCGGTCGCGGGCGTTTTCCTGGCTGCTGGAAAGATAGGCGCGCCAGGTCCGGCCCTCGACCCCGGCGGCCTCGGCAAGGCTCGCGCAATGCACATCGGCCCCTTCGAGCCCGCCGAGATTGGCGCCCTCTCCGGGATTGGTGCTGGTCACGAAAAAGCTCATCGGATTGTCCTGGGCCAACGCCCCACCACCGCCCAGCATCAGTGCCGAGACCAGAATCACAGCAGATCTCTTCATGATGAAACTCCCTGAATTGCAAAGTGCCATCATAGCACAGGCCGGGCGGTCCCCGGGCGGGGCGGCGATTTCCTGCTGATCGCGGGCCGGGGCGGTCCCTGGCACGCTCTTTCCTATGCAAACCCCGGTGCGGCTGCCTACACTCGGGACAGGAGAAATTTCCTGCGCGGCGGATCGCGCCCGGCGTGGCGCCGCCTGTCCTGCTGTCGCGCTGCCAATTCGCCTTGATTGCATTCATAAAGGAGATTTGACCATGAACCGCCATTTCATCGCCCTCGCCGCCCTCATCCTGAGCGCCGCGCCCGGCTTCTCACAGGATCTGACGCAGGGGAGCTGGGTCGATCTGACCCATCCGTTCAACGCCGATTCGGTCTATTGGCCGACGGCAGAGACCTTCACGCAGACGGAGGTTTTCGCCGGGCATACCGACGGCGGCTATTTTTACTCGGCCTATAATTTCGCCGCCGCCGAACATGGCGGCACCCATATCGACGCGCCGATCCATTTCGCCGAAGGCGCGCTCAAGGTCGATGAACTGCCCATCGGGCAATTGGTCGGGCCGGGTTTCGTCATCGATGTCAGTGCGCAGGCCGAGGCGGATGTCGATTACCAGGTCACCGCCGCCGACATCACCGGCTTCGAAGCCGAGCACGGGCAGATCCCGCAGGGCGCGATTGTCCTGCTGCGCACCGGTCGGGCGGGGCTCTATCCCGATCGCGAGAGCTACATGGGCACGGCGGAGCGCGGCGAGGCGGCGGTGGCCAATCTGCATTTTCCGGGTCTGGGGCTCGAGGGCGCGACGCTGCTGGTCGAACGCGGGATTGCCGCGGTCGGGCTCGATACGCCGTCGATCGATCACGGCCAGTCACAGGATTTCGCTACCCATGTCGAATTGATGACCCATGACATTCCGGCCTTCGAGAATGTCGCGGACATGAGCGGCCTGCCGGCCACGGGGAGCACCATCATCGCGCTGCCGATGAAGATCGAGGGCGGCTCCGGCGGGCCGCTGCGCATCGTCGCGCATCTGCCCTGACCGGCGGCTGGCGGGCGCGGGGCCGCTCAGGCGGCGAGCGCCGCGCCCGCTTCCTTGCGCGCCACGCCGGCGACATAGGTCTGCACGATCGCCCGGTCATCGCCCATCATCTGCAGCACGAAGAGCTCTTCCTCCAGCGTCTGCGCGCGTTCCATGCGCAGCGCCATCGCAGAGGTCGCCCGCGCGTCGAGCACCACGACATCGGCCTCGCTGCCCGGTACCAGCGTGCCGATCCTGTCGGCGAGGCCGAGCACCTCGGCATTGCCCCGGGTGATCCAGTCGAAAGCGCGCAGCGCCTGGAGTTTCTGGCCCTGCAATTGCAGGATCTTGTAGCCCTCGTTGAGGCTTTGCAGCATCGAGAAGCTGGTGCCCGCGCCGATATCCGTGGCAATGCCGCTGGTGATCCCGCGTGCCTCGAGTCCGGCGGCATCGAACAGGCCGCTGCCGAGGAACAGGTTCGAGGTCGGGCAGAACACCGGATGCGCGCCGCTCTGGGCGATGGCGTCGATCTCGCGCGGCTTCAGGTGGATCGCATGGCCGAGCAGGCTCCGCGGGGTGAGCAGGCCGAAACGCTCGTAGACATCGAGATAATCGCGCGCCTGCGGGTAGAGTTCGGCGGTGAAGGCGATTTCGTCGTGGTTTTCCGACAGATGCGTCTGCACGTAGCAATCGGGATGTTCCGCCATCAGCGCGCCGGTCATTTCCAGCTGCTCCGGGGTCGAGGTGATGGCGAAACGCGGGGTGATGGCATAGAGCCCGCGGCCGCGACCGTGCCATGTCTCGATCAGCGCCTTGCTGTCGTCAAAGCCCTGCTGCGGCGTGTCGCGCACGGCCTCGGGCGCGTTGCGGTCCATCATCGTCTTGCCGCCGATCATCCGCATGTTGCGGCTCTCGGCCTCGGCGAAGAAGGCCTCGGCGGAGGTCTTGTGCACCGAGCAGAAGGCCACCGCCGTCGTCGTGCCGTGATCGATGAGCTGGTCGCAGAAGCGCCGGGCCATGGCGCGGGCGTGCTGCGCATCGGCGAATTCGGCCTCGGCGGGGAAGGTATAGCCGTTCAGCCAATCAAGCAGCTGGCTGCCCCAGCTTGCCACGATCTGCAACTGGGGGAAGTGGATATGGGTATCGATGAACCCGGCCATCAGCAGATGCGGGCGGTGGTCGATGATCTCTGTGCCCTGAGCTTGAAGCGAGACTTCGGCATAGGGGCCCGAGGCGATGATCAGCCCGTCGCGCAACAGCAGCGCCCCATCCTCGACATAGGAATAGGCGGTGCTGTCCTCGGCGCTGAGCGGCGCGCGGTTGAAGCTCAGGATACGGCCGCGCAGGAGCGTGTCGGTCATCGGATCATTTCCATCTCTTTGTGAGGGGGCGGGGCCGGGGGCGCCCGCCCCGGAGTTTGTCAAACGGGTTGCTGTTTCTGCGGCATCAGGTCCGGCTCGTCCGGCACGATGATCCGGTTGACCAGATCCTCCTTCGGCGCGACCAGCGGATAGAGGAAGAGGAAACTGCCGGTGATCAGGTAGCCCAGCGTGATCCCGTCGAGCTGCGGCAGTTGCAGGCTGGCGGCATGGATGATCCCCAGCGAGGACATCGCGGCGGCGGCGAAGGCGAAACCGGCGGCGTTGCGGAAGCGTGCGTCGATGACACCGGCGACGATCGCGCCCCAGATCAGCCCGGTGAGGATTGCCCCCTGCGCCAGCGCCAGATGGCCGTCGTAATGCGCGCCCTCCATCAGCATCGCGGCGGTCAGCTGCGGATCGCCGAGCGCGGGCAGCCCCTCGACCCCGGAACTGCGCAGCGCATTGTGCAGCGAGCCCCATTTGGTGACCAGGAAGCTCGACACATGCGGCATGATCGCGATGGCGACGGCGGCCATATGCTCGGTCCTGACGCTGAAGGCGGTGTTGGTGATCAGACTTACCGAGACGAAGACCAGCACCGGGGCGGCGGCGGCGACCGGGATCAGCCCGTTGATGAAGGCGAGGAAGCCGAAGAAGGCGGCGAAGGCGATCACCCCGGCGACGCCGATGATGTAGCCGGCATGGGCTTCGAGCCGCTTGTAGGCCGGGTGGCCGATATAGACGGTGGTCGGGAAGGGCGAGCCGAAGACCGCGCCGATCATCGTGCCGACACCGTCGGTCACCTGGCAGACCGCGACCGGATAGTGGTCCCCCGCCGCCTCGGCGCTTTCGACGTTGTTCATCGTCTCGATGAAGTTGTAGATCTGCACCGGCACCAGCACCAGGAACAGTTCGGGATTGGCGAAGAGATACTGCACCCCGGCGATCATGTCGCCGAGATAGGGCAGCGGCGGGTAGAAGCCGATGCCGTCGATCTCAAGAGAGGATTGCCCGATCAGGATCGCGCAGAACGTGCCGACCCCGATGGCCAGCAGACCGGCGGGGATGTTGAAGGGCAGGCGGAAACGTCCGATCAGCCCCCAGAGGATGATCACCAGCGAGGCAAAGCCGATGATCGGGTTCTCGAAGATCTGCGACAGCGGCACGGCGCCGATGAACACCAGCGCGATCCCGCAGAGCGTGCCGAGCATCCCGGCGCGCGGCGTGACGCGTTTGAGGAAGGGGCCGACGATGGCCCCGAGCGCGGCGACGATGCCGCCCATGAACCCGGCGCCGATCCCGACCTGCCAGGCCAGCAGCGCGTCCTGCGTGGCCCAGTAGATCGGCCCGATGACCCCGAAGAGATAGACGAACATCACCGGTGTGGAGATGCCGTAGGGCAGGGCGGTGACATCGCGACCGGTCTTCTCCGCGATGCGCTTGGCCATCAGCGCATAGACCGCCACCCCGGCGATGATGGCGATCGCAGCCCCCGGCACGATGCGGCCATAGACGATCTCGGCGGGCATCTGGAACACGAATTGGCAGACCCCGGAAAGAACCATCAGATTGACCAGGTTATCGGTGAAAAGCGCCCAGAAGGCGCTGTAGTCGCTCCGGGCGAAAAGCCGGTAGCTGTAAGGTTTCGTCGTCATGTCCCTTGTCCTCCCATGGGGTCTCTTGCGGCGCCATTCTCCTCCCTGGCGCCGCGTCCTTCAGCGGATCGAGACGCTCGATCCGCGTGGCGTTGTCACCTCATTGCGGCTCAGCGCCGCCATCACTTCGGCGGCCACGAATGCGGCGATCACCTCCGGGCGCTTGTCGCCGCTTTGCCCCGCGCCGATCGGGCAGGTCAGACCCTGCGTCGCCACGCCGTCGATTTCGCCGCGGCAGAAACGCTCGAATTTCGCGCGTTTGGTGGCCGAGCCGATCATCCCGACATAGGCAGCATCGCCGCGCGCCAGCGCCTGCGCGCTCAGCAGGAAATCGAGCGCATGATCATGGGACAGCACGATGAAGGCGCTGCCCGGCGGCGCGGCGTCGATCTCGGCCTCGGGCAATGCGCAATGGCGCATCTCGACCTGCGCGGAGCAGAGCCGCAGCTCCTCGGCGCGGCTGTCCACGAGGACGGGTCGCACCGGCAGGCGGGCGAAGCAATGCGCCAGCTCGCGGCCGATATGTCCGGCACCGAGCACATAGACATGCGGCCGGGCGGCCTCTTCGGCTCCGGCGGCGCGGGTGGCGGCTTCGCGCGCGGCGCTGTCCATGCGCTGCAAGGCGATCTCCACCCGACCGCCGCAGCATTGCCCGATCTCCGGCCCGAGCGGCACATCCATATGGCCTCTCTCGTGCCCCGAGCGCAGCAGGGCGCGGGCCTCGTCGAGCGCCATATATTCAAGCTGCCCGCCGCCGATGGTGCCCCGCATCTCATCCGCGGCGACGAACATCTCCGCCCCTTCGTCGCGCGGCGAGGAGCCGCGCACGCGGGTGATGCGCACATGGATTACCTCGGCGTGACGCGCGAGAAAATCGCGGAGGGGCTCGCGACGCGCCATGGCTCAGCCCTCCGCCTGCAGCCGCTCGACCGCCATCAGAACCCGTTCGGGCGTGGCCGGCGCGTCGAGCCGCGGGCAGGTGCGGTAGTCGGCAACGCTGGCCACCGCCATCGACAGGGCCTCGAAAACCGAGATGCCGAGCATGAAGGGCGGTTCGCCCACTGCCTTTGAGCGTTTGATCGTGTTCTCCCGGTTCACCGACCAATCCGCCAGCTCGACATTGAAGATTCGCGGCCGGTCCGAGGCCAGCGGGATCTTGTAGGTCGAGGGCGCATGGGTGCGCAGCTGGCCCTGCTTGTGCCACCACAGCTCCTCGGTGGTCAGCCAGCCCATGCCCTGGATAAAGGCGCCCTCGACCTGACCGCGGTCGATCACCGGGTTGAGCGAACGGCCCACGTCATGCAGCAGGTCGGTGCGATCGACGACATATTCGCCGGTCAGCGTATCGACCGACACTTCCGAGAGCGCCGCGCCATAGGCGTAGTAATAGAAGGGCCGCCCCTTGCCGGTCTCACGGTCCCAGTGGATCTTCGGCGTCTTGTAGAACCCGGCCGCCGAGAGATGCACCCGTGCCATATAGGCCAGCTTGATGAAATCGGCGAAGGCCACCCGCTCCTCGCCGACCTGCACCGCGCCGGGCAGGAAACGCACGGCTTCCGGCGAGACGTCCCATTTGCGTGCGGCGAATTCGACCAGCCGCGCCTTGATCTGCGTGCAGGCATCGAGCGCTGCCATGCCGTTGAGATCGGTCCCCGAGGAGGCGGCGGTGGCCGAGGTGTTGGGCACCTTTTCCGTCGTGGTCTTGGTGATCTTGATGTTGTCGAATTCGGTCTGGAAAGCATCCGCGACGACCTGCGCGACCTTGGTGTTGAGCCCCTGGCCCATTTCGGTGCCGCCATGGTTGAGATGGATCGAACCGTCACTGTAGACATGCACCAGCGCGCCCGCCTGATTATACCAGGTCGCGGTGAAGGAGATGCCGAATTTCACCGGGGTCAGGGCGATGCCCTTGCGGATCACCCCGCCGCGCACGTTCCAGTCGAGCACCGCCTTGCGGCGTGCCTGATACGCGGCCCTTTCCTCCAGATCGGAGACGATGCGCGGCGCGATATTGTCCTCGACCTGCTGGTGATAGGGGGTCAGGTCGCGCCCCTTGTCGCCGTAGAAGTTGCGCTTGCGGATTTCGAGGGAATCACAGCCCCGGTGATAGGCGATCTCCTCCATGATCCTCTCAGCGACGATCACCCCCTGCGGACCGCCGAAGCCGCGAAAGGCGGTGTTGGAGACGGTGTTGGTCTTCATCGGGTGCGAATTGAGCTGCACATGGGGGTAGAAATAGGCGTTGTCGGCATGAAACAGCGCCCGGTCGGTGACCGGCCCGGACAGATCCGAGGAAAAGCCGCAACGCGCGGCAAAATCGCCGGTGACCGCCTCGATCCGCCCCTGATCGTCAAAGCCGACCTCGTAGTCGATCACGAAATCATGGCGCTTGCCGGTGGCGGACATGTCATCGTCGCGGTCCGGGCGGATCTTCACCGGGCGGCTCAGCTTCTTCGCGGCCACGGCGGCGACGGCGCAGAACAGGTTCATCTGCGTCTCCTTGCCGCCGAAACCGCCGCCCATGCGCCGCACGTTCACCACCACCGCGTTGGAAGCCACGCCGAGTACATGGGCGACCATATGCTGCGCCTCGCTCGGGTGCTGCGTGGAGGAATGGACGATGACGTCCTCGTCCTCGCCGGGAATGGCGAAGGCGATATGGCCCTCGAGATACATGTGATCCTGCCCACCGACACGCATCCGCCCCCTGATCCGGTGCTTCGCCCGGCTCATCGCGGCCTGCGGCGCGCCGCGTTTCAGGGTCAGGGGCGGGGTGACATAGGGCATGTCGGCCGCGCGCGCCGCCTCGGCGTCAAGCACATGCGGCAGGTCTTCATAGGTGACCTTGGCGAGCTGCGCGGCACGGCGGGCGGCGTCGCGGGTCTCGGCGATCACCGCGAACATCGGCTGACCCCAGAACTCGACCTTGCCTTCGGCGAAGATCGGTTCGTCATCGCGCCCGGTCGGGCTGACGTCGTTGACGCCGGGGATGTCGGCGGCCGTCAGCACCGCGACCACGCCGGGTGCCGCCCTGACGGCGCTGAAGTCGATATCGCGGATCAGCGCATGGGCACGGGTCGACAGGCCGAGATAGGCATGCAGCGTGCCGACGGGTTCGGCGATGTCATCGGTATATTCGGCCCGTCCGGTCACGTGTTTGATCGCGGAATCGTGCTTGCGGTCCTGATGGACACCGCCCGCGATCCCGGCGACGCGCGGCGCGGCGGCGTCTGCGTCCCTCACGGGGGCGACATTCTCCCGCTCGGCGAGGTCCTGGTTCAGCTTGGCATCGTCGTTCATCTCTCGGCCCTCCCTCAAGCCCGCAGCAGGCGCACCGGCGCGGCCTGTTCGGAATGTTCCAGCCAGAAGCGGCGCAGCAGGTTCTGCGCGGCGCGCATCCGGTAATCGGCGGAGGCGCGCCAGTCGCTCAGCGGGGTGAAATCTTCCGGCATCCGCGCCGCGGCGTCGCGCAGGCTCGCCTCCGCCCAGGGTGCCCCGATCAGCGCGGCCTCGACCTTTGCCGCGCGTTTCGGCGTCGCGGCCATGCCCCCGAAGGCGATCCGGGCCGCCGTTATCATACCCTTTTCGAGCGTGATGCTGAACCCGGCGGCGACCGAGGAGATGTCCTCGTCGCGCCGTTTCGATATCTTGTAGGCGCTGTGCAGCGTGTCGGCCCGCGAATGGGGAATGTCGATACGCTCGACGAATTCGCCGGGGGCCAGGTCCTGCTTGCCGTAATCGATGAAGTAATCCTCGATCGGCAGCGTCCGTCGGCCTGCCCCCTTGCGCAGGATCACCTCGGCCCCCAGCGCGATCAGCACCGGCGGCGTGTCCCCGATCGGCGAGCCGTTGGCGACATTGCCGCCGATCGTGCCCATGTTGCGGATCTGCCAGCCGGCGATCCGATCCCAATATTCGCGCAGATGCGGATATTCGGCACAGAGCACATCGGCGCTGGCGGAATAGCTCACCCCGGCCCCGAGCCGGATCGCCTCGTCGTCCCGGGAGATCTGGCGCAGCTCTTCGAGATGAGAGATGAACACCGCAGGCGAGATGGTGCGCAGGAATTTCGTCACCCAGAGCCCGACATCGGTGGCACCGGCGACGATCGTGGCATCGGGATGGGTCTCCAGCACCGCCGCCAGATCGTCGAGATCGGCAGGCAGGATCGCGCGGCTCTGCCCGTCGCTCATCTCGACACGGCGGTGATCGGCAAGGTCGGCCAGACGTGTCGTGACCGCCGCGCGCTCGGCGTTGAGCGCGTCCTGGGCCGGATTGCCGTAATCGCTGATCGCGCGGGCCGCGCGGATGATCGGCTCATAGCCGGTGCAGCGGCAGAGATTACCCTGGATCGCGGTCTCGATCTCGGTTTCCGACGGGTTCGGGTTCTGCATCCAGAGCGCATAGAGCGACATGACGAAACCCGGCGTGCAGAAACCGCATTGGCTGCCATGGTGCTCGACCATCGCCTGTTGAACGGGATGCATCCGCCCGTCGGCCCCCGCGAGATATTCGATGGTGACGACATGGCAGCCATCGAGCGAGGCCATGAAACGGATACAGGCATTGACCGTCTCGTAGCGCAGCGCGCCGCCGCTCAGTCGGCCGACGAGCACCGTACAGGCCCCGCAATCGCCCTCGGCGCAGCCCTCCTTGGTGCCGGTCAGCCGACGCTGCAGGCGCAGGTGATCGAGCAGCGTGTCGCCCGCCCCGACCTTGTCGAGCGTGACCTCCTGCCCGTTCAGCAGAAAATGAATGTCTGCGCGATGTCCCATATGTCCTCCCTTGGCGGGGAGGGATGGCCTGTCCCCGACCGGAACGACCATGCGCCTTTGGACTATATATATCTAGAAGGCAGACTGGTAAGCTATTTCAACGAATCTTATATAATCGGGAGCGCCGCGCATGCCCTATATCGAAAGCCTGCGGGTGTTTGTCCGGGTCGTCGAACGCGGCAGCATCACCGCGGGCGGACGCGATCTGCGCCTGACCCCGGCGGTCGCGAGCAACCGGATCAAGGAGCTCGAACAACGGCTCGATGTGCGGCTGTTCAACCGCACCACGCGCAAGCTCTCGCCGACGGACGTCGGGCAGGCCTTCTATGAACATGCCCGTAACGTGCTGCAATCGCTGGAGGATGCCGAGGCCGCGATCTCCGGCTATTCGGACCGGCCACGCGGGGCGGTGCGGGTGACGGCGCCGCTCGGGGTCGGCAAACGCTTCATCGCGCCGCTGATCCCGCAATTCGTCGAACAATATCCCGATGTCTCGGTGCGTCTGCGCCTGTCGGACCGCAAGGTCGATATCCTCGATGACGGGATGGACGCCGCCTTCATCGTCGGGCGACCGGCGGATTCGAACCTGAAACTGCGCAAGATCATCGATTGTCCCCGCGTCCTCTGTGCCGCGCCCGCCTATCTGGAACGGCGCGGCACACCGGAGACGGCAGCCGCGCTGGCGCGGCATAATTGCCTGCTGCTGCGCTATCCGCGTTCGCCGGAATATTTCTGGACCCTTGCGGGGGCGGAGGGGCCGCTGAAGCTGGAAGTCTCGGGCAGCTATGATTCCGATGACGGGGATGTGCTCACCGGATGGGCGCTCGACGGGCGCGGCATCGTCAACAAGCCGCGGTTCGACATTGCCGACCATCTCGACAGCGGCGCGCTGGTGGAGATCCTGCCCGAGACCCCGCCGCTGCCCTCGGTCTTCGGCTGTCTCTATCCGCACCGCCGCCTGCAGGATTCAAAGGTCCGGCTGTTCATCGATTTCATCGTGGAGCATACGCGCAGGGCGCTGCCCGGCTGAGGGGCGACACATGGCGCGCGGCCGGTAGAGCGCGCCATGTGTCCTGACGTCGAGGGGGGAGAGAGTGAGTTCGCGGCGTCAGCCCGCCTTGTTGGCCTGCAGCGCCTGCAGCCGTTGGGCGATCTTCAGGTTCAGGTCCTGATCCATCGCCGCGGCGTGGTTGATGTCGAGATAATCCTCGAAGGTCAGCCCTTCGGTCTCCTCGATGGAGACGCGCATCTCGGCTTCGGCCTTGGCGATCAATTCCTTCTGCGCGGTCTCGTCCTCGGCATTTTCAAGCTGCTGGGTATAGCTGTCCTGGATTTCCGAGACCTTGATCACCGCGCTTGCGAAGGCGTCGAGCTGTTCTTCTTCGAAGATTTCGGCCTGACCGGGCGTGGCCTGCGGGGTTTCCGGCTTCTGCGGCGCGTCGGCGCTCGGCTGTTGTTCCGGGGCCGCGGTTTCCTCGGCCATCGCGAAGGAGGCCGGGGCGGCGGAGAGGGCGAGCGCCAGCGTGGCGGCGGCTAATTTCCGGGTGGAGAACATCATGCATCCTTTCAAGGGCTTCTCACAATCGAACGCGTTTCCCGCGTCCGGTCAGGATGAATTAGGGGCGCCCCCGCCCCGAGGCAAAAGCGGCGGCGGTTTCTTGCGTCAGACGCCCTAGTCCCGAGCGTCGATCCGCCGGGCGGGGGCCGCAGGGTCGGGTGTTGAGCGGCTGTTCGCCCGGGACCAACCGCTTGCCGCTGGGACACTTGCCGCGGGTGCAATGCGGCAATGCAGAAACGCCTGCTGTAAAGCACGTTGGCGGGACCGATATAGGGCAGGAAGCCTGAAAGGTCACAAAGATGTCCACCCTCACATTGCCCCATCCCCGCCCGCTGATCCGCGGGGCCGCGCCCTGGCGCGAGGTCCTGTTGAAACATTATACAAGGCTCGGCGCCGCGTCGCGCCGGTTGCGCTTCCTCGGCGGGGTGGCCGACAGCGGGCTGCGTCGGCTGGCCGGTGAAACCCGCCCGGCGAGCGTGCTCGGGATCGAGCTCGACGGTCAGGTCCGCGGCGTGCTGGAGATCTTCCCGGTCAGCCAGGGCGCGGTGGAGATCGGCATATCGGTCGAGGATGCCTATCAGGGCCGCGGCATCGGGCGGCGCCTGTTCACCGCCGGTCTGCGCGAGGCCGAAAGGCTCGGCGCGGCGCAGGCGGTTTTCCTGTTCCACACCAGCAACGCCGGTATCCACCATCTGGTGAGCAGCGCCGGGGCGCGGATCACCGTCGAGGGCGATGAATCCCGCGCCCGGGTCGATCTCTCGCAGGCGGTGCAGCGGCACGGGCTGGGCGGCTGAGCCGCGCCGCCGCCTGCCTCAGAACATCGCGCGCGGCAGCCAGAGCACCAGCGCCGGAAAGGCCACCAGCAGCGCCAGACGCAGGATATCGGCGAGGATGAAGGGCGCGATCCCGCGCACCACCGTGCTCTGGCTGAGCCCCTTTACCGTCGCCTGGATCACGAAGAGATTCATGCCGATCGGCGGCGTGATCAGCCCGATCTCAGCGACAGTGACGACGACGATGCCGAACCAGATCAGGTCGAAGTCAAGCCCCATCGCCACCGGCGCGAGCAGCGGCACGGTCAGCAGGATCATCGACATCGAATCCATGAAACAGCCGAGCACGATGTAAAACAGCAGGATCAGCACCATCACCGCCAGCGGCGAGAGGCCCGAGCTTTCGATCTGCGCGATCAGGAATTGCGGCAACCCGGTCCCTTCGAGGAAGAAGTTGAACAGCGCCGCCCCGATCAGGATGAAGAAGATCATCCCCGTCAGCGCCGCCGTTTCGAGCACCGAGGCGCGCAGGGTGGCGCGGGTGATGCCGCCCGACACCAGCGCCAGCAGGAAGGCTCCGACGGCGCCGACCGCCGCCGCCTCCGTCGGGGAGAACCAGCCGAGGTAGATGCCGCCGATCACCAGCCCGAAGAGCAGCAGCACCGGCCAGATCCGCCAGAGCAGCGAGAGCCGCCCGCGCCAGGCGGTGCGCGCCGCGGCGGGTGCGAGCTCCGGGCGCAGCCGCACGACGACCAGGATCGCCAGCGCATAGAGCCCGGCGCCGAGCAGGCCGGGGATCAGCGCGCCGATGAACAATTGCCCGATCGAGCTCTGTGTCAGCAGGCCGTAGATAACCAGCAGGATCGACGGCGGGATCAGCACCCCGAGCGTGCCGCCCGCCGCCACCGTCGCGGAGGAGAGCGCGTCGTCGTAATCATGGCGGCGCATCTCGGGCATGGCGACGCGGCCGATGGTGGCGACCGTGGCCAGCGAGGAGCCGCAGATCGCCCCGAAGACCGCGCTGGCGCCGACGGTGGTGACCGCGAGCCCGCCGCGCACGTGACCGATGAAGCCGTTGATCACCTCGAACAGCGATTTCGACAGCCCGGCATGGGAGGCGAAGACCCCCATCATCACGAAGAGCGGGATGACCGAGAAGGAATAGGGAAAGATCGACTCGAAGGGCGCGCTGCCGAGCACATAGGCGGCGCCCATCCAGCCGTTGAGCCACCAGTAACCGGCCACGCCGATCACGCCCATGGCCACGGCCACCGGGAAGCCGAAGGCGATGAGCAGCAGCGCGGCGATGAAGCCGCCGAGGCCGAGGAGCGGCAATGTCATAGCTCTTGTCCTTGCACTTGCGGCGACAGGAAGGCGGCGATGGCGCCAAGCAGCGAGAAGCCCAGGCCGATCAGCAGCGGCAGCCAGAACCAGGAGATCGGGATGCCGAGCTGCTGCGACCTGTCCCCGAACATCACCCGTTGCTGGAAGGTGCCGTAGCCGAGCCAGAGCATCGCCCCGAGCAGCGCCAGCGCCGCCAGCATGGCGAGGAAACGCAGCAGGATCTGCGGCGCCCGCGGCAGGCGCGTGATCAGGAAATCGACCCCGACATGCGCGCCCGAGCAGAAGGCCCAGGGCATGACCAGCCAGGCCCCGGTGACGACGAATAGCTGCACGAGGTCAACCACCCCGTCGATCGGCAGGCCGACCCGGCGGCCGAGCACATCGGCCACCGTCACCAGCGCCGCCGCGCCATAGGCGGCCACGCCGAGCATCGCGAGGACAAGGATGGCGCGGCGGGTCGCGGTCAGGAATATTTGCAAGTGCCAGATCTCCGGCTTGGGACGGGAAAGGGAGGGGAGGGGCGGGCGACGCCGCGCGCCGCCTGCCTTTCGTCTCGTCGGCGCGGCCTATTCGGCGGGCTCGAACGCCGCGACCTTCTCCTGCATGGCGCCGTAGATCTCGCGCGCGTCGCTCACGCCGTCGGCGACCTGCTTTTCGAGATAGGCGTCGATCATCGGCTGCAGCGCCTCGGCCCATTCGGCGCGCGCCTCGGGGGAGAGCACGGTGATCTCGTGACCGGCCGCGACCGCCTGCTCATGCCCCGGCGCATCCCAGTCGTCCCACCAATCGCCGAACCGGGCGACCAGCGGGTCACCGGAAAATTCGTCGATACATCCCTGCGCCTCGGGGCTGAGCCTTGCGTAGGAATTCTCGTTCATCACGAAGAAGAAGGAGACCGTATAGGCGCCGAAATCGAGGTGATGGGTCAGTACCTCGTTGAGCCCGAAGGAATTGACCGGGTCCCAGGGGAAGACGGTGCCGTCGATCACCCCGCGCTGCAGGTTCTCGTAGACCTCGCCGGGGGGCAGGCCCTGCGGCGTGGCGCCGAGGAAGGACAGCATGTCGGAGACCGCCGGGCTCGGCGTGCGGATGCGCAGACCCTCCATATCGGCCATGGTCTCGACCTTCTTGCCGTTGGTATGCAGCAACCCGCCGTTATGGGCATGCAGCGCCAGCACCTTCAGCCCCTTGTATTCCTCTGCCAGCGGTCCGGGCAGCAGCGACCAGAGCGCCGCTGTCGCGGCCCCGGCATCGTCGGTGAGGAACGGCATGTCGATCAGCGAGCTGCGCGGAAAGCGGCCGCGCGGGATGCCGTGCAGGCCATGGGCGATATCGACGACGCCGGCCATCACCTGTTCCTGCTGGCGTGCCACGTTGCCAAGCTGCGAACCTGCCGCGGAGATCTCGAACTGGACCTCGCCATCGGTGCAGGCGCTGACCTGCTCGGTCCAGGGTTCGATGAAATCCGTGTGGATGCCATGGACCGCAGGCAGGAAATGGCTGACCTTCAGAGTCACTTCGGCACTGGCGCCCTGGGGCAGGGCAAACAGGGCAGCGGCCCCCGCCGCCAGGATGGGTTTGCTTGTCGTCATGAATGGTTCCTCCCGTTTATCATGTCGTTCTTATTGGCCGTCTTTTCGGCTATCTTTACAGTGCGACGCGCAGCTTGCAGCCCTCCCGCGCGCGCGAGCAGCAGGACATCATCCGCCCGCCCTCGCGTTTCTCGCCTTCGCTCAGGACCTTGTCGCGGTGGTCGATCTCTCCCTCGAGCACCTCGACCTCGCAGGAGCCGCAGAGCCCCTCCTCGCAATCGCTCGGCACGTCGATCCCGGCGCGGCGCAGCGCATCGAGCATGGTCGCATCCGCGGGCACATGCAGGCTCAGCCCGGAATCGGCGAGCTCGACGTCAAAGCCGGTCTCCTTGCCGGGATCGAGCGCCGACCCGGCGGCGGTGAAATGTTCGAAATGAAAGGCCCCCGGCGGCAGGTCGGCGGTGAGTTCCTCGAGCGCGGCGATCATCCGCTCGGGTCCGCAGGCGCAGATCTGCCCGTCCTCGGGGCGCGACGCGACCAGCGCCGCGAGATCGGCGCGCGCGCCTTCGTCCCCGGCATAGACGCTGAGCTGCGCGCCGTGGTCGCGTTCGAGCCGGTCGAGAAAGGCCATGCTGCGCCGCGACCGCCCGGCATAATGAATGCGGTACTCATGGCCCAGCACCTTCAGCCGGTCGGCCATGGCGATGATCGGGGTGATGCCGATGCCCCCGGCGATCAGCACATGGGCGCTGGCTTCCTCATCGAGACGGAAATGGTTGCGCGGGCCGCGCAGCTTCACGATCGTGCCGGGCTTCAGATGGTCGTGGAAATGCCGCGAGCCGCCGCGGCCCGCGTCCTCGCGCAGGATCGCCACGCCCATCCGCCGATGATCGCGCGCACCGCAGAGCGAATAGCGCCGCGACATGCCATAGAGCTCCAGCTCGACATGCGCCCCGGCGCTCCACTCCGGCAGCGCCTCTCCCTCCGTATCCTCGAGCGTCGCCGCAAGCACGTTCTGCGCAGGACGGGAAGTTTCCACCACCCGCACGCGCCGGGCGATGTCCTGCTGGCGCGGGGCGCCGATGGCGAAGCTGTGCGCGGCCTCGCGCAATGCCGGATCGCGGCGCTCGGGGTTTTCTGCCGGGTCCCATTGCACCATGAGATGATCGGGGCCGCGGAACGAGGTATTGGGCAGATAGGTGAAATCCTGCGCCGCCAGGCGCATGTGCGGCAGGCGCCGGGTGAATTCCTCGACAAAGATCCGCATCTCCATGCGGGCGATGTTCTTGCCCATGCATTGATGGCTGCCATAGCCGAAGGTCAGGTGATCGACCGCGTTGTCGCGCCAGATGTCGAGCGCATCGCCATTCTCGAAATGATAGGGATCGTGGTTGGCGGAGGCCTGCACGATCAGCAGCTTGCCGCCCTTCGGGATCGCGACGCCGCCGATCTCGGTGTCGCGGGTCGCCTCGCGCCGCCAGGCCACCACCGAGCCGACGAGACGCAGACATTCCTCCACCGCGTTGGGAATGAGCGAGGGATCGCCGCAGAGCCGCCGCCAGACCGCCCGGTCCTCAAGCAGCACCTTCAGCGCATTGGCAGAGGCCAGCGCCGTCGTTTCATGGGCGGCGACGATGATCGCCATCATCATCGAATGGAGGTAGCTGTCGGTCACCACCTCGGGCGCCTCGGCATTCTTGCGGATCGCGTAATGCATCCAGCCCGGGCCGTCGGAATCGGCGCGCATCCTTTCCAGCACCTCACCGGCGAATTGCCAGAACCTGCCGACCGCATGGGCGACCTCGACCTGTTGCTCCGGCGTCGGCCGTCCCCAGGTATTGACCGTATGGGCCACCGAGAAATCGCGCAGCCGGGCCATGTCGTCCTCCGGCACGCCGAGGAAATCCAGCGCCACGGTGAGCGGGATCTCCCAGAGCATCTCCTCGACCAGATCGGCCTCGCCCCGGTCGATGAAGGCGTCGACCTTCTCGCGGGTCATGCGGCGGATCTTCTCTTCGCGACCGGCGAGGTTCTCCGGGATGAAATGCTCCATCAGCGCGCGGCGCCGCTCCATATGCGCGGGCTCGTCCTCGTTCACCAGCGTGCGGTTCATCGCGTAATCGTAGCTGGCCAGCACGTCGAGCGACTCCTGGCTGACCGGGGTGATCTTCTCCAGCGCGTTGCGCGGCGAGAAGGTGATGTTGTCGCGGAACACGGCCTTCACATCGGCATAGCGGCTGACCACCCAATAGCCGAGCTTGGGGGCATAGAACACCGGCTCCTGCTGGCGCGCCCATCGCAGCGCCGCGGCCGGGTCGGTCTGGTAGGGCTTGTCGAAAGGATCGAAGGCGGCCGCATGTGCCGAAAGGGGGCAGCCGGTGGGCGAGCGCGCCGGGCCGACAGGACAGGCTGAGGGGCGCGATACGATCATGGGCGGGCCTTTGTGCGAATTGTCATTTACTTTTATCGAACAGCATTGTATCGATACCCGAACATATGCAGCGGAATCTACGCTGTCAATCGAGTTCGCACCATGGATACCAACCGGCTTCAGACCCTCGACCGCGGCATGCTCGCACTGCAGATCGTCGCGCAGGCGCCCCGCGGCATCAGCGTCGCCGATCTCGCCCGCGAGCTCGACGTCGCGCGCGCCGCCGCCTACCGGATCGTCGCGACGCTCGAAGACCACGCGATGCTGCACCGCGATGGCACGGGCCGGATCCGGCTCGGCAGCGGCACGCTGGTGCTGGCGGCGCAATTCGACACCGGGCTGCGCGGCATCGCCCGCCCGATCGTCGAGAAGCTGGCGGCCAAGACCCAGGCCACGGCTTTCGTCTCCGTCGCCCATGGCCGTCAATGCACCGCGATCCTGACGGTCGAGAGCGACAGACCCTTCATCAACATCGCCTATCGCGCCGGGGTGCGGCATCCGCTGGACAGGGGGGCCGCGGGAATCGCGATCCTCGCCGGGCGGCCCGAGGCGGCGGAGGATTCCGACGAGATCCGCGAGGCGCGACGGCTCGGCTACAGCCTGACGCGCGGCCAGCTTCAGCCCGGCGCGGTCGGCGTGTCGAGCCCGGTACCGCTCAGCCCGGACCTGCATCCGGGGCTCGAATGCAGTATCGGCGTGGTGGCGATGGAGGATCTCGACGTTGCCAATGCGGCGCAGGCGGCGATGCGCGCGGCGGGCGAGCTCGCGGCGCTGATGGGGCATGGCCTGCGCCGCTGAGATCGGCGCAGCGATCTTGCGGACGTTCGCGGAACGTTTCGCCTGGTCGGCGGTTCTTCCACAGAGGGGCAGGCGGCGATCACCCCGCCTTCGCGCCAACAAGAACAGCCAGGGAGCCAGACATCATGCAATTGCAAGACCCCCTACCCGGACAGCAACCGCCCGAGAACCCCGAGCCGACCCCGCCGCCGCAGGAAGTGCCTGACGAACAGCCCCGCGAACGCCCGCCCGAGGTGCCCCAGGAAACCCCGCAGCGCAACCCGGACGAAACCCCGCCGCAACCGCCGCAGGAGACCCCGTCGCGCTGAGGGGATCTGCGCCGGGGTCGCGTGACTCCGGCGGTCTTTCGTGACGCGTTTTTCTCACACGGCAATTTTTCACAGGACTTTTTTCACAGGGCGCGGAATAAATCCGGGCCCTGTCACGTCTGTTCATCAATGCAGCCGGTATGCCTCGGCATACCTTCATCAAGCGAGCGAGGAGCGACATGACAATCATGCAGAACGTCAAGAGACGACATTTCCTGATCGGTGCGGCCGGGGCGGTGGGCGCCGGGGCCACCGGCGCGATCCCGGCCTTTGCGCAGGAAGCGGGCAAACTGCCCGATTACGTGGCCTGGAAGGATGCCGAGGATTTCATCGTCCATTCCGCCCAGACGCTGGAAACCAAGCGCGGGGTAATCGGCACCTCGATCGTGACCCCGAACAGCGAAATGTATATCCGCAACAACCTTCCGGCCCCGGACGAGGCCATCGTCGCCGATCGCGACGCCTGGGAAGTGAGCTTCGAAGGGCTGTCCGACGCGAAGACGATGACCCTTGGCGAGCTGAAGAAGGTCGCGGTCGAAACCGTCGCCACGGTGCTGCAATGTTCCGGCAACGGCCGGGCCTTCTTCGAGCACGAGACCTCGGGCTCGCAATGGGCCACCGGCGCGGCGGGCTGCGCGATCTGGTCCGGCGTGCCGGTGCGCGCGCTGGTCGAGGCGATGGGCGGTGTCAGCGAGGGCATGCAATGGCTGACCGGCACCGGCGGCGAGGAGATCCCCGAAGGATTGCCGCCCGAGACCATCCAGGTCGAGCGCTCGGTGCCCAAGGAGGCGCTGGAGACCGCGATCCTCGCCTGGGAAATGAACGGCGAGCCGATCCCGCTGGCCCATGGCGGGCCGCTGCGTCTGGTCATCCCCGGCTATTTCGGAGTCAACAACGTCAAATACCTGAAGCGTCTGGCCTTCACGGCGGAGGAATCGCCCGCCAAGATCCAGCAGACCAGCTATCGGATGCGTCCGGTCGGCGAAAAGGGCGCGCCCTCGCAGCCCTCGATGTACGAAATGCCGGTCAAATCCTGGATCACCGGCCCGCTGCGCGATGCCGAGACGGGTCGCGTGCAGATTCACGGCGTCGCCATGGGCGGAACCGAGGAGCTGGAGAAGGTCGAAGTGTCCCTCGACGGCGGCCAGACCTGGCAGGACGCGCCGATGGTCGGTCCCGATCTGGGCAAATACGCCTGGCGTCCCTTCGTGCTGATTACCGACCTTGCCGAAGGCACCCATGAGCTGGTGAGCCGCGCCACCACCACGAGCGGCGAGACCCAGCCCGAGGATTTCCCGGCCAATGAACGGGGCTATGGCAACAACGGCTGGCGTGTCCATGGCGTCGACGTCACCGTCGGCTGAGCCTGATCTCCCGCCGGTGATGCTGCCGGCGGGACTTTGCAAACGGAGTAACATTCATGTCTTTCTTACCTGCACCGCTCACCTGCGGAGCCGTGCTGCTGACCCTCGCCGCGGCGCCGGGTCTGGCCGATACCCCGGTCGATCTCGAAAAGGGCCGGGTAATCTTCAACGAAACCGCCGCGCCGAACTGCGGTATCTGCCACACGCTGGCCGATGCCGGATCGCAGGGCGCGGTCGGTCCCAATCTCGATGAGCTGAAACCCGATGCCGAGAAGATCCGCGCCGCGGTGGTCAGCGGCGTGGGCGTCATGCCTCCGTTCGAGGACAGCCTCAGCGCCGCGCAGATCGACACCGTGGTGAATTACGTCGCGGCAGTGGTCGGCAATCCGGCTGCCACGGCGGAGGAAGCGCAGGCCACCCCGGCGGCGGAAACCACAGAGGAACAAGACCCGGCGCAGACTGCGGATGTTCAGGACGCCGCGCCCACCGAAGCTGACGCTATGGCGGAATCCGACGCGGGCAGCGACGCGCTGGCCGCGCTGACCGATGAGGACCGCGAGATCCTCGCCATGGGCGATGCGGAAGCGGGCGAGAAGGTTTTTCGCAAGTGCAAATCCTGCCATACCGTTGAAAAGGGCGGAGCCGACCGGGTCGGACCGCGTCTCTACGGGATCGTCGGTGATACGGTGGCACGCGCCGAGGGCTTCAAATACTCCCGTCCCATGAGCGCGATCGAAGGCGACTGGACCCCGGCCTTCCTCGCGGAATTCCTCGCCGACCCGCGCGGCACGATCAAGGGCACCAAGATGGGCTTTGCCGGGCTGCGCAAGGAGCAGGACCGTGCCGACGTGATCGCCTATCTCGACGCGCATTCCGACGCGCCGCTCGCCAGCGCGGAATAAGGCGCGATCAAATGCAGCGCGTGGCGGTCTCGGTCGCCGCGCGCATCGCGAGAACGCTGGTGCCGAGCGTCCCGGATTGCCGGGTCAGTGTCTCGAGATAGGCCCCGACGCTGGCGAAACGCTCCGCGTCCATCCCCGCCGCCACCGCCACATAGCTCAGCCCCCCCGCGTGCCATTGCCGGACCAGCACGTTTTCGGTCGGAACGCCGAGCCGCGCATCGGTGCCGACGAGCACTGTCAGCTGGCAGCCGCGTTCTCCCGCGAAATGATAGGCCCCGCCCGCATCGCTGCTCGCCGCCATGTCGGTGAGCGTGAGCCCGGCCGCCGTAAGATCGGGGAGCGTGCCGAAGCTTTCCTGCGCCGCGGCGATAAGCGCCGCATGGGCGGAGACAGGCTGTGCGCGACTGGCGAATTCCGCATGCCAGGCCAGCGCATCGCGCGGCGGCGCTTCGGGATCGCCCAGCAAATGGACAGTAACGAAGCCCGCCAGTGCCAGCGACGCCGCCAGCGCCAGCCCCCGGCGCATCCGGTGCGCGAGCCGTCGGGGTGCGAGCTTCGCCTCCGGTGCCGGTGCCGGGCGCAGATGTCTGAGCTGAGCGGAGATTTCCGCGATCTCGATCAATGTGGCCCGCAGGGCAGGCTCGCGGTCCAGCCGCGCCTGCATCTCGCGCGTCGCCTGCGGGTCGAGCTCGCCGTCGTGAAAGGCGCTGAGCCGGGTCCAGTCATCCATCGTGCTATCGTTCATCGCGTCACTTTCCGCTGCGGCACAGCCTCGGCCGGTCCCGCCATTTTTTCGCACATCACCCGGCGCGCCCGGCTGAGCCTGCTCATCACCGTGCCCACCGGCACCTCCATCACCTCGGCCGCCTCGACATATCTGAACCCCATGACATCGATCAGGAACAGGATCTCCCGCGTGGCGGGGGGCAGCGTGTCGAAGGCGATCCGCACCAGCGTGTCGCGGGCGACGTCGGGGCTGGCGGGGGCCTCGTCATAAAGACGCGTCTGGGCGGTGTAATATTCCCGGCGCACGCGTCTTTTTCGCAGCTCATCGACATTGAGATTGCGGATCACCCGGAACATCCAGCGCCGCAGCGCCGGGACCTCGGAGGGCGCGCCGCGGGCCTGCAGCGCGCGTTCGACGGCATCCTGCACGAGATCTTCCGCATCGGCCGGGTTGAGCGAGACCGAGCGGGCGAAGGCGCGGAATTCGGGCATCAGGGTGACCAGCGCGGCCTGCAGCCTGCGACTCATTCGGCCGACCCGGTCGTAGGGCCCACACCCGCATATGCAACGGCGCGGCGCGCGACGCTGATCTTTTTCGCAAGGCAGGGAAGACTCGGTGTCGGGGAGGTCATGCAGGCAACCTAGAGCTTCTGCCGGATCGCGGCAAGAATGCTGCGGAAGCGAGGCGCCTGCGGGATCGCGGCAAGAATGCTGCGGAAGCGAGACGCCTGCGGGCTGCGGGCGAGCCGCAGCCCCCGGTGTTTCGCAACGGGCCCCGGCCCGCCATGCGCTCAGGGCGTATCGTCCTCCGCCTCGGGATAGCTTTGCAGCGTGTCGATCATGTCTAGCATCTCGGGCGGCATCGCGGCTTCGCCGATCTCGTAGCGGCGCACCGCGCCGTCATCGCCCTGCAGCGCGATGGAGTAGTTGACCCGGTCGGCCCCCTTGTCGAAAGACGCCTTGGCCATGGCGCTCAACTGCGCATCGCTCAGCATCTCGCAGGCCTGCGCGCGAATCTCCGCGGGCAGGGCGTTCACATCGACCTTCCGGTCCTGACCGAGGCCAAAACCGCCGATCCCGCCAGTCGTCGCAATCTTTATGATCATCAGGGCACATCCCATCGCCGCACAGCCGCTCATGCTCAGACTTGAATCCCCACCAGTTTCCACGCCCGGCGCAGCAGGTTGACCTCCAGCGAGCCGATGCCGTGCAATTCCATCGCGCTGCTCACCGTCTGACCGGCCCAGTCGTGAAAGCTGGCCAGCGGATTGTTCAGCCGCTGCAAGGCATGATACCAGATCTGCCCGGGCTTTGCCCATGCATTGCCGCCCAGATATTGGCAATAGAGATAGAAAGCATGGTTGGGGATGCCCGAATTGATATGCACGCCGCCGTTGTCGCTGGTCGTGTCCATGTAGAAATCCATGTGATAGGGCTGCGGATCCTGACCGAGCACCGCATCGGCATAGGCGGTGCCGGGGGCCCGCATCGAGCGCAGCGCGACGCCGTTGATCTCCGGCCCTAGGATGCCCTTGCCCACCAGCCAGTCGCTGTCATCGACGCTTTCCCCGAGCGCATGTTGCTTGGCCATGATCCCGAAAACATCGGCGAAGCTTTCGTTCAACGCGCCGGATTGCCCCTGATAGACCAGACCGCCGGAGAATTGCACGACCCCGTGACTGAGCTCGTGGCCGATGACCGACAATTCGGTGAAGGTCGAAAAGATCTCTCCGTCGCCATCGCCATAGGCCATTTGCTCGCCGTTCCAGAAGGCGTTGCTGTAATTCTTGCGGTGATGCACGGTCTGCACGAGCTTCATCCCGAGACCGTCGAGCGAATCACGCTGGAAATGGGTGAAATAGAGGTCATAGACATGGCCCGCCCCGTCATAGACCCGGTCGACATCAACATCCCCGGTCGGCGGATCGCCCTCCTTGCGCACCAGCTTGCCGGGCAGCGCCGCCTTCTGCTCCCCGTCATGCACCGCGCGGTCGAGATTGCGCTGCATCGTCGCCTGCGACAGCGCCGGGGTCACGAAATCGAAGGTCGGCAGGGTGCTTTGCGGGGTCATGCGCAGGCTCTGCCGATCCTGTCGCTCGCGCCGGGCCTTCTCGTTGAGCTCGAGTTGGGCGCGGGCGGCTTTCGCGGTCTTCGCATCGCCGCGCATGGCCAGCACCTCGAGCATATAGGGCGGTACGATGCAGTTGATCGGCTGGCGCGGGCCGGGTGACGCGTGGCATTGGCACATCGAAGCTCATCCTTTGAAACCTGCACTTTTCTACACCGGGACATTGCAACCTCGGGGCAGCCTCGCGGGCAGTATACATGGAAATGCGCGAAATTCATCCGCTCTCCATGCTCTTGGGTTGTGGCACCGCCCCCTTGACCTCGCCCTGCAACGACCGCAATCATCGGCAGGCCCCAAAAGCGCCGCATTGTCGTCCTATCTGCGGGCGAAGTGACGATTTACCCGGTTCGATCAGGAAGTGCATACCCGACAAGATGGCTGAGCAAACAACCCAAGACGGCCCCGGCGCCCCGCTGTGGTTCGACGATCTGCGCCCCGGTTCCGAAGGGCAGGGCTTTCTGGAGAAGAACCTGCGCCATTCGCTGCTCTTCACGCGGCGCCAGAGCGACCGGCTGCTGGTGACCTTCGACAACCTCAGCAACGTGAATGACACCGCTCCGGGCCGCGACCCCTGGGCCTTCAAATTCGCCCGCGACAATTGCCATTCGCATCTCGGCGTGATGGCCCATGTCAGCGACTGGTATCGCGATGCGGCGCTGATCCGGCGTTTCGAGGTTCTGGCCGAGGAAGGCTTCTTCGAGGGCTATGAAAGGGTGCTTTTCGCCGGCGTGTCGATGGGAGCCTATGCGGCGCTGGCCTTTTCTTCGCTGGTGCCGGGTGCGCATGTGGTGGCGATCAATCCGCAGAGCACGCTCGATCCGGCGCTGGTCCCCTGGGAGACCCGCTACGAGAACGGGCGGCGCCAGGACTGGAGCCTGCCGCTCGGCGATGGCGCGGCGCTGAGTGCCGGGGCGGAACGGGTCAACATCTTCTACGATCCCTATCACGCGCTCGATCAGAAACATGTGGACCGGTTCAGCGGCGATAATCTGCGGATCTTCAGATGCCGCCATTCGAGCCACAAGACGGCGGTGTTCCTGCGCAAGATCGGCGTGCTCAAGGAGGTCATGAACCGCGCGCTGACGGATGAGCTCACACCCGAGGATTTCTATCGGATGTATCGTGCGCGGCGCAATCTGCCCTGGTATCGCGGCGCCGTCTCCGGTTATTTCCGCGAGCGCGGCCGCACCGCGTTGGCGGATCGTTTCGACATCGAATTCCGCCGCCAGCTGCGCCTGCGCAAGGCCGAGGCAAAACCGGCGGCCGCACCGGGCAAGGTCACCGCGCAGGCACTCGCCGAGATCGCCGCCCAGCCGAGGATCAAGGACACAAAGGCCCCCGCTCAGGGGCCGCAGGCGCGCGTCCGTCTGCCGGAAAACCCCGGCGGCAAGGCCGCGCCGGAGCGCGGTGCCGAAAGCCGGGTCATTGTCACCACGATGAAGAACGAAGGCCCCTTCATGCTCGAATGGGTGGCCTATAACCGGTTGATCGGCTTTACAGATTTCCTGATCTACACGAATGATTGCGATGACGGCACCGACAGGATCGCGCAGCGGCTGGAGCAGCTCGGCATCGGGCAGCATCGCGAGAACCCGTTCAGGCCGGGTGCCAGCCCGCAGCGCAGTGCGCTCAATGACGCGGGCAATGAGGAGATTGTCCAAAACGCCGATTGGCTGATCTGCGCGGATTGCGATGAATTTCTCAATATCCGGGTCGGCGACGGGCGGCTTGATGATCTGTTCGCGGCGATCGGCGAGGCCGATGCGATTTCTGTCTGCTGGAAGCTGTTCGGCAACAGCGGTCAGATAGATTATCGCGACCTGCCGGTCATCGAGCAATTCGACCGGGCGTGCGGAGAGCAGGAGTTTCCCAATTATCGCGCTCTGGGCATGAAGACGCTGGTGCGCAACAACGAGCGGTTCCGCAAGCTGCGCATCCACCGTCCGGCGTTCCATCTCGACCGCGGCGATATCGCCTGGGTCGATGGCGGCGGGCAGCCGATGCCCGATCCCTATCTGGTGCAGGGCTGGAAGGCATTCGACGGTTTCCGTCACGATTATGCGCGGCTGCATCACTACGCGGTGCGTTCGGTCGACAGTTTCCTCGTCAAGCGCGACCGGGGCCGGACCAACCATGTGGCGGATGATCAGGGCATCAGCTATTGGAGCAACATGAACTACAACAGCGACCGGGATGTCACGATCCAGGCCCGTCTGCCGGGGCTGCGCCGGGAAATGCAGGAATTGCTGAAAGATCCGCAGCTTGCACAGCTGCACCAGGGTGCCATCGACTGGCATCGCGGCAAGATCGAGGAATTGCGGCGTCGCGACGGCTGGGACGCCTTTCGCGCGGCGATCACCGCGATCAACGCGGCGCCCGAGCGTCAAGAGGGCTGAGCCGATTTCACCGAAGCTGCCCGAAGTGATATTGCACGGCGGTGTCCACAAGACCGCCACCAGCCATATCCAGTCGATCCTGCAGCGCAATTCCGGGCGGCTGCGCAGGCATGGCGTGCATTACGTGCATCACCGCGACACCCGCAGGGATTTTACCTATCCGACCCAGCTCAACGGCTATGAAAAGCTCGGGCTGGGCTACCGCACCAAGATGCCCGACGAGCTGCTGGCGCGAAAGGCGCGGCTCTTCTTTGACGGAATCGGCGCCGGGCCGGGCGAGCGGATCATCCTGTCGGACGAGAACATGCCGGGGCACAGCGGACATTGCGTGCGGCTTGGCCAGCTCTACGGACGCCGCGACACGCTGCTGCCGATCTTCGCGGCGCATGTTCCCTATCCGGTGCGCGAAGTGCATCTGGCGCTGCGCAATTATGCCGATTTCTTCGCGTCCGTCTTCGTCGAATTCCTGCGCTCGGCCTCGGGAGAGAACCTGATCGGCGAGGGCCAGATGAAACGCGCGGTCCTGTCGGGGCTGCCGAGCTGGACCGGTTTCGTCGATCTGGTGCTGAGCTGTTTTCCGCTGGCGGACCTGACGATCTGGCGCTTCGAGGATTTTCACGCACTCTCGGGGCGGGTAATCGGCAATCTGTGCGGACCGGATGTCGATGCCGCCACGCTGGCCGCTCCCAAGCGCAAGCGCGGGCGGCCCTCGGCGAGCCATCGCGCGGTGCGCGAGATCCTGCTGCAGATCGAGCGCGAGGGCGGCGAAGCGGCGCTGGCGCGGCGGGTGGAGATCCAGGATGCTTATCCGCGGGGGCCGACCTATCCCGGCTATGATCCCTGGAGCGGTGCGGAACGCGCGCATCTGGCGCGGATCTACGAACGGGACCTCGCAGAGATTGCCATGCGCAAGCGGGTGACGCTCCTGTGTCCCTGAACATGCGGCGGCGATTGCGCCCGCCGAAATCGCGGCGTAACCTTTGCGAAAGGCGGGTTCGGTAAACGGATCTGCAGATATCAGGTGACAGGGTCATGAGTGAACTACACGAAATCGCGATGCTATGGGTCGAAGGGCCGCTGAGCTATGTCGAGCAGCTTTGCGTCCAGTCTTTTCTCGACGCGGGCCATGCGGTGACGCTCTATCATTACAAGCCGGTTTTCAACGTGCCCGAGGGCGCGACGCTGGTGCATGGCGACGTCGTGCTGAAACGCGATGAATTCATCCAGCACGGGCGGACCAACTCGCTGGCGCTGTTCTCGGATGTCTTCCGCTATCACCTGCTCAACCAGTCCGACCGGGTGATCTGGGCCGATACCGATGCCTATTGCGTCAAGCCCTTCGTCACCGGGACCGGCCATTACTTCGGCTGGGAAAGCGGGAAACACATCAACGGCGGGGTGCTCGGCCTCCCCAAGGACAGCCCGGCGCTGGCGGGGCTGCTGGAAATGTGCGGCGACGAGTATGGAATTCCGGAATGGTACAGCGACGAGATGCGGGACAAGCTGCGGCTCCAGGCGGAAAACGGCGTGCCATTGCATGTGAGCGAATTGCCCTGGGGGGTCTGGGGTCCGCATGCGGTGACCCATTATCTGCAGAAATCCGGTGAGGATCGCCATGCCTTCAGCCGCGAGGTGCTCTATCCGGTGCCGTTCCAGAAGCGCCGCCGACTGGTCAAATCGGGACGTCGGAGCGCGGCCGAGGCCTATCTCAGCGAGGCGACCACATCGATTCATCTCTATGGTCGCCGGATCCGTGAATTCCTCGCCTCCCGGCCCGACGGACTGCCCGATGCGGGCGGGCTGATCGATCATCTGCTGGAGAAACACCGGATCGACCCGCGTGCGGCGCCGATCCCGGTCAGACGGGCGCAGGCAGAGGCGGTTGCGCAATGACGCAGCCTGTCGGGACCGAAGCGCCAGCGCGGGGCGCGGGCAGGAACCTCAACCTCACTGATCTGGCGGATCGGTACGGCTCGGACAAGGGCTCGCGCAAGCATCGCTATACCGAGCTCTATCACATGCTTTTCCACCCCTATCGGCAGCGCAAGATCACCTTCCTCGAGATGGGTCTGCTGATCGGCGGGCCGGAACAGGGGATGGACAAGGACCGGGAGACCGCGGACCTGCCGTCGATCCGCATGTGGCTGGAATATTTTCCCAAGGCGCAGATCCACGGGCTCGACGTGTCGGATTTCTCCTGGTTTTCCCATGAGCGTTTCAGCTTCCATCGCTGCGACATGGACGATCGCGCGGAAATCGCCCGTGTGGCCGCCGCGATGCCGAGCCCCGATATCGTGATCGACGACGCCAGCCATGCCAGCCATCACCAGCAGAACGCCTTTCTCGAGATCTTTCCGAAACTGGCGCCGGGCGGGCTCTATGTGATCGAGGATCTGCGCTGGCAGCCGGAGAGTTATGAGCAGGAGGGCATCACCAAGACCGCCGCGCTGCTGCGTTCCTTCATCGATGACCGCCGCTTCAGCCATGCCGACAGCGCCATCGCCGCGGCCTTCGATGCGCTGATCCCGCAGATCTCCGCCTGTATCGTCCATCCCGTGCGCTATCAGAAGCAGCGCCGCGATCAGGTGGCGGTGATTCACAAACGCTAGGGCGCGGGGCGCGTCGCGGCGGGCGCGCGACCCCTCGGCAAGGACAATTCGGAGTTTTCACATGGGTATCGATTGCGCCTTCGCCCTGCAGCTGCTGGAGGCGGTGCCGCTGGTGCAGGGCAGATCCGCGGGGCTGATGCTCGGCCGTCAGGGCCTCGCGGTGCGACAGGGCCACCGCAAATATCTGCGCCGCGCGCTGGCGGCGCGGGATCTGTCGCGCAATTATCCCGATTACCTGCAGGAGGACGGTTTTGCCGAGACCTTTCTGCAAAAGATCGGCTATCCCGAAATGCAGGCGATGGATGCTTCGGCCTATGAGAATTGCGCCATCACCCATGATCTCAACGACCCGCTGCCACAGCATCTGCGCGGGCGCTTCGACGTGGTCATCGACGGCGGCACGCTGGAACATGTGTTCAACACGCCGCAGGCGCTCGACAATGTTTTCCACCTGCTGCGCGAGGGCGGGATATTCCTGTCGATCAACGGGATGAGCGGCTGGGCCGGGCATGGCTTCTACCAGTTCAGCCCGGAGCTGGTCTGGCGCTATTGGCAGGATGCGCGGGGCTGCGAGGTGCTTGCCTGCCGCGCGGTGTCGATCGATCCCGCGGAGCCGCCGGTCGAGGTGATGGATACCGGCAAACAGGGCGCCCGGTTCCGGGCGCGCAAGCTCGAGGGGCGCTGGTATCTCTATCATGCGATCCGCAAACCCGGCACGGCCAATGCCGCCGAGCGCATCGCCAAGACCGCGCAGGGCGATTATGCACTGCGCTGGGAGCGCGGCGCGGCCGAATGACAGGGCTGCCTGCACCGCCAGGGACGCCGGGGGCCGGCCCCCGGACCCCCGGAGTATTTCCCGCATAAAGAAGCGGGCGGGAGAAAGCCGGTTTTCGTGCTATGATGGGGCGTGGTCGGCGGTGTATCGACCCGCCGGTCCGCGTTCAGCAAGGGGGATGCGGGATGGCGGAGTTTGATCTTGGAACCTATGCGCGGGAGGTCACCACGTCCTCGCCCCGCGCCCGGGACCTGTTCAACCGGGGGCTGGTCTGGCTCTATGGCTATAATCACGAGGCGGCGGCGGATTGCTTCGAAAAGGCGCTCCGCGCGGATGGCGATTGCGCCATGGCGCATTGGGGCGTCGCCTATGCGGTCGGGCCGAATTACAACCGGCCCTGGGAATTCTTCGATGCCGGTGAACGCGTTGTCGCGCTGCAGCGGGCGCATCGGGCGATCGGTCGGGCCATGGCCCTGCGCGACGGGCTGCCGACGGTCGAGGCGGCGCTGATCTCCGCGCTGGCGTCGCGGTTTCCGCAGGATCCCGAAATCGAGGATTACGGGCCTTGGAACGATGCCTTTTCGGACGAGATGCGTCAGGTCTATGCCGCGCATCGCGACGATCCGGACGTCGTGGCGATCTTCGCCGAGGCGCTGATGAACCGCACGCCCTGGCTGCTCTGGGACCTGGCCACCGGGGGGCCGCGGGAGGGGGCGTCCACGCTGGAGGCGCAGGCGGCGCTCGAGGCGGCCTTCGAGCAATTGCCCGGCGCCTGGGATCATCCCGGGTTGTTGCATATGTATATCCATCTGATGGAAATGTCGCCGACCCCGGAAAAGGCGCTGCGCCATGGCGACCGGCTGGGGGACCTGGTGCCCGACAGCGGCCATCTGGTGCATATGGCGACCCATATCGACGTGCTCTGCGGCGATTATCACAACGTGGTCTGGCGCAACCGGCGGGCGGCGGCGGTGGATCGCAAATACGAGGAGATGGCGGGGGCGGAGAATTTCTATACGCTGTACCGCATCCATAACGTGCATTTCGAAGCCTATGGCGCAATGTTTCTCGGGCAGCCGGAAACGGCGCTGGCCGCCGCGCAGGTACTGATGCGGATGCTGCCGGAGAAGGTCGTGCGGTTCATGCCCGATCTCTTTGAATCCTTCTATGGCAAGAAAGTGCATGTGATGGTGCGTTTCGGGCTATGGCAGAAGATTCTCGACGAGCCCTTTCCGGCGGATCGTGCCCTTTACAGCTATACCACCGCGGCGCTGCGCCAGGCGCGCTGCGTCGCGCTGGCCAATGTCGGACGGCTCGACGAGGCCGAACAGGAATGCGAACGGGCCGTCGCGGCGCGCGAGGCAGTGCCGGAGGGGCGCATGGTGTTCAACAATACCGGCGAGGACGTGCTGCAGATCGGCGAGGCGATGATGCGGGGCGAGCTGGCCTTCAAATGCGGACGCCGGGACGAGGGGCTCGAACATCTGCGCCGGGCTGTCGAGCTCGATGACAACCTGCTTTATGACGAGCCTTGGAGCTGGATGCAGCCGACCCGTCATGTGCTTGGGGCGCTGTTGATGGAAGATGGCCGTTTCGACGCGGCCGAGGCGGTCTATCGTGCCGACCTGGGGCTTGACGATACGCTGGCGCGGGCCTGTCAGCATCCGCGCAATGTCTGGAGCCTGCACGGGCTGCATGAATGTCTGGTGCAACGCGGCGAGCTGACCGAGGCCAGACATGTCAGGCTGGCGCTCGATCAGGCGGCGGCACGGGCGACCGTGCCGATCCGCGCGTCCTGCTATTGCCGCAGCGCCGCCTGAGGGGGCGGGCCGGGCGAAGCGGGGAGGGCGCGACGTGGCCGCGCCCTTCATTTGCATCTCGATCAGATGATCCGCACCTGGGTGCCGATCGGGCAGAGGGCGAAGAGCTCCTCGATCTTCTCGTTATAGAGCCCGATACAGCCGTCCGAGGAGCGGCGGCCGATCTTGCGGGTGTCGTGGGTGCCGTGGATGATATAGGCGGGCCAGCTGAGATACATCGCGTGGGTGCCGAGCGGATTGTCCGGGCCCGGCGGCATGTATTTGTAATGCGGGAACCGCTCCATCATCGAGGCGGTCGGGGTCCAGTCGGGACCGACCTTCTTGCGCACGATCTCCGTATAGCCGCGTTTGGTCAGCTCTTCGGTCATCGGTACCGAGGTCGGGTAGATCCGGTAATCGCTGCCGTCGGCATTCCAGTAATGCAGGGCCCGGGACGTCGTGTCCGCGACGATCGACGCGGCGCCGAGCGTCTCGAAATGCGCGCGCCAATCCTGTTTGGCGAAGCTCGACACGTTGCGTCGCGTGCTTTCGGCGGCCTGTACGAGCGCCGGGGCGGCAAGCCCGGCGGCGCTGGCGAGACCGGCGCGCAGGGCGGCCCGCCGGGTCAGGAAACTGCTCATTCTCTGCTCCTTTCCTAATGATAGGGCGGTGGAATCATCCCTGTCTTAAGCCAGCCTTAAGACTGCACCGGGTAGGGCGCTTTACCGCGCGGGCAGACGGGGAAGATCGGAAGGGCGATACTCATCGCCGCCAGCCTGCGCAAGCCCTGGCTGGGCGCGGCGTGATGCGAGGGGTGAAGCGCCATGGCGCAGGCGGGGACGCGCCCGGATAGCCGGATATCGGCAAAGCCGAGCCTATCCGGGATATTGAACCGGCGCGGGGGCTGTTCACCCCGGTCGCATAACGCCTCTGGGTGCAATCCGGCCCCGGCGGAAAGTCGCCGGGTCAGCAGCCCATCACCTTGCAGATCTGCGCACGATAGGCGGCGTTGGCCTCCGATTCCAGGCTGTCCACTTCGACGCCGAGCGTGTCATCGCTCCGGCAGGTGAGCGAATAATCCGGCGCGAGCCCGGTGTTCACACAGGCGCTGATGTCCCATCCCGGCGGCAGGTCGGCGAGATCGACCTGTTTCCATTTCGGGTGGCCGCTTTCCTGGAGCCGCGAGAATCGCGAGGTCAGCAGATAGGCGATGTCGGAGACGGCCTTGCAGGAGGTGCGGTGATAATTGTTGCGGGCGGTCTGGTATTCATAGGTCATCAGCACCGCCTTCACCGCGACTAGATCCACCGCCTCCTGCTGGAACGGATAGGTGCCCGCCTCGATCTGCGCGGGGACATAGACCGCCTGCAGGGTCGGTTCGTCGATTCCCAGAAGATGATATTCCGCCGGGTCGATCCTGTCGGATTGGAACAGGCTCGCCGGGGCGCCGGCGACGTAGAAGAACGCGTCGATCTGCCCGGCCAGCAGGGCCTCGAGCGAATCATTGGCATTGATGGTGACGCGTTCGGCCGGGTTGATCTGCGCCAGGTCGAGAACCAGCGAGGCGGTGAGATAGGTCCCGGAATTCTCCGTCCCGATGGCGACGCGCTTGCCCGCCAGCCCCTTCAGATCGGTGATGTCCTTGCGCGCCAGGATATGCACTTCCTCGTTATAGAGCGGGAAGGCCATGCGCACCCCGAGGATCGCGCGCGCCACATCGGGATCGTCCGAGGCGAAGGTCCGGAGATATTCCAGCACATCGCTCTGCACGATGCCGAACTGGGTATTGCGGCGGTTGCGCACGGCGAGGAAATTTTCCAGCGAGCCGGCGCTTTCCACGACGTTAAGGGTCAGATCGCAGCTGCGCGCGACCTCGCTGAGATTGCGGCCGATCTGGATATAGGTGCCGCTCGGACCGCCGGTCATGATGTTCTTCTCGAATTCCTGCGCCTGCAGGGGCGCGGCCTGTGCCGCGAAAAGCAGCAGCAGCCCGCTCAGCGCGCCGAATGTCCGTTTCAGGATACCGATTAATGTCATCTTTCAAATCTCCGCTCATAAAAACCACAGAAAAAATTAGGTCATAAAAAAGATTCAACAGCCTCCGAGACTGCGCACCAGCGCCGCCAGCGTCTGCCGGTTGATGCTTCCCAGCGCCTGTATCATCGCGTCGGTCACGCAGGCGCCGGAGATCAGGAGCTCGCTCAGCCGTGCGCGCTCGCTGCTGCCGGGACCGGGCAGGCCGGGGGCGCGGCGCAGGGCTTCGGCCACCAGTTCCGGCGCACGGCCGGTCTCCTGCGGGGCGGCGGGCTCCGCTTCGGGCGGGTCTTCCTGGCTTGGTGTCGCCGCCGTCGGGTCCGGCGCGGCCGGTTCCTCGACCGGCGGGGGCGCAGGGGCAACCAGCGCCTGGCGGGCGGCGCCGAGTTCAAGGATCTCCTCCTTGATCGCCAGCCGGGTCCGGGCGAGCAGCGCCACCTCGGTCCGCAGGGCCTCCTGTTCCTTGTTCAGCGCCGTGCGACGCTGCTGCTCCTGCTCGATGGTGTCGCGCAAGTCCTCCATCTGTTCCTGCAGTGCCGCGGTTTCCTGCTGGGCGGCCTTCTGCTCGCGGTGCAGGAACAGGCGTTCGGAATTGGCCTCGTCGAGCGCCGCCCGTGCCGCCGCTTCCTCTTCCTGCAGCTTGGCGATCTCTTCCTCGCGCTGCCTGAACCGCTCCTCGATGGATTGCCGACGCGACAGCGACGCGGCGGTGGCGCTTTCCAGCTCGCTCAGTTCGGTCTCGGCCTGCTTGGCGCGGGCCTCGGCGGATTCCGCGTCCTGACGCGCCTTCTCGGCGCTGGCGCGCAGCTTTTCCATCTCGGCCCGGGCCGCATCCCGGGCCTTGCTCCGTTCGGCCAGCTCCTTCTCGGTCTCCTGCAGCCTGGCCTGCGTTTCTTCCAGCGTCTTGCCGGCGGCCTTGATCTCGCCGAGCAGCGCGTCGCGCCTGGCCTCGGCCGCCGAAGCGGCATCGCGGATCGCCGCGAGGGTCTGGCTGCCGGTGGCCAGATCGCTGTCGAGCGAGGCGAATCTCTCCTCGCGTTCGGTAAGCTTGATCTGCAGGCTCTCGACCAGCTTGCGGCGCTGCGCGATCTCCTCGTCGATCTTGGCAAGATCGGAGGCCGCCGCGGTCTCGGTCTCAAGCTGCGCGCGCCGTGTCCCCGCCGCCTCGATCTCGGACTTCAGGCTCTGCTGCTGATCCTCCAGCGCCGCGACCTCGCGTTTCTGCCTTTCGATCCGCGCCTGCAGGGCCCTGCTGGTCTTCTGCAATTCCGCCTCGCGCGCGGCGGCCTCGCTTTCCTTCTGCTGTTCGGAAAACCGCGCCGCCAGCTCGGCATTCTGGGCCTGCAATTCCTTCAGCTGGACAACCGATTCGCTTTCGGTCCGCGCAAGCTTTGTCTCGGCCGCCTTCAGCAGTTCGTTCAGTTCGGCAAGCTCCGCCTCGAGCGTTTCGATTTGGTCCTGCTGCTCGGCATTGCCCGCGGCCTCGCCGCCGCCACGTGCGGGCGGCAGGCCGGCCAGTTCCCGGCGCCGCTCGGTAAGCTCGTCTTCCAGGGTCAGGATCTGCGATTGCAGGTCATGGATCCGCCCGCTTGCCTGGGCGATGAGATCGCGCATCTCCGACCATTGCTCGGTCAGCCCCTTGAGCTCAGAGAGACGGTACTCGATCTGCCGGTCGATCTGCGCGGCGGTCGGGGCCGGTTGCGCGGGCAGGGGTGGCGATTCCTGTGCAGGGGAATCGGGCAGCCTCGGCGGCGCGGCGGCATCGGGCGGCAGAATTTCCGCCTCCTGCCCCTGGGCGAGCCGAATGAATGTGCTGCCGTCGCTCTCAGCGGGGGGCGCATCTGTCGCCATTACCTTGGCGTTGAGGGGGGATAACATTGCGACGGTTACGAATACACTTAAAAGAAATTGGTTCTGCATGGCCCAGTCACCTCGGCTGCAAGATTCCGTCTGAATGACTCGAGACTACATGAAAGCGCTTAAAAGGCAAAACTCTCATATACTTCGCGCATTGGTAGAAATTCGCGCAGACGGGCGGAGCCGCACTCGAAGCGCGGAAAGCTTCCGGCCCTGCGCGCCGAAGGCCGGTTCCTAACCCCCGCCCGATGGGCTATGGGCGACGCAGGTCGTTCCAATCGCAGAGCCCTCAGACATGCCCCCGATCCCCTCCCTCAGACGCTACACAATCTTCATCCTCGTTTGCCTCGCCAGCCTTGTCTTCGCCGCCCTGAGCCTCGTCTGGGGCGGCTGGTTCCTCGCGCCGCTGCTGGTCTTCGCGGCGCTGACCCTGCTCGGACTGCGCGACATCACCCAGAGCCGCCGCGCGGTGCTGCGCAACTACCCGGTCGTCGGCCATGTGCGCTTCCTGCTCGAAGCCATCCGCCCCGAGATTCGCCAATACATGATCGAGGGCGACCGCGACGAGGAACCCTTCAGCCGCGAGGCCCGCAGCCTCGTCTATCAGCGCGCCAAGGGGGTCGAGGACAAGAAGGCCTTCGGCACTTCCGAGAAGATCTATCAATCCGGCTATTCCTGGGTCACCCATTCGGTCGTGCCCAAGGTGATCGCCGATACGGATTTCCGGGTTCGGATCGGTGGCTCGGCCTGTCGCCAGGCCTATGACGCCTCGATCTACAATATCTCGGCGATGAGCTTCGGCTCGCTGTCGGCCAATGCCATCCTCGCGCTCAACACCGGCGCCCGGCTCGGCGGTTTCGCCCATGATTCCGGTGAGGGCGGCATCAGCTGCCATCACCGGGCGGGCGGCGGCGATCTGATCTACCAGGTCGCCTCGGGCTATTTCGGCTGCCGCGACGAGACCGGACGATTCAGCCCTGAACGTTTCCGCGCGCAGGCGGCGCAGGAGCAGGTAAAAATGGTCGAGGTGAAGCTCAGTCAGGGTGCCAAACCGGGCCACGGCGGCATGTTGCCCGCCGCCAAGATTACCAGGGAGATCGCCGAGGCGCGCGGCATTCCGATGGGGGTGGATTGCATCTCACCGGCGGCGCACAGCGCCTTCTCCACGCCGCTTGAGCTGATACGTTTCATTGGAGAGCTGCGCGATCTGTCCGGCGGCAAGCCGGTCGGGTTCAAGCTCTGCATCGGGCATCGCCGCGAATTCATGTGTATCGTCAAGGCGATGATCGAGACCGGCATCACCCCGGACTTCATCGTGGTCGACGGCAAGGAGGGCGGCACCGGCTCGGCGCCCCTCGAATTCGCCAACCGGGTCGGAATGCCGATGCTCGAAGGGCTGCATTTCGTGCACAACACCCTGCGCGGCGCCGGGCTGCGCGACGAGATCCGCATCGGCGCGGCGGGCAAGATCGTCAGCGCCTTCGACATCGCCCGCGCCCTGGCCCTCGGGGCCGACTGGTGCAATTCGGCGCGCGGATTCATGTTCGCCATCGGCTGTATCCAGGCGCAGGCCTGCCATACCAACCAATGCCCGGTAGGGATCGCCACCCAGGACAGCCTGCGCCAGCGCGCGCTCGATCCGCAGAGCAAGAGCAAACGGGTGGCGCGGTTCCATCGCAACACGCTGCGCGCGCTCGGTGAAATCGCCGGGGCCGCGGGGCTGTCGGATCCGCGAGACTTCCTGCCCTATCACATGATGTTCCGCACCAAGGACAATGATTTCCAGGACGGGAACGAGGCTTTCGCGTATCTGCCCGAAGGGTTTCTGCTGGCCGGGAGCGAATATCCCGAGCTTGCGGCATGGCATCAGCGCTGGGGCCGCGCCACCTCCGGGACCTTCGCCCCGGCAGCGGTGCCGCATGGCCCCTATGCCGTGGCGATGCCGACGCGCGGCGAAGAGGCGCGTCGGCTGGCGTGAAACGGGCGCGGGAGTGCGTGCTCCTTACCGGGTGTGACGAGGGCCTTGCCGGGATGCGCCCCCGCGAAACTGTGGCCCCGACGTCTAATATTATGGATAAGAAAGACACCGGGCGTTACGCTATCCCGATGACGGTTATTGCCCTCCCACTCCTGCTCCTCGCCTGGGGTCTCGCCGGCGGCAGCCCCGGCCCGGCCACGCTCGCCATCTCCGGTGCCGCCATGCGGCATGGCCGACACGCGGGTCTCGCGACCGGCTTCGGCGTCTGGTGTGGATCGGCCGCGTGGGGTGTGGCCGCTGCCCTGGGGATTTCGGCGCTCATGCTCTCCTATGCTTGGCTGGCCGAGGCGCTGCGCATCGCTGGCGCGCTCTATCTGATCTGGCTCGGTTACAAGTCTCTCAAGGGTGCTGTCCGACCGTCGCCCCGCGTCGAGACCGCCCCGCCCGCCCACCGCGCGTTCCTGCGCGGTCTGTTCATCCACCTTACCAACCCCAAGGCCATCTTGGCATGGGGCGCCGTCTACGCGGTTGCCCTGTCTCCCGGCGCCTCATGGGCGGCGGTCTGGGGCCTCTTCGCCGCGCTCTCGTCTGTTTCGTTCGTCGTCTTCCTCGGCTACGGAGCGCTCTTCGCCGCCGACCCAATCCGGCACTTCTACGCGCGGGCAGGACGGTGGATTGAGGGTGCCTTCGGCGTCCTCTTTGGGGCGGCGGGGTTACGCCTGCTCGCTGCGCGCGCCTAGAGGATGGGCGCCTGACGGGCGTGGTCATCCCGACGCGGTGTCGTGCCGCGACCTCCTACCGACAGATTCGCACGCCCTGCCTGACTGAACCGGGCCTTCGCAGGCCATGTAGCGAAAGCCCGTCCGCGCAGCCGACAAATCACACGAGAGATCTGCGCAACTCACACGGAGAGGTGAGCCGCGCCGATCTGACGCCGACGTCACCCCCGGCCTCAATGCGCCTCGTCCATCGAATCGGAATTCCTCAGCTCGTAATTCGCTTCGCCGATCCGGTCGAGCAGGCCGAGCTGGGTTTCGAGGAAATCGATATGGCCTTCCTCGTCGGACAGCAGCTCTTCGAACAGGTTCTTGGAGACGTAATCCTCGACGCTGACGCAATAGGCCCGCGCCTCCTTGTAGAGTTTCTGCGCTTCGCGTTCGGCGGCGAGATCGCACTCAAGGGTTTCCTTGGCGGTCTGGCCGATGCGCAGCGGGTCGAGCTTTTGCAGGTTCGGATGGCCTTCGAGCAGCAGGATCCGGGCGATCAGCTTGTCCGCGTGATGCATCTCCTCGATGCTTTCCTCGCGGCTTTTCTTGGCCATGCGCCCGAGACCCCAATCTTCCTGCATCCGGTAATGCACCCAATATTGGCTGACCGCGGTCAGCTCGCTCCTGAGGGCCTTGTTGAGATAGTCGATGACCTTGGCGTCGCCTTGCATGTCGCACTCCCTGATTTGCGTTCACGCAACCCCGGAGCGCAGCCCCCGAAGTTCGCGCGGTACCGCAAGGTTATCATTTTTGCGCATCGTGGCTAGGAAAAGTCCCATGCAGCCGCCGCAATCGGGGCGTTTGCCGAGCGCGTGATAGACCTTGCCGGGGGTGATGATCGTATCGCCATCCGCGGCACGCATCCAGTCGACCGCCGCGCGGATATCCTCATCGCTGATGCGGTTGCAATGGCAGACGATCATGCGGAATTTCCTTGCAAGACTGAGCTGGTTCCCGTGCCGGGCGTGATTTTGACGGTACGCCGGTGACGCCCTTGGCCATTCCTGACAAAAAAGCTTGGGCAAAGTCAATCGGAAAAATTTGGTGCGCGGTCGGCCCGTCATGCGTTGAGGCGTCGGACCCGCCGATATCCGCTTGTCCGAAGGCCGGGACCGCCGGGGCCGCCACGGGGGCTTTGCATTGGCGGATGATCTCAATATGTGTGGCGTCACCGCTGTCCTGAGGGGAAGATTGTAATGAACATGCTCGACACTTTCGTCAAACCGATGCACCGGGAGGGGCGCAAGTTCGTCGCGATTTTCGCGCTCGTCACCCTCGTGCTGTTCATGCTGGCCGATATCCTCGGCTGGGTCGGGGTCGGGCTGACGATCTGGTGCTATTATTTCTTCCGCGATCCCGAACGTGTCACGCCGCGCCGACCGGGGCTGATCGTCAGCCCGGCCGACGGCATCATCTCGCTCATCGAACCGGCCGTGCCGCCCGCCGAGCTCGGCATGCCCGCCACGCCGCTGACGCGGGTGAGCGTCTTCATGAATGTTTTCAACTGCCATGTGAACCGCGCCCCGGTGGCCGGTGAGGTCAAGGCCGTTTCCTATCGGCCCGGTAAATTCTTCAATGCCTCGCTCGACAAGGCCAGCGAACATAACGAGCGCAACAGCCTGCGCATCGCCATGCCCGAGGGGCACGAGATCGCCGTGGTGCAGATTGCCGGGCTGGTGGCGCGGCGCATCGTCTGTTTCGTGAAACCGGGCGCGCCCCTGCGCCGCGGCGAACGGTTCGGGTTGATCCGCTTCGGTTCGCGGCTCGATGTCTATCTCCCTGAGGGGGTCGATCCGATGGTGCGCATCGGCCAGACCATGGTGGCGGGCGAGACCGTGCTGGCCGAACTGCCGACCGCGGACCGGGGCTAGGACACCGCCGATGCCGCTCTCCAACGACAAGCGCAAATCCGAGATCGCGATCGTCCAGCTGTTGCCCAACATGCTGACGATCGTGGCGATCTGTGCCGGGCTCTCGGCCATCCGTTTCGGGGTGCAGGGCAATTACGTGCTCGCGGTGCAGCTCATCCTCGCGGCCTGCGTGCTCGACGGTCTCGACGGGCGGTTGGCGCGCTATCTCGGCAGCGACAGCAAGATGGGGGCTGAGCTCGACTCGCTGGCGGATTTCCTCAACTTCGGGGTCGCGCCGCCGCTGGTGCTCTATTTCTGGGCCCTTGAGGACAATGCCAGCGCCGCCTGGATCGCCGTGCTGTTCTTCGCGGTCTGCTGCGTGGTGCGGCTGGCGCGGTTCAACGTCAGCAGCAAGCTCGACAGCGATCCCGACAGCAGCGCCTATTTCGTCGGCGTCCCGTCCCCGGCCGGCGCGCTTCTGGTCTTGCTGCCGATGTTCGTGTCCTTCGCCTTCGCCAATGCGCCCCTGCTGCCCGATTACCTGATCTGTCTGCACATGATCCTGATCGGATTGCTGCTGATCAGCCCGATCCGGATCAGCTCGTTCAAATCGGCGCGGATTCCGCGGGAGAAGGTCAAATACCTGCTCGTCGGCCTCGCCTTCGTCGGGGCGGCGGTGATGACCTATGCCTGGATCACCCTGCTGGTGCTCTGTCTTGCCTATATCATCGCCGTCAGCTGGGCCTGGCTGGCGCGCAAACCCGATCCTCAGGAGAAAGGTTAACGTAGTGGATATCAAATCCGTACAAACCTCTTACGCCCGCTGGGCGCCGGTCTATGACAAGTCCTTCGGGGCACTGACCAGCAGCGGCAGGCGCAGCGCGGTGGACTATATCAACGCGCGGCAGAATTCGGTCCTCGAAGTCGGGGTCGGCACCGGGCTGTCGCTGGCGCATTATCACGGCAACACCAGGGTCACGGGGATCGATTTCAGCGCGGAAATGCTGGAAAAGGCCCGCCGCAAGGTCGCTGAGCAGGATTTGCACAACGTCGTCGATCTGCGCCAGATGGACGCCCGCAATCTCGATTTCCCCGATGCGTCCTTCGATACTGTGGCGGCCATGCATGTGCTCTCGGTGGTGCCCGAGCCGGAAAGGGTCATGTGCGAGATCGCGCGGGTCACCAAGCCCGGCGGCAAGGTGGTGATCACCAACCACTTCACCCGCAGGCAGGGCGTGCTGGGCACGCTGGAGCGGCTCTCGGCGCCCTTCGCCAATGTCATCGGCTGGCATTCCGATTTCGAGATCGAAACGGTGCTGCAGGAGCCCGACCTGGTGATCGAACAGCAAAGACCGCTGCCGCCGATGGGAATGATGACGCTGCTGGTGCTGGAGAAGAAGCAGGCGAGTTGATGGACGATGTCTGCGTTTGCCTCGGGGCGGCAAAGCGCGGCGGCAGCGTTGAATGATCTTCGCCGGTTCCGCCTTGCCTGGCAGCGGGGCGTCGTGGGAAACTGTTGTCAGATCGCTCGGCAGCCGGTACAAATCTGGGTATAGGGAAATTTATACGACCATCTATTTGAGCGGGACAATTTGGGACTGGCGTGATCGCCATGTCTGCTCCGTGCTGCCGGAGGCTGTAGTTTGACAGGTGACTCCCCAGATCAGGTGACCCGGACATGGAGCGCCGCGCGCGGGCCCGCCGCCCATGTGCCGCGCAGGCAGCTTCAGTCGCTGCAGGCGGTGAGAGCGGTGGCAGCCCTGCTGGTGGTGATGTTCCATATGAATGTGCACACCTTGCCCGATACGCTGTCGGCTCCCTCGCTGTGGCGCGGCTTCGACATGGGTTATGCCGGGGTCGAGGTCTTCTTCGTCCTGTCGGGCTTCATCATGTTTTATGTCCATTCGGGAGATTTCGGGCGGCCGGATCGGTTCTGGTCCTATCTGAGCAAGCGTTTCACCCGGATCTATCCGTTCTTCTGGCTCGTGCTCGTGCTGATCGTCTTGTTGCGTCTGGGTTCCGGGGGCGAGGTGCCGGGCGCGCTGACACTTGCGGTCTCGGCCATGCTGCTGCCGTTCAAGGAACTGCATGTGCTAGGAGTGCAATGGACCCTGTCTTTCGAGATGCTCTTCTACCTGATTTTCGGTCTGCTGATCCTGAACCTGCGGATCGGGCTTCTGCTCGGCGGTCTGTGGTTCGCCATCTGTGCCATTCTGGCGCTCATCGGCAGCAGCACAACGGCGATCCTGTTCCTGTTCTCGGCCTATAACCTCCTGTTCCTCCTCGGCCTGCTCGCGGCGATGCTCTGGCCGCGCGTGACCTCCGGCGCCCCGGTATTGTTCGGGCTCGGTATCATGATATTCCTCGTCACGGGGCTCGGCGAGGCCTTGGGCGGTGTGGAATATTACAAACCGCTGCGCACCCTGCTCTACGGCGTGGGGGGCGCGTTCATCATCGCCGCGCTGGCGGCGCTCGAGAATGCCGCGCGGCTGCGTGTCCCGCAATTTCTGGTATTCCTGGGCAATGCGTCCTACGCCATCTACCTGATCCATATCGCCGCCATGTCGATCACCGCCTTCGTGTTGAAGAAGCTCGGTCTGGGCGACCTGCCGACGCCGGTACTGGCAATCCTGCTCTTTGTCGGCGCGATGCTGGCCGGCGGGCTGCTGCATGTCTTTGCCGAGAAGCCGATCATCTCCGCCTTGCGCCGTGGTCGCATTCGAAGGGCCGCGGCCACATGAGAGCCTGCCGCGCCAAAGTTCATCGCAGCGCGCGCCGTTGGTTCGTGTTCGGTAGGGTGTCGCGGGATGCGTGATCTTTTCGATGAAAAACAAGGGGTGGCAGAGGCGGCGCTGATCGATGCGCATGTGCATATCTATCCCTGTTTCGATCCGGCGAGGTTGTTCGCGGCGGCACAGGGCCATTTCGACCGCGCGGCAGAGGGTTTCGGGCTCGATAAGACAGTGCCGGGCGTGCTGCTCCTGACCGAGACTGCGAAGGATGACGTGTTCTCCCGCCTCGCCGAGGGAGATTTCACGATACCGGGCTGGCATATGTCCCGGAGCGAGGCGGATCCCCCTGTGCTCTGGCTGCGCGGCGGGGCGGGGCGGGATCTGGCGCTGGTCGCGGGGCGTCAGATCATCACGGCCGAACGGCTCGAGGTGCTCGCCCTGGTCACCCGACGCCGGTTCGCGGATGGCAGACCGCTCACGGAGGTTCTCGACGAACTCCATGCAGCGGATATACCGACAATATTGCCCTGGGCACTCGGCAAATGGACGGGCGGGCGTGGGGCGCTGGTTCAATCGCTGCTGCGGGAGACGCCGTACCCTGCGTTTTCGCTTGGCGATAACGGCGGCAGGCCGCGTGGCTGGCCTTCCGGCAGGTTGCTCGGGCGCGCCCGGCAGCTCGGCATCCCGGTGCTGCCCGGCAGCGATCCGTTGCCGCTGCGCGGCGCGGAGATCCAGGCGGGCGGATATGGATTCCTGCTCGAGGCGCGGCTGGATCATGCCCGGTTTGGCGAGGCATTGCGCCAGCAGTTGCGCCACCTGCGCCAGCAGCTCGCGGTCTTCGGCCACCGGGTCTCGCCGCTCGTCGCCCTGAAGGATCAGGTCAGGTTGCGGATCGCGCGATGAACGGGGCCGGGGGATGAAGCGCGCGTCGCTCGATGACCTGACGGCACGCGCCTATGACGTTTTGGTTATAGGTGGGGGAATCTATGGCGCCATGGCGGCGCGCGAGGCGGTGCTGCGCGGCTACCGCACCGCCCTTGTCGAACGGGACGATTTCGGCAGCGGCACCTCGCATAATTCGCTGAAGATCATCCATGGCGGTATTCGCTACGTACAGCATCTGGATTTCGCCCGTCTGCGCGCCTCGGCCCGCGAGCAGGCCTTCTGGCACAGCGCAGCGCCGGACCTGATACGACCTCTCGAATTCCTGATCCCGCTGACCGGCTGGGGGGCCAAGGGGCCCGGTGCCTTTGCCGCCGCCGCCCTGTTGCACGGCGCCGCCGCGCGCGGCGCTGGCGCGCGCGCTTTCGCCGGGGCCGGGGTATTCACGCCCAAGACGGCGCGGCGGCGGATGAACGGGCTCGCACCGGCTGGGATCACCGGCGCCGGTCACTGGCGCGACGGGCAGATCGACGATGCCAACCGCCTGCTGCTCGCGACGCTCGAAGCAGCGGCATCGGGGGGCGGCGCGCTTGCCAATTACATGAATGTGGAGACGCTGCTGCGGGATGGGCAGAACATCACCGGGGCGCGGGCCCACGATGAAATCGGCGGTGCCACGGGCGAGGTCACGGCGCGGATCGTGCTCTGCTGCACCGGCGCCGGGACTGGCGATCTGGTCGCGACCGGGTTGCCGGAACAGGGGGCGCAGATTTTCCCGACCTTTGCCCGCGCGACCAATCTGGTGCTGAATTGCCGCTTTTCCGATGCCGGGCTCGGCCTCGTCAGCCGCAGCCGGTCGGATGCTGTGATAGACCGGGGCGGGCGGATGTATTTTCTCACTCCCTGGCGCGGGCTGACGATCGCCGGAACCCATGAATCGCCCGCACGCCCGGGTGAGAATCCGCGCGACCGCGCGCAAATGGCCCGGGATGCGGCAGCCTTCCTGGCCGAGCTCAACCACGCCTGTCCCGCGCTCGACCTGCGCCAAGAGGATATCCTGCATATTCATTCCGGGCTGATCCCGGCGGATATCGACGACGCGCGTGCGAACGTGGCGCGCAGCACCCGCGACAGCCTCGTCGATCATGCGGTGCATCACGGGGTGGGCGGGTTGATCAGTGTCATCGGGGTGAAATACACCACCGCGCGCCTGGTCTGCGCCCGGGCGCTGGACCGTGCCGAGACGCAGCTCGGCCCGAAGCGGCGAGCGGGCGACGCCAGTCTCGACACAGCGCTGCCCCAGGTCGCCGATTCCGATTGCCGGATCGACGATGCCGCGAGCCTCGCGCTGCGTCTGCGCACCGCCGTGGACGTGGAAATGGCGCGCAGCCTTTCGGATCTGGTTCTGCGGCGCAGCCTGCTGGCCGAGACCGGTGCTTTCGCCGGGGCCGGGGGGCTGCCTCGGCTGAGATCGCTGGCACGCCAGATGGGCGAATATTGCGGCTGGGACGCGACTCGGCTGGCGCGGGAAGTCGCAGCCTGCGCGGAAGAACTTGGCCTAACCGCCGAGTAGCGAAACGCTCTTTCTGAGCGCGCGATATTGCAGCGCCCCCGCCGCCAGCCAGGTGACGAGTGCCAGCAGCCCGGCCTCGCTCAGCAGACGCAGGTCCGAGAGGTCCGGCGTAGTGTGCAGCCGCCATAGCATCAGAACCGCCGCCAGCAGCGCCAGCGCCGCAGAGGGCAGCAGGGCCAGCAGCGCCGCGCGGATCGAAAAATGGTCAGTGCGCCGGGCGAAGGCGAGATAGCGCGGCATGTAGAGGATCGCGAAAATCGTGATGGACAGCGCCACGGCCTCGATCCCGAAGGGCAGGGCCAGCGCCATCGCCGTGAGCCTCAACAAGGTACGTTCGAAGGCCATGCGCAGCCGCAGACCGGTCTGTCCCGTTGCGAGGAACATTACACCCGCGCTCGATGTCGCGCATTCCAGCGCGATACCGGGAGCCGCGAGCGCGAAGATTCCGCCGGCGGCGCGCCATGGCTCTGAGAGCAGGAATGCGAAAATATCCGGTGCGGCGGCGGCCAGTATCGCCATGGGCGGAAAGATCATCAGGGACAATGCGCGCAGCGCCACCAGATAGATATCCGCAATGGCCCCGGGCGTCGCCTTGAGCTGGGTCATCCGGACATAGACGACCTGCGAAAAAGGACCGGCGAGGGCCATCTGGGGAATGTTGAGAATCCGCTGGCTCATCGCGTAGAGGCCGAGCGGCAGGGCGCCGAGCACCGGCCCGATCAGCATCGCCGGAACCTGCCGCTGGGCGGTAAACAGGAAGGCGACGCCGATGGTATCGCGACCGAAGCGGACATGTTCCGTAATGCCGACCAGCCCGCGCGGCCAGCCTGGACGAAAGGCGCTGACACGCGCCGACAGCAGCCAGCGCAGCCCGGGCATGGTGAGCTGCTGCGCCACCAGCGCCCAGACGCCGAACCCCTGCAGCGCCATCACCAGCGCGACGACCAGGGCTACCATCGCGGCGATGACCTGGATCACGGCAATGCCGGCAAAGGCGCCGTCACGCTCCATCCGGGCGACCGGAACGGCGGCGAGTGACAGGAACAGCGGCACCAGCGACAGCGCGATGATCAACTCGCGGGTCTGTTCGATACCGAAAACCCATGCTGCGAGGGGCGCGATGAGCATCAGCCCCAGCATCAGGGCGAATCCGACGAGGACCAGCATCCAGAACACCGTGTTCCACTCGGCGGCATCGATTTCCGACTGACGGATCAGCGAGCGTCCGATACCGGCATCGCTCAACAGCTGGGCAAAGATCACCACCGTCATCGCCAGCGCCATGGCACCGAAATCCTCGATGCTGAGATAGCGGGCGATCACCGGCAGGATGAGGATCTGTGACAGCGTCGTTGCGAGGCGTGAACCCGACAAGGCGGCAGTGTTCAGAATGAAACGTCGGGCCATCTCAACTCGCTATGCGTCCAGGTCAGCGACAGGATCGCCCGGATTTCACCCGGCGTGGCGGAAAATTGCCAGTTTGTTGCTTAAGTGCCTGTCTTCGTAATGCGCTGATCGTGCCCACGCGGGGACTGCCCTGTCAATGGAGCAGCGCCAGATGGATGAATTATTCCGACCTCGCGAATCGGTCTGGCCGGATGGCAACTTGTGGCGCGGCGCGACAGGACTGCTTAAGGCCGAGCGCCATAGGCGCGCATGCAACCTATAACATAAATTTTCTACCGACAGGTGCGATGGTGACCCTCGGGGTACCATATCTGCCGACAAATACGGTAAGTGATCCCAATATATACGCGCGCGCCGAGAAGTAGCGGTGCGCGGGGTTGTGCTGCCCAGACGCAATCCAAGTGAAAATGTCGTTGGCGTTCCCAGATCCGGCTGTTAATCTCATGCAAGTATCAGTTTCTATGATTGACGATTTGAGCGTTTTTCCGCCGGACTGCTGACGATCTTCGTCGGCGTGACAATCAGGTGAGTCATTTCATTGAACGATATACGCAATAGACAGGCGACCGGGCATTTCCGCAATAGGATCATGCAGCAGGGGTTTTATACTTCTTATTAGCAAGGTATCGCCCCTCGATCAGATTATTGAGAATTCTCGTTTGCCTGTCTGACCGGATGTAGCTTTCCTTCGATTTCGTGAAAAGGTCACGATTACATCTCTCTAAACCGTTAACAAGCTGATTTATAGTACTCTTATCAAGTATCAACATGTCAAGTTTATGAGTAGGAGATATTACGATGCGAATTTCAGAGGCGGATCTTCCCGATATTGCGTCCTCCACGGAGATTTACGTCCGCCGCTTTGAAGGATGCACCGGTGCCTGGCTGCTTTCGGTGCAAACGGAAGCCATTCTTTCCGGGCTCTCGGGTATTGTTCCGGGATATGCGCTGGATATCGGAGGCGGTCATATGCAGGTTACGCCGCCGCTTTTGCATCAGGGCTGGCGTGTGACTACGCTGATCAGTGCCCCATCGGCCGGGACGCTGCTCCGCGCCCGTCTGGGTCTTGATGCGGACATTGTCACGGGAGATCTCGATGCCACAGGTTTTGATGAGCGCAGCTTCGATGCCGTGGTGGCAATGCGGATGATGGCCCATGTGCGGGATTGGCGGGCTTTCCTCGTCGCCGCCTGTGCCCGCTCGCGCGACGTCGTGATCATCGATTTCCCCCGATCCCGGCGGGTGCCGCTGATTTCGGAATTGCTGTTCAGGCTCAAGAAGACATTCGAAGGCGATACCCGCGCCTATGCCACCATGACACTGGCCGAGGTGAGCGGGGTGCTGGAGGCACAGGGTTTCGAGATCCGCGAGCGGACCGGCCAGTTTGTCCTGCCGATGGTATTGCATCGCTTCCTGAAACGTCCGAGGCTTTCGCGGTATCTGGAACGACGGCTGCGATTCCTCGCGCCGTCGCTGGGCAGTCCGATGATCCTTTGCGCGCGCCGGAAGGTGCCATAGATGCGGATCCTGGTGCTCGCCCCGCAACCGTTCTTCGTGACCCGCGGCACGCCGATTGCCGTTCGCGCCTTGCTGCAGGTGCTCGCCTCGCTCGGCCATCGCTGCGATGCGCTGGTCCTGGCGGGCGGCACCGATCCCCAGGTGGAAGGCGTGCGCCTGCGGCGGGTGCCGGTGCCGGGCCGGGCGCTGATGCCGCCCGGCTTCTCGCCGCGCAAGCTGGCGGCCGACGCGCTGATGCTGCCGATGGCGGCCCAGCAGATGTGGCGGGAGAAATACGATCTCGTCATCGCCGTGGAGGAAGCGGCCTTCATCGCGCAGGCGCTGAAGCCGTTTTTCGGGGTGCCCTATCTTTGTGACATCGACAGTTCGATCACCGAGCAGCTCGACGACAAGTTCGGCCTGCCGGGCTGGCTGCGCCGCCTGTTCAGCGGGCTTGAGGCGCGGGTGGCACGCGGTAGTATCGGCGCCATCACCTGCTGCCGGGCGCTGCAGGAATTGGTCGAGCGGCAGGCCCCGGGCCTGCCTGTCCAGACCCTTGAGGATGTCACCCTGCTGTCAGGCGATCTGCCGGAAACCGGCCCCATGGATTGCGACTTTGCAGATCCGGTGGTCATGTATGTCGGCAATCTCGAAGGATATCAGGGCGTTGGATTACTGATCGAGGGTTTCGCGCTGGCCCATAAGGCCGGGGCGGTCGCGCGGCTGGTGATCATCGGCGGCAGCCCGGCCCATGTGGAGCAGCATCAGGAGCTCGCCCGAACACTGGGTGTGGCGCAGCAGGTCTCGCTGCTCGGACCGCGTCCGGTGGAACAGATCGGCGACTATCTCGGTCAGGCGACGATCGTATGTTCACCCCGCACAAAGGGGCGCAACACGCCGATGAAGGTCTATTCCTATCTCGACAGTGGCAAGCCGCTGCTGGCCACGCGCCTGCCGACCCATACGCAGGTGCTGAGCGACGAGATTGCCATGCTGGTGACGCCGGAGCCCGAAGATGTCGCGCGCGGGCTGACGCGGTTGCTGGAAGATCCGGTCCTGCGCGCGGGGCTTGCCGCCCGGGCGCGCGACCGGGTCGCGGCGGAATTCAGTCCCGAGGCCTATGCCCGCAAACTGACAAGATTCCTGGCCGACAGGATCGAGCCGCGGCTGGCACTCGGCCGGGGGAGCTGAAGCAAGCAGAAGAGGGTGACACATCGTGGGACGGATCAGGAAATTGGGTTGGCGACTTGCCGAAAGACTGGCCGAAAGGCTCAAGGAACGGGACACGACACGACTCGGCCTGATGTTTCTCAATCAAAGTCGACCGAGACATGAAACCCATGATTATATCTGTCCGATCTGTCGCTATCACGGGCCCTTCGAACCGGTAGTCGGTGCCGAGGCGATCCGCCTGTCGGCGCAATGCCCGCGCTGTCATTCCCGCGAGCGGCATCGGTTCCTGCAGCTTTGGCTGGAGCAGGATGCGAGCGGCAGGGAGCTCGGCAGTTTCCTGCATTTCGCGCCCGAACCGATCATGAGCAGGGCGCTGGCCGGGCGTTGCGAAAGCTATCAATCCGCCGATATCGAGCCCGGCCGCGCCGATCTGGTGCTGAATATCGAGGATATCGATCTGCCCGATGACAGCCTCGACACGGTGATGGCCAATCATGTGCTCGAACATGTGGATGACAGAAAGGCCCTGGCCGAGCTCTTTCGCGTGCTCAGACCGGGTGGACGCGCGATCCTCACCATACCGGTCATCCAGTCCTGGGAGCAGAGCTACGAGCCCGAGGGCATCACCTCTGCCGCGGCGCGACATCTGCATTTTGGCCAGCAGGATCACGTGCGCTATTTCGGCCGGGATATCGAGGACCGGATCAGGGCGGCCGGTTTCGAGCTCGAGGTCGTCACGGCGAGCGGTGCGGATCATGCCATGCATGGGCTGATCCCCGGGGATGCGATCTATATCGCGACCCGACCTCTGGAAGCAGCGCTTGGCAGGAGGGCGCGGACCGCGCCGCCGCTCACGAAAGCGCGCGACGGGTCGGGGGAGCATGATCGGGCCAGCGGTCCGTGACGGCAGCACCGGCAGGACCCCGGTCAATCGTCAGTCACGCGCCATAACCGAGCCTCTCCATCTGCGCCCAGAAATCCCGCGGTAATGCGGCAAGATCGTCGGTATCAAGACCACGCTGCCAGCGTCCGACCGAGGCGGCGGAGATTGGCTTGCGCACATTTGCATGATGGGCGAGCGCCTCGACATCGCCCATCGGCCCGGTCTGTGACTCGAGCATCTTCGCATCGAACTGCAGCCCCGCCCATTCGAAAATCTCTGCGAATTCGCGTTCGGGATGAGCGACAAGATCCTCGTAGCGCTGACGCCTGACCCTGCCGATACGGGCCGCGAAACGGTCGCAGGCTTGGTTTGCCTCCGTCCAGCGCCGGGCCGATGTCGCGAGATCGGGATAGAGTTGCGCCTCGAGATAGGAGAGCGCCGCGTCACGCCCGTCACGGACGAGCCAGAGATAGCAGGCGTCCGGGTAATGCCAGCCGATCGCCGGGAGGTGATAGACATTCCAGGGTGATTTCTCGCCCCATCGCTGCGCGTTCGATCCGGCGTGGCGCGCCAGATGCAGATAAAAGAGGTTTATCAGCGACCTTATATTGCGCCGCGACCTTGGCAGTTCCACCGCTTCGGCGGCAAAGTCGTTGAGACTGTCGATGCCGAAAGTGGCGAAATGCGGGTGCCGCTCGAAATGACCGCAGAACAGCCAGACCCGATGTTGCCAGGGCAGACCGGTGCCGCGATGCCAGGTTTCGAGTATGTCGCCCAGCACGTAGGTCTCGGGCGGGACATAGACCTGTCCGGAAGCCAGCAGCACCCGCCGCACGAGCGTGTTGCCGCTGCGCCCCGAGCCGATCACGAAGATGGGCCGCCCGGCGACATTGTCGGCCTTGCGGATTCGCGGCAGATTGAGCGTCACGTCGTATCCCCAACGGGTCAACCGCCGCGTCAGACCGTAGCGCCGTTCCCGGATCACGGCATTCTTCATGGGAGGAGAGTGAATCATGACGCCATCCTATCCGGTCGCCCCATCGGCCCGCCGCCGGTGATGACCGAGCAGCTTGCGTGCCACGCGGATGGGCGGCACGCTGGCCTGCGAACGATCGCGTGCGGGCTGCTGGCTGTGCAGACGGGCCAGCCGGGCGGCAAGGGTCTCGCGACCATAGGCTGAAATGGCTCCCTGTCGCGCATCCTCGGCAAAATTCCGGGACGCCGCCGGGTTTGCACGCAGATTGTCTAGCGCATCGGCAGTCTCCTGTGGCGTGCAATACCGCGCCATGGAGCCGAAGGTAGCCCGCAGGCGCGGATCGAGCAGGCAGAGTCGACCGCAAAGCAGCGCTTCCGCGATGGTGCGCCCGAAGCTTTCGACCCATTTGGGGTGGTAGTGATAGACGAAGACATCGAGCGAATTGAGGAAATCCGGCACCGCCTCGCTCCCGAAGGGGAGAATTTCCCAATCCCCGAGCCGGGCGCCCTTGGCGCGCAGCGCCTCGACCGGGCAGCCGAGCACCCTGACTTTCAGATCCGGCCGCGCGGGCAGGCCGGCGTTGATATCCGGGCCGTTGGCGGGCCATTTGAGCGGATCCGCTCTCCCGTGTCGCCCGATGACAAGCGGCCCCTGGAAAAGCGGACGTCGGTCGGGCCAGTCGGCGGGATTGAATATGTTCGGCCAATCCTCGGCCGCGAGGGAGATCAGCGGCGCGAAACTCGCCAATTGCCGCCGAACCACGCCTGAGATCGGCGCGAAACAGGCGCGCAGGCCCAACGCGCGGCGTATATTGCCGAGTGTCTTCAGCGGGTCATATTCGAGCGACCCGTCTGCGCGAAAGGGTGCGTGATGCGTCACGATCACCGCACGCTGCGCTGTCAGATCGGCCCGTTCCTCAATGCCGCGGTAAAACACCAGCGGATGATGCAGGAAGGCGACAGGCGCGCGGGCTGTCGCGCCGTCGCGCAATGTCGTGACCCCGTCCAGATCGCGCAATGCCAGGGCTTTCGGATTGGCCGGGTCGCGGTCGTCATGAAGATAGGACGAGCGCACAAAGAGCAGCCCGATGCGCAGCCCCAGCGCGGCGAAGGCGGTCACATCGGCGACCAATGCCTCGGTGCTGCCCCCGGCAAAACGGCTATCGGCGACGACGAGAACGTCGAAATCGTTTCGCGAGACGTTCATGAAGCGGACGCCCCGCGGCGCGCGCGTCGCATCAGCTCTTGGGCAAGTCGGCCGGCCGTATCGACGGCAACGGGCGGGGGCGCCCAGAAACAGCCGATCGCGCGCAGATAATCCCGCTCCCGCCCGGCATCGATAAGCCGCCGCCAGGCCCATTTCTTCTGCTGTTCGGCCAGATGCGCGCGCAGCGCCTGCCGCGCCTCTGCCGGAAGGTCGGGCAGGGCGAGCAGGTCGCGATCCGCAGCGATCAGCGCGGCATGGGCCGAGGTCGGATGCGCGCCGGAGAGCGAATGTGGCCGCACCACCGCGCAATAGCCTGCCGGATCGGTGAGCAGGAACCGCGCGCCCCGCGCCAGCGCACTGGCATAGAGCACGTAATCCTCCCCAAGCCGAATATCCGCATAGGTAAGGGCATGATCGCTCAGAAACCGGCGTCTCATCAAAGGCTTCAGAAACCCGAGCTCGCGGCGCCCGCCGTGTCTTGCCGAGAGGTTGGCATTGACGAAAGCGGCGGTGTCGAGCCATTGCAGGCCGATCTCGTGATCCGAAAACATGCGCTGTCGCGGCCCGTCGGGCGCCGCTTCGGCAACCTTGTAAAGATCATCGGCCACGAAATCGGCATCCTGACCAAGCGCGAGGTCGAGCAGACGCGCCAGCCGGTCGGGCGCCATGAAATCGTCGGCGTCCAGTATCGCGACCCAGGGTGCGCGCGCTGCAGCGATTGCCCGGTTGCGCGCCGCCGCGGGACCAAGATTGCGCGATTGCTCCAGCACGACGATACGATCATCCGCCGCGGCCATCTCCCTGGCCAATGCCAATGTGCCGTCGCTCGACGCATCATCGACCAGGATGATCTCGACCGGCAGCATCTGCGCCGCCGCACTGGCCAGCGCGCGCCGCAGGGTCTGCTCGGCGTTCCAGGCGGCGATGACGATGCTTACCGCGGGTTCACTCATTGGCGGGCGCATAGCTGTCGCTGCATTGCCGGGCCTTTTGGCCCATGGGCACATAGGAAACACATTCGTAGGTGGCAGCGGTTCGCGTATCGTCGGAGGCCACGCCGGACCAGTCTCGCTGCGCCTCGCCACCGCCCCAGATGCTCATGTGAATGCGGCCCGGGGTGACTGGCAGAGTGGTCTGCGCCTCGGTGACCCGGAATATTTCCTTGTTGTCGACATACCACACGATCCTGTCGGGCAACCATTCGAATGCATAGAGATGCGGCGCGTCCGCGGCATCGAAGGGCAGATCGACCCAGCGCCCCGGCAGCCGTGCCCCGTCGGCGAAACGCGTGACCCAGACCTTGGTGGTATCGCGACCGAGGAATTCGAAGTCGATCTCGTCGTGAGGATCGTCGAAATGCGGGCCGGTATAGGTGAAGAAGGAAGAAATCACGCCATTGCCACGCGCAGCGGTCATTACGACCTCGTAGCGGCCATAATGGCTGCGCATCTTGTACTGCACCTCGGCGCCCCAGAAATCCTTCTCCGCCGCTTCGGGGGCGGGGGCGACCGATAGCCTCAGCGCCCCTTCATCGGTCCTGTCGATCTGCTGACGTTTCCAGGCGGTGCGAAACGCCGGGTTCTTCATCGTGAAATTCCCGAGGAACCAGACTTTTTCGTCGAGCCGTTCGAGCTCGGAATAGAAGGGTTCATCCGCCCGGGCGGGCAGGGCAGCCAAGACCATGTATGCTGAAAAGGCTAGTGCCTTGTAAACCATCGTGTAAAAACTTTCTGGTAGGTTTGAAAAGATCGAATATGTATAATGATGCCAGTCTGCAGCCATGCCGCTCGTTAATCAAGCGTATCGAGCGGCCGGTGTCATGACATGACGGTGACAGGAGCCTGTTGAGTGACCAAAGTGTCAGTGATCATCGCTGCCTGGAACGCAGACCGCAGCCTGGAACGCAGCGTGATGAGCTGCCTTGCGCAGCGGGACATCCCCGTCGAAGTGCTGATCGTCGACGATGCATCCACCGATGGCACGGCGGCGCTGGCGCGGGATCTGGCCGGTCGACATCCGCAGGTCAGATCGATCGCCCTCGCGCGTAACAGCGGCCCCGCGGCGGCACGTAATGCCGGCTTCGATGCGGCGCGGGGCGATTGGCTCGCCGTGCTTGATGCCGATGACGCCATGGCGCCGGACCGGCTCGCGCGGCTCGTTGCCTATGCGGAGGAGACGCGCGCCGATGCGGTCTATGACAACCTCGCCATCAGTGATGCCGCCGATCCCGATGCCACGATCCGGCCCTACCTGCTTGGTCCTGGTTTCGACCGGTCCGCCTGCTGGGATCTGCGCTTCTTCCTGTCGAACAATCTCGCACGCCCCGGCAAACCCTCACTCGGCTATCTCAAGCCGTTGTTCCGGCGCAGTTTTGTGTCCGAGCATGACCTGCGCTACGATCCTGCGCTGCGCAATGGCGAGGATTTTCATCTGATGCTGGATGCGCTGAACGCAGGGGCGAGATTATGTTACCTGCCCGATGCAGGCTATATCTACACGACCGGGGCGGGATCAATCTCCAACCGGCTGAACCTCGACCATGCCCAACACCTGATCGCGGCGGCGGACAGGTTCATCGCCCGGAACAATGGCAAATTACCCGGGACCGAACTGGCGCTGATGCGCAAACGGCGGCGGCGGTTGGCGGATCTTGCCTCGGCTGAAGCCGCCATGCGGGCGCTGCGCGACCGCAGATCCGGCTCCGCGCTCTCTGCATTATTGTCCCGTCCCGGCGCGGTGCCACGATTCGGCCGCCAATTGCTCCATGCTTTCTCCAAAAGGTTGAGCAGTCGCTGATAAAGACAACCTACTTGCATCTTTCAGGCTGAAAACCTTCACATAATTCGCCTATCGAGAGAAATATGTTCTCGATTAAGAATAATTGGCGAAAAGTTGCAAGAAATGTGTTCTCATTCCTGCCGTTGATGATAGCATCGGCATGTAACGATCTCCTATATTTTTATCCCGGATGTTCCGGAGCGCATTTATTCACAGCTTGTGCCTGAGTGAATTTTTCACTCACGTTAATGTTATTTTATTAGGAGTATATCGATGACGGATATTCCGAAATTTCCTATGGATAGCCTGTCAGGCCCTTACGATCACGAGATTATCGAGCCTTCCTCTGCCAATACGATCCCGCTGCGCCATATCATGAAGCGTCTGTGCGACATCGTGATTGGCGTGCTTCTGGTGATCATGTTCCTGCCGCTTATGCTGCTGATCGCTGGGCTGAGCTATGGTCTGAACGGTGGCAATGTTCTGTTCGCGCATCGTCGTGTCGGCAAGGATGGCAATGAATTCAACTGTCTGAAGTTTCGTACGATGGTGGATGATGCCGAGGAACGGCTTGCGGATATTCTGGCCAATGATCCGAAGGCCGCGAAGGAATGGGAGGTCAAGCAAAAGCTGCGCCGCGATCCGCGGATCCTTCCGGGAGTGGGGCATTTCCTGCGCCAGTCAAGCCTCGATGAACTGCCGCAGATCATCAATGTGCTTTTGGGTGACATGAGCCTTGTCGGTCCGCGTCCTGTCGTACAGTCCGAAATGGCGCATTACGGTCATTTTGCCAAACTGTATTATTCGGTGCGGCCTGGCCTGACCGGGCCCTGGCAGATCGGCGGCCGGTCGGAATGTGATTTCGCGACACGGGTGAAACTGGATGTGAATTACATCAACAACTGGACGTTTTTCGGCGATATCAAGATCCTCGCAAGCACCGCTTTCATGGTACTGCGGCTCAGATCTTCCAGCGCCTATTGAACGATTGTGTCGGCCAGAACGGCCGACCGCGATTACCTGAGCTGCGCGACATAGGTCTCCGGACGATGGCGGGTGCGTTGCATTTGCGATCTGACGACAGCAACCGCAACCGTCAGCAGGGCTCCCGCGAGCCAGAAACCGAGCAACCACAGAAGCGGCGCGCCGCCATACACCAGGAAACCGGCGAGACAGATAACGAAACATGGGCCATAGCCCGACAGAAGAGACACTAGCATAGGGAAACCGGATCCGCTCCTTTTGAAAGATCCCCGCAGGAAGGGAATCGTCTGCGCACAACTCATCTGTCGCGCTACCGGGATTAAAGCAGGGTTATGAGACTTATGCACGTTTTCTGCGCCAGGTTGCATGATCGCTCGAAATTACTGTGTCCTGGATGAAACTATCAGGCGTTTGCCCGTAGGGCTGCGCCGGACGGAGGATATCACCGTGACGCCAATCCGGTATCGTGCCGATATAGACGGATTGCGGGCCGTCGCGGTTCTGCCGGTCGTGATGTTCCACCTCGGTTTCGCCTGGATGCCCGGCGGCTTCGTCGGGGTCGATGTCTTCTTCGTCATCTCTGGCTATCTGATCACCTCCATCATCGCGCGCGAGCTTGATGAGGATCGCTTCTCGCTGTTGAGATTCTATGAACGTCGAATCAGGCGGATCTTCCCGGCGCTTTTCTTCGTCATCGGCACCGTGCTCGTCGTCGCCACCATGCTGTTCGTGCCGGATGATCTCAACGATCTCGGCAAGAGCGTCGCGGCGGCGACGGTCTTTCTGTCCAACCTGTTCTTCTATGCCCAGACAGGATATTTCGACGCATCGGCCTATACCAAACTGCTCCTGCACAGCTGGTCCCTAGCGATCGAGGAGCAATTCTACCTCGGCCTGCCATTGCTGATGATGCTCTTGGCGGCGGGGCGCGCAAGCCGTTGGTTGAACATGGGTTTCTGGGTCGCGCTGCTGACCCTGCTCTCCTTCCTGCTCAGCGCCCTGACCACCAACCGCTATCCTTCGGAAGCCTATTACCTGTTGCCCTGGCGGGCATGGGAGCTGGGTATCGGCGCGATGCTGGCGCTTGACATGGCGCCGCGTCTGCGCAGAGCGCTTGCGCGCCATCTGGCCGGAATCGTCGGCTTTTGCCTGATCCTTGCGGCGGCGCTGATGATCGACAAGACCACCCGTTTCCCCGGCGTCGCGGCGCTGGCGCCGGTGATGGGGGCCGCGCTGATCATCCAGGCCGGGCGGGATGGTTCCAATATGATCGGCACCCTGCTCTCCGCGAGACTTCCGGTCTGGATCGGCAAGCTCTCCTATTCGCTCTATCTCTGGCATTGGCCGCTGATCGTCTTCTTCGTCTATTGGACTTTCGAACTGCCCGGCCCGGGCGCGGCGATCCTGTTGTTCCTGGCCAGCATCGTCATGGCCTGGGTCAGCTGGCGTTTCGTCGAACAGCCGTTCCGCCACCCGGGCCGGACCGCCAGAAGATCGCGTCTCTTCGCAGGGGCGGGGCTGGTGGCAGGTTGCACCGCGGTTTTCGGCGTCGCGCTCGCGGTGCTCGACGGGATCCCCGGGCGCCTGACGCCGGAAGCGCTCGCGATCGCGCGTTTCGACATCGACCGTGACAGCCAGTATCGGGAATGTTTCCGCCAGAAGATGCAGGAGAAAACCTGGCTTGACCCCTGCATCTTCGGCGCGGATCCGGAGGGAGGCATGCCCGTCCGAGTGGCGCTCTGGTCGGACAGCCACGGTCCGTCCTACCTCCCGGGACTGGAGATCGCCGCGCGCAAATGGCAACAGCGCATCGCCTTTTACGGTCATGACGGCTGCCCCGGCATCGACGGGCTCGAGGTTTTCTGGATCGGCAGCGATCACAGCTGCGCAGGCTTTCTGGGCGACACCTTCGCGGCGCTGAGGGACCATCCGCAGATCGAGCTGGTGATCTATGCCCTGCGCGCGCCGCTTTACGCGCAGGGTTGGGTCGATTACGGATTTGTCGAGCGAGACCGCAAGGCGCTCCTGATCGGGGATATCAGCGGCCCGCTCGGCGCGAATGTCGATCGGACCGAGTTTTTCCTGACCGGACTGGAAACCACCATCGAAGCTCTGCTGGGGGCGGGGAAATCCGTGGCGCTGATCTATCCGCTCCCCGAGGCCGGCACGCAGGTGCCGGGCAGTCTCGTCCGCTATCATGTCCGGGGTCAGGCGGCGGAAGACCTGACCCTGCCGCGGGAGGTGTTCGAGCGACGCAGCGGCCCGCTCATCGCCGGGTTTGACAGGATCAGCAAGCGCCATGGCCTCTACGCAGTGCGGCCCCATGACCTCTTCTGCGATGAATCCCTGTGCCGTTTGACTCTGGAGGGCATGCCGATCTTTTCGGACGGCAACCATCTCTCGCCGCCGGTCTCGGAGAAACTGGCGCCTCTCTTCGATCCGCTCTTCGCCACCCTGTCCACCACGCCTGAGGTCGCCAGAACCTTGAGCGATTGATATGCTGGCGCCGATGACGCCGCGCTGTTTCCCAACGAAAGGTTCGCACAACCGCCCATGAACGAGAATGTCAAAATCCCGGGCCGCGCCACGCCGCCCGATGCGCAGGAATCCGTTGCCAAGGATCAGGTCGTCGCCGCGCTATCAGGTTCCGGTTCGGCCCTGGAGAAGTACCGCACTTTCTTTGTCGGCCGAAAGGGCTGGGCGGCCCTGCTGCGCTATGAGGCGGCGATGCTCCTGGCGCAGGGCGCGCGCGGTGCCCTAGGCTTCGCATTGCGCAAGACGCTCTATCCGGGGCTTTTCGCGCGGGTCGGCCGGGGCGTCAATTTTGGCCGCGATGTGTCGTTGCGCTGCCCGGCGCGGATCCGGCTCGGCGATCATGTGACGATCGACGATGGCTGTGCGCTGGATGCCCGCGGTGCGCGCGATGACGCGGATTTCGTCATCGGCGCGCGCACTTTGATCGCGCGTAATACGATTCTGCTGGTAAAACAAGGCTATCTGCGCATCGGAGCCGACGGGTCGATCGGCAGCCAATGCTGTCTCAGTGCCGTCTCGGGCATCGAGATCGGCAATCACGCGATCATCGCGGGGCAATGCTATATCGGCGGCGGGCGTTATCGCACGGCGCTCGGGGCGGGGCCTATGGTCAGGCAGGGGTTGCAGACCAAGGGGCCGGTGATCATCGGCAATGATGTCTGGCTCGGCAGCGGGGTGCGGGTGCTCGACGGGGTCCGCATCGGCGACGGCGCAATCGTGGCGGCGGGTGCGGTGGTGATCTCCGATGTCGCAGAAAACACCATTGTCGGGGGTTGCCCGGCCAAGGTGATCAGTCAGCGCAGCTGAGACTCCGTCGCCCGCGGTACCAGCTATGGCCCCAGAGGGCCAAGATCATCGCGAGGCCGAGATAGCTGAACCAGTCGCGCGGACCGCTGGTATGGACATGCACCGCCGCAACCTCGATCACATCGGGGGCGACAAAATGACCGCGCAGGGAAATCTTTCCGGCATCCGTTGGAATATCTCCCGAGATCGTCAGTCTTTCGCCCGACCACGGAAGGATTTCCCGCCTCTGCCCGTGATCTGGCAGCACATTCGTTCGATCGAATGCGATCTCCCGGCCGATCCGCGCCTCCTTCTGGCGCAGCACCTGCGTATCATGGACATTGGCCCGTTCTGCCGCCGACATGAAAGCGAGCGGCGCGGCGCCCCAGAGGATCAGGCAGAACAGGGCAGCACTGCTCTTGCCGGTGCCCGGTCGTGACATGCGCCAGGCTGAAGCGTCATTCCGCAGGAAGACGAGCATTGCATAGCCGAAACCGAAAGCCGTCAGCAGGTAGCTGGTGAGATGCTCCGGCCAGTAGAAGCCGAAGTTCACCACGCGCCAGTCGAACGGCGCGAACAGCACGATCCCGTTGCCCCATTTGATCTGGCTCGCGTCGAGCAGCAGGTGCACCAGCGAGCCGAAGGCCAGGACGACGAAGACCCTTCCGGGCCTGCGCGACACGAGCGCCAGCCCCGCCGCTAGGATCAGACAGAACATCAGACTGCTCTGTACCACCGCATAGAGCCGCAGGTCGATTGCCGGAATGGTCGGGGCGAAGAGTTTCGCCAGCCGGTGCCCGATCCACGGCAGATCCGGCAGCACGCAGGCGAACCAGACCCATTTGATATCCGCACGGCCGAGGAGACCCCGACTCGCCAATGACTGGATACCGATATGAGCAAGCGTGTTTGGCATCGTCGGATGATCTTCCCCACGCGAAACAGGCAGCGTCAGGACGCCGCGCGGCGCTGCCATTGGTCCGTCGGCTCCAGCGCGGCGAGGATCTCGTCATGACTTTGCCGGAACTCGGCGTCGGGCCGGGACAGAATTTCCCGCCGTTTCTCGGTCAGCTCCGATGCCTCCAGCCTGCGCAGCAGGTCGATCAATTCGTCCGCGTCGGGCCTGCTGATGGTCCAGCCGATTCCCTGCATAACCCGCGCGCCCGTATCCGTGCCATCGACCGCGATGCTCGGGCAGCCGAAATAGCTGGCTTCATAGATCCGGTTGGGCAACAGCCAGGTCGAATTGGTGCCGAATTGCCACAGATCCTGCGACCAGACCACGTCACAGTCGCGGTAGATCGCCTCCAGCCCGCCGGGATATTCGTAAGGACCCTCGAAATGCATGTTGTCATGCCGGGCGACGACCTCGTCGAAATCGGGCAGGGCATGGGCATGGACGACACCATGCATGACGATACGGATACGCGGCCCCAAGGCAGCGGCCGCGGCGCTCAGCAATGCGAGGCTCTGCGCACAGCGCAAGGTGCCGACCCAGCCGCAGATCAAGGGTGCCTCCTCGCTGATCTCGGCACGTTGCTGCACCGATGCGGGCAGGGGGCGCGGCAGACCTGCGGGATCATCAACCCAGAGCTTGTTCTCGATCAGCGTCGTCTCGCCCTGCCAATTCTGCATCGGTTCGAAATAATTCTCGATGAAGGCCGGGGCGGAGACGATCAACGCGTCCGACCGGTCGAGCAAGCGGCGTTCGGCCCAGCGAAAGATACGGTTCTTCAGGCCATTGCCGACCATCATGTCATGGATATCGAGACATTCGTAGATCAGCCGCGGCCGTCCCGGCGCGAGCCAGCATGCCACCGCACCGATCGACAGCATGTCGAGACTGCGTGCCACGATCACGTCCGTATCTTTCAGCAGATGCCGATGCCGGGCGACCTTCACAATCGATTTGGCGATGACCCAGATACGGTCGAGCGGCCGTTCGTTCTGGACATTGTAGAGGTGCAGATTGGGCCAGAAGGGCTCGAAATCGGGATTCATATTGTCCCGCCGCATGGTGAAGCCCTGCACATCGAAGCCACAGGCAAGGTAGGATCTGATGCGCCGCATCTGCGCCGCTTCCGCCGCGTCGCACCCAAAGAAAGCGATCTTCCGGGGCGTTCGGATCATCCTGTCGACCTGAGCGGAAGGCCCCGCCGGAAACCGGATCGGCTGGTTCTGCGAATGAAAACCGGTGCGAGGACGAAACGTGACGCCGCGGCCTTCATGCTTTCGATGCCGATTACACGGATTGCCACAGAGCCTCCGAATCTATCATGGAAAAACAATTAATAAATCTACTCGGAGATACTAAGTCCGAAGCGCTTCGCTGCCAAGTCCAAGGATCGACCAACAAATTTTCTTTGCAATTCTTTCAGGGGCGGCGATACTGAAATGGATAGTTTTACGATTTTTAAAGGGTTCACCCATGGTACCCCTGATTGGTCAATTACATAGCCAAGCGCTTCACTCTGCCCTGCGTCCGGCGCCGATACTTTTCGCTGATGGTATCCTGACCGGCTGCGATTGGCGTGGGCCAGACGGCACAGGCGCCTCGGCAGACGGCAGGTTTGGAACCGGGATTGTCGGGTCGATCCGATGACGATCCAGCCGCCTGAAAACCTTTTGATCCCCGGCGCGGCAGCCCGCGATCAAAGCGTGATGTCCGCAAGCGAACAAGAGAGCGATTTGAACTGCGTCTATATCGGGGTCGATGCGACGAACCCGACGCTGATCCTGCGCATCCGGTCCTTTCTGCGCGCCGGTGTCACGCTCACGGGCTTCACCTTCCGTCGTCAGAAATTCAACCGTGATTTCCGGCCTTTTTGGAACAACGTTCATCTCGGCACTACCGTGGACCGCCGGTATCTCTACCGGCTCCCGGCCCTCGCGAAGGGGCTCTGGCGCATGTTGCGACATGGCGAGACCTTTCGGCGCGCCGATTTCATCTATGCCCGCAATCTCGATCTCGCGGTGCTCGGCTGCTTCGCCAAGTACCTGACGCGCAGCAGGGCGCAGCTCATCTACGAGGTTGAGGATGTTCAGGCGGTGTTCTTCCGCCCGACGCTGCAGGGCAGGATATTCCGCGCGATCGAGCGCTGGCTGCTGCGGCGCGCGGATCTGCTCGTGGTGATGTCACCGGGCTTCCTGCGCGGCTATTTCATCCCGACGCAGAATTATGACGGGCCGAGCTACGTGCTGGAGAACCGGATACAGACCGACGATCGAAGCCTGCCGGAACCGGGAAGCCGGGAACCGTGGGCGCGATCGACGGAGAAGGTGGTGATCGGCTGGTTCGGCACGTTGCGATGCACGAAAAGCATGGAAATCCTCGGCCGTGTCGCGGATGAACTGGGCGACAAGGTCGAGATCTATCTGCGCGGTTACCCGACCGAAACCGGAATGGCCGAATTCCAGGAAGTGCTGCAGCGGCATCCAAACTGGGTCTATGGCGGTGAATATACGGTCCCGGACGATCTCGGCGATATGTACAGGCGCGTGCACTACGCCTGGTGCCTCGATTTCCTCGACGCGGAAGGAAACTCGCCGCTGCTGCTGACCTGCCGTATGTATCAGGGCGGCTATTACGGCGCGGTGCCGCTCGTCCCGGCGGGGAGCGAGATGGAAAGATGGCTCGCCAAGATCGGCATCGGTCACAGTATCGCGCCCGATTATGCGGAGAATCTCATCGCCATGCTGCGGCGCTTCGATATCGAGGACTACCGCGCTGAACGCGCCGAGGTCATGGAGAAGCGCGAGATCTTTCGCGAGGACGGGCGCGACCTTCAGGGCCTGCTCGGCTGTATCCGGGAGCAGCAGCCTGCGAAAGCCACGAAACCCTCAGACCGCCATTGAGGCCGTACAGGCCCGGCGCATGGTTTCCGCCTCCTGCGCGAGCTGATCGGCAAACAGCGTCGGGCGCAGGCCGAGATCCTGCAGCGTCATATGGGCGACGTGGAATTCGTTCTCTTCGGGTTCCTGCCGCGGGTTCTCGCGATACTCGATCGGCGCGCCGGTCAATGCCCCGACCTTCTGCGCCAGTTCGCGGATGCTGAGCGTCTCGGTAATCTGGTTGATCAGGCGGAACCGTTCGCTGCCGCGCGCCTCGGAGTTCAGCACCAACTCGACGCAGCGGATCACGTCGCGCAGATGGATGAAGCCGCGAGTCTGTCCGCCGGTGCCATAGACGCTGATATTCTGCCCCGTGGCGGCCTGCACGAGAAAGCGGTTCACCACCGTGCCATAGATGCTGTCAACATCGAGCCGCGTGCGCAGCTCGGGATGGCGCTCGGTGGTCATGGTCGAGCTGCCCCAGACGATGCCCTGGTTGAGATCGGTGATCCTTACCCCTTCGTCGCGGGCATATTGCTCAAACAAGACCTGATCCATCGCCTTGCTCATATGGTAGATCGAGACGGGCTTGCCGGGGTAGAGGATATTCATCTCCGCGCAGCGCCCGTCGGCGCCGTGGATCGTCGCCGCGACCTTGCCCTCCGGCAATTCGAGCCCGGCCGTCGTATAGCCGAGCACCCCGATCGAGCCGAGATGGATCAGGTGGCTGTCGAGCCCCAGATCAACCAGCGCAACCAGCAGCGCATGGGTCACACCGAGATTGTTCGTCACGGTGTAGCGCCGCGCCGATGGAGAGCTCACGGAATAGGGCGCCGAACGTTGCGCGGCGAGATGCACGATCGCCGAAGGCTGCAGATCCGCCAGAACGGCGCGCAGCCTGTCGTAATCCTGAGCGATGTCGATATGGTGAAAGCCGATGGTGCGGTCGCTCACCGACTTCCAGATGCCGCAGCGCTCCCCCGGGGACGCGATGGGCAGCAGGGGACGATATCCAAGCGCGTCATCGATACGCCGCCGCGACAGATTGTCGATGATCGTGACGTCATGCCCGGCCTCGGACAGGCTGAGCGCGATGGGCCAGCCGCAATAACCGTCACCGCCGAGAACCAGAACCGACTTGCTCATATGCACCAACCTTGGAAATCTTGACCTGAGAGCTTGCGAAACGCCTGCGCCTCGTCGGCGAGTCGTTCAGCGACTTCGGCGCGCAGCGCATCGGGGAAATCTGGCATTGATCGTGCCGGGCCGCGGGACATCAGGTCGCGGGCCCGGTCGCGCATGTCTCGCGAGATCAGCGGATCGATGCGCCGCATCATCCGGCTGCGCCACAACCGCTGCACGAACCGCGGCATCCGCGCGATCGACGCCGCGTCGTTATGCGTCGCAGCTTCGCCCACCGGGTGCGGCGGCAGATCCAGGAAATCGGTGAGCCGGTCAAGCGTCACCTGCGGCGTCAGCCGGAGCTGGTCGAAATCGAGGATCAGCAATTGCTCCCGCGAGAAGTGCTTCAGATAGGTTTCGAGCTGTGCGGTGTAGCGGCTCGTTTCCAGCATATGCGCCCCGGCGCTGCTTTTCAGCAGCATTGCCGGTGACACGCTGCAATGACCCATCAACACGGAATGCCGGTAATGGGACACAAAACGATCGACCGGATCGCGCGCCACGAAGACCAGACGGGTTTCGGGCAGGACTTCGGCAATGCGCCGGGGCACGCCCGGAAAGACGTCGTGCTTGCTGTAATTGGGCGAAATTTCCCCGCTCACCCGGCATTGTGCCGGGAATTGGCGGCGATACCATGAAAAGCCCAGCGGGAAGTTCTTGCAGGCGATGAAATAGTCGGTTTCCTTCATCCGCGACATGCCGATATCGGGATGATGGACCAGATGTTGATAGAGCGTGGTGGTGCCGGATTTCATCGAACCGATGACGATGAAATGCCGCTCCGATGTCAGGCGATGCGACGACTTCCTACGGGCCTTTCCGGGCCTGTCTTTCAATGCCGAACCCGCCGAAGCACGCTGCTCCGAAGTAGGCGGGCTCTGATCGGCGCGCGGCCGCTCGTCAGTTCTGGATGTAATCTGCATGGACGGATCTGTCCTGACTGGACGCCATGGTAAGAGCCACGCTGGTGACCTGAACGTTGACCCGGGCGAGCATCTGCAACACGTCCTCGATATCACCCGAGCGGGAGCGGCCCGCCCGCGCCAGCAGCACGACCTCGTTGGAAAGACGCGCCAGCGGCACCGCATCGGTCACTGCCAGGAGCGGCGACGTGTCGATGATGACCACATCGAAATGCTGGCTCAACCCTTTGACCAATTGCTCCATCCCATCCGAAATCAGGATGCCGCCGGGATCGTTCGGCGTGCTGCGTGAAGTCACGACCAGCGCGTCCGAATGTGCGTCCTGATGCAGGGCATTGCCGAGTTCGACCTCGTTGGACAGGATATCGACGAGATCCGGATAGGGCTCCATCGCAAGCGTTCGGGCAATGCTGCCGCGCCGCAGGTCCGCGTCGATCACCACGCATGAGCGACCCATTTCCGAGAAGGACCGCGCCAGGGCGATACATGTGGTCGTCTTGCCGACCTGGGGCGTCGCCGACACCAGGGTAATGACCAGTTTCTTGTGCCCGGCGCCGGTGGTGCCACCCTCCGCCGCCTTGGTCTGGGGCGGGCGCGGTGCATAGCTGTCGAAGCCGTTCATCAACAACTGCCCGCGCAGAGATCGGAACGCTTCAGACAATGCCGAGCGCGGGCGCGCCAGCATATAGGCAAGCGGATCGGATTTCAGCAGGCGCCAGCGCATCCGCGGGATCGTGAGCACATGACGCCCGCCGGTCAGCTCGGACAATTGCTGGGCAGAGCCGACGGATTTATCGAGCAACGAGCGGATGAACACGATCCCGAGTCCGAGGAAGACCCCGGCGGCAAGGCTGATCGCGACCGTTTCCTTCTTGCGAGGCGACGCGGCCGAGCTCGGCGGGCTGGCGTAGGACACGATCTGCGCATCCGGCGTCTGCAGCCCGGTGACCTCGTTCATTTCGGTCACAGTGGCCAGGAAGGAATCATAAACCACACGGTTCGCATCCCGCTGGCGCTGCAACTGCGCCACCGCGATCTGCTGCTTTGACAATTCGAGCGCCTGTTCTTCGAGCCCGCGCAGCTCGCGGCGCAGCGCCGCGCTACGTGCCCGGGCGACAGCTTCCTGCGAAGCCATATCGTCGCGCAGCTGCTGCAATTCGGTGCGAAGCGCCTTTTCGAGACTGGCGATCTCGTTCTCCACCGCGCCGCTGCGGGTCGTGTCGCTGCCAAACCGCAGCTCCATGACGCTCATGCTTTGGCGCAGATCGGAAATCTCGTTCCGCAACCGGTTCACCAGCGGCGAGTCAAACAGGCCGCTGACGGCCAAGAGGCCCTGTTCGTCAACCAGCCGGTCGATCTCGGTGAGTTCCGAGACCAGTTCGGTATGCTCCGAATTGACAACCGTCAACCGCTGCGACAGGTCGCGCAATTGCTGCGTCACCCGTTCTTCCGACCCATAGCCATCCGAAAGCATCGCATTGCGGTACTGGATCAGATCGCGTTCGGAGGCTTCGAGCCTGCCTTCGAGGTCCTTCAGGCGGCCGGTCAGCTTCTCCGTCATCTGCACCGAGGCGCCGAATTTCTGTTCGAGCTGATAGGCGAGATAGGCGTCCACTAGCGCATTGGGGACCGCTGCCGCCGTTTCCCGCGAGGTCGAACTGTAATAGACGTCGACCAGGAAGGAACTGCCCACGCGGTGCACGGAGAGGTTCTGGCTCAGCTTCCCGACATAGATATCCTGATCGCCCAGCTCGCGTTTCTCGGCCAGCGCCAGATGAGTGATCGGACGTTCCGTAGTGCTGCCGGTGGCGATGGGAATAAACGTTGATTCCGGCGCCCCCAGCAGGGTCTTGACGATGCTTTCCAGCGCCTCGCTCAATTGCGCGAATATGCCAGGCTCCGGCCCTTCGGGCTGCAGTGCCGGGTTGAACTCCGGCTCGGCCTCCAGATTGAGCTTTTCAGAGACGGCGCGGAGCTGGCGGCTGGCGGTCATCAGGGCGATCTCGCCCGCCATGGCCTCCTTGCTCAGCGTCAGTTCGGGAAAGAGATTCTCGATGGCGTTCGACGAGCCGCCGGGCTGCCCCATCATGATCTGCGCGCGCGCGACATAGACCGGCGTGGCCTGCAGCACCATGGCCGCAGCGATCGTGCCGGTCACCAACGCGCTGAGCGCGATGATCCACCAGCCGTTGCGAATGATCTGGATGATCCGGGCGAAATCCAGAACGAGATCGCCCCCCCCGGCCGGTTGGCTGCTATTATTCCGGAAAGGATCGTGCAGCAATTCTTTCATATCGGTACAACTCTTTAAAAATTTTAGGGGTGCATTTCTCGTGATTGAATATTGGTATTGTCGGGCAGATCACCGGATATCCGGTAGGCGGCAATGATGTCGGAGATTTCTCCGGCAAGATCCTGCTTGGGTCGAAAGCCGAGGACTTTCTCAGCCTTGTCAGTGCTATAGGCGCGGTTCTTGAGAAAGAAGTTCACCCGCCGCCGGAACAGCGGTGGCTCAACACCGAGCGGTTTGCACATCATCTCGGTCAGCCAGGCGAGGGTCATCATCGGGGCGACCGGCAGGTGCAGGGAAGGCTCCTTGACGCCAAGCTGCCCGGCGATCTCCGCCGTGGTTTCCCGCAGGGTCTGGAAGGTCGCGCCCCCGATCAGGAAGGCTTCGGCATTGAGTTCTTCGGCATCCATCGCCAGTTTGAACGCGGCGCAGAGATCGCGCACGTCGATCCAATGGGTCAATGCCTCACCGCGGCCGATATAGAAGAACCGGCGCTGTGCAATCATGCGGAATAGCTTGCGCATCCGCCCGTCGCCCGGCCCCCAGATCATCGTCGGGCGCAAAGCCAAGCCGCGGATGCGACCCTCATGGAAGTATTCCATGGCGATCAGCTCGCCCTCCAGCTTGGTCTGCTGGTAGATGTCGCCGGGGTTGAACGGGTAGTTCTCATCGGCGGGCGGGTGATCGATATCCGAATGGACCCCGTTGGTGGAGCAGAGGATGAAGCGCGGCACTCCGGCCTCGATCCCCGCGTCGAGCATCCGGCGCACGCCGGTTGCGTTGATCTCGCGGAACACCTCGTCTGCCAGCCCCTCCTGGCGAAATACGGCGGCGATGTGATAGATCCCGGCGACACCGCTCACAGCCGGGGCCAGGGTTTCGGGCTCTTGCAGATCGCCGATCACAACCTCCTCGGCGAGGCCCTCGAGCGCCGCTGCCTGCTCCGGTTTGCGAACCATCGCCCGGACCCGAACTCCGCGATCCGCCAGGTAGCGCACCAGATGCGACCCGACGAAGCCCCCGGCGCCGGTAACCAGATATATCGGCTTCTGGGTCATGGGTTCACGGTCTCCTTGCCCGGCGTGTTCAGGACGCGATCGGCCTCCGGCAAGGTCCCCTCGACAGCCGTCGGGGCGCGGGCCTCGCCGTTCTGGATCAGGTTGCGCACGGTATATTGCTTGATCCGGCGCGCATTGGCGAAGATCATGATCTCACCCACCAGCCCGATCGCGATGATCTGCACGCCAAGCACGATCATCAGGACGAAGAAGATCAGGGCAGGGCGGTCCGCCAGCGCCATGTCGCCGAACAGGCGGAACGCGACGAGCACCAGTGTGGCGATACTGCCGATCAGGAACAGCGGCAGGCCGATAGCCCCGAAAAACCGCATCGGACGGCGCAGGAACTTGAGCACGACGAACAGGGTCATACCATCGAGCAGGGCGCGCAGATGGCCCAGCGGCTTGAAGAAATACCTGACGTTCTCGTGGCCCTGTTCGGGCGGGCTCAACTCCAGCTCGACGACGCGATAGCCGCGTTCGGCGGCGACCACCGGAATGAAATGCTGACGCGAACCGAAGGCCGCGGCCTCGGCGATGACCTCGCGCCGCGCCAGGCGGACCCGGCAGAAGGGATCGCTGAAATCCTGCCCCGACAGCGCCGTGAGCAGCCGGTGCAGGAGCCTTTTGCGCAGACCCTGAAACGCCGTCTGCTTGCCGCATTGACGTCGCGCGGCGACGACCATGTCATTGTCCCCGAGCGCGGCGAAAAGCCTGCCGAGCTCCAGGGTCGCCACTTCCGGCCAGGCCGAGAGGGTCAGCACCAGCGCGCCGCGCGCGCGCCGGATCGCCGCCAGCAACGCGAAATCATCGCCCGCCCAGGGACGCTGCGCCACCACGGAAAGCTCCGGCCAGTCGGCTTCGAGGGGCCGGAGCTCGGCAAGCGTATGCGCCTCCGCACCGTCGTTCATGCAGATGACCTCGTACCGGCGTTGCAGCCCGTCGAGCGCCGGACGATAGGAGCGCAGCATCGCCGCCAGCCCCTTCACATCGCTCGCGGCGACGATCACCGATAGTTCCGGTTCGGCTTGCACGGAGGGGAGAATGCGCTGGCGGTGGGTGTCGGTATTGGTGATATCCATCAGGCCACCCCCAGGGACGGCGCACGGGGCCTCGCCGAACCGGCCTCGCGGGTGACCTGAGCAAGACGCGTCACATCTTCGCGCTGCAGGTCATCGGCGACCGGCAGGTTCGGTATCAGGTCCTGTTCGGCGTTATGGAATATCACGTTGATCACCAGCCCCAATAGCACAAGAAAGACGGAGAGAGAGGCCAGCAGCCCGACCACGGCCATCTCCACCACATGCGGCCCGCTTTCCCCGCGGATCAGCAATGCCGCACCGATGGCGGCAAGGGCGGCGAGGACGGCGCCGCCGGAAAAACGTCGCAGCGGATGCCGGGCGAAAAGCAGCAGGCTCTTGATCGCCAAAAGGTCGAGCAAGACCTTGAAGATGCGGGATAAACCGTATTTCGATTCACCGAATTGCCGGGCATGATGACGCACACCGACTTGCGCGACGCGCGCGCCCATGGGAATGGTCATCGCCGGGATAAACCGATGCATATCGGAATAGAGCGGCACCTTGCGGATCATCTCGCCGCGGTAAACCTTGAGCGAACAGCCGTTGTCGCGGATCGGCAGGCCGGTGACGAAACCGATGATCCGGTTGGCGATGATCGAGGGGAGTCTGCGGCTGATGAACTTGTCCTGACGCTTGATCCGCCAGCCGACGACGATGTCATGATTGTCTTCGAGCTTGGCGAGCATCATCGGAATATCCGCAGGATCATTCTGCAGATCGCCATCCATGGTCACGAGATAGCGACCACGGGCATGTTCGACCCCGGCAGTCATCGCCGCGGTCTGCCCCTCGTTGCGAAGAAAGGTCACAACGACGAGCCGCGGATCGAGCGCGGAAATCTCGGTCAATCTCGCGACGGTGTCATCGCGGCTGCCGTCATCGACGATGACGATCTCGAAACTGCGCCCGGTAGGCTCGAGGCTGGCCACGATGGCGTCGTAGAGCGGCCGGACACTTTCCTCTTCGTTGTAAACCGGCACGCAGACCGAAATCTCGATCTCCTGGGCGAGGTCGGGCGATTGAAAAGCCTTGGACATGCTATCTCCTCGAATAAAGGGTAGCGGAAAAACCTGGTGTAGAAATCTCAGTATAAAATCCGGTCCAATATGACCGGAGGCGAGAAGAACTTGTAAATATGAACCGACTATAGCACCGATTCGGCAGTTTTCACGGTTTTCTTTAGCTCCAGCATCAACTTACACCGCTTTTTTGACCGCTCCGAACCGCCAGCACCCTCCGTATCCGCCGGACCGGAAGGCGGTCTCATGTTATTGACCCGGCAGGTCGCTCGGCACCGCGATCAGCTCGACCTCCAGAACATCGAGCGGTTGCAGAACCATGGTGCGCTCCGCGAGGAACGAGCTGCCATCTTCCCTTGTGACCCGGAAAACGGGACGCAGCTCCAGATCCTGCGCCATCGCCGCGATTTCCGCGTCGCCCTCGTTCTGCAGGGCGATCAGCATCGTCAGACGGGCATCGATCTGCGCCAGGTCTGATTTGACGCGCTGCAACTGGGTCAGCGCCTCTTCCTGACGCCGCGCCTCAAGGTCGATCCGCGACCGTTCGATGTCCATCACCTGCTGACGGGCCCTGAATAGCGCGGTCTCGGTATCCGTCTCCCGGGCCTGCAGGTCGATCAGGCTGCTTTGCAGCGAAATCAGCGTCGGCGAGCGCGCCAGCCCGCGTTCGAGCAGCTGCTCCATATTGCCGGTCTGGGTCGTCATCATCTCGATCTGCCGGGCCAGACCCTGCAGCTTTTCTTCGAGCGCGGCCGTTTCGGTCGCCAGCAGCGCTTCGGATTTGTCGAGCGAGGCAAGACCGCGGCGCAGGGATTCCTTGCGGCTGTCAAAGACCCGGCGCTCGCGTTCATAGATCTGCGCAAGCGCCGTCTCGCCCTCCGGATGGGACATGCGTTCGGGGAAATCCACCGATTCCGCCTGCGTCGTCTCCGCTTCGAGCCGGGCAGCCTGAACCGCGAGCTGCACTCTCTCGATCTGCAATTCCCGCAGCTGTCCGGCATCCCTGATCTGGGCCCGCATCAGCCCCCGTTCGCCGCTTTCGCTGCGAAAGACGCCGCCGGCCATTGCCAATGCCTGATCGGCGCGCAGGCCCGGGCGGTATTCATAGGCGCTGGGGCGCTGAACGTCGCCCATCACATAGACCGGCCGATAGGTGCGCACTTCGACGGTGGTGCTGGGCGCCTCGTTGAAGCCGAAGATCTGCTGCATCCGCTCGGTGATGGTCGCAGCCAGTGCATCCGGCGTCGACCCCGCGGCCTTGAGCGCGCCGACCAGCGGCAGCTGCAGCTTGCCTTCGGCGGTGACCGTGTATTCGCCTTCGATCTCCGTCAGGCTGCGGAAAGTGAGCGTCGCGGCATCCCAGGCCAGCATGCGGATCGCGATCCGGTCGGAAACACCAAGCAGGTATTGAGCGACATCCCCCGATTGGCCGGGATCATCTTCCTGCGCGAGTTCCTGGGCGAACGCGGCAGAGACCGAAACCACGCAGGCGAAGGCCAGCAGGGCCGCGAATTGCAGCATGAGGGCGACTTGGACCTGAATACTTGATATTACGCGAGAATACAGTAGAAAATTCCTTACAATAAACCCTAGATCGGAACCCTGATGCCAGGAACCATCACTGCGGTCATCCCAACCTACAATCGCGCCGCAATGCTGGGTGATGCCATTGAAAGCATACGCAGCCAAAATCGACCTGTCGATGAAATTATCATCTGGGATGACGGTTCCACCGATGGGACCGAGGCGGCCGCGCGTTCCGCCGGGGCGGTATGCGGCGACAGGAAGGCCGATGGCCCCTTGCCGCGGCTGCGATATTTCCGAACCGAGAACGGCGGCAAATCCCGCGCATTGAACCGGGCCCTGGCACAGGCGCGGGGCGATTACATCTGGGTTTGTGATGATGATGACATTGCGCTGCCGACCGCCGCGGCGACGCTGGCGGCACGTCTCGACGCCGATCCGTCCCTGACCGCCGCAGCGGGCGGCTACCGGCGGTTTTCGGATGATGAGGCCACCGGCGCGCGCAGGGAAATCGGCCCCGGATATTGGCCGGATCTTTCGCGGGGGACGATCCTGCGCCACCTGCTTGAGGATATCTTCCTGTTCCAGAATGCCACGATGGTGCGTCGTGCGGCTTTCGATGCGGTCGGACCGTTTCGGGAGGATCTGCCCCGCGCCATCGATTATGACATGATCGTCCGGCTCGCCTGCCATGGCCCGATTGAGGTGCTGGAAACGCCGCTGTTCCTGCAGCGCAAACATGACGGCGATCGCGGCCCGGCCGCCGCCCGTCACGCCGCCGCGCGCTCCGAGGAGACCTGGAAGGCCGCCGACCGCGCGGTCTTCGCACCGTTCCATGATTCCCTGCCGATGCGGCTTTACGAGGCGATGTTCCATTCGCCGGATCCCGCATTGGTGCGGCGTGCCGCATATCTGCAACGCGCCTGCGTCTTTGCCCGGCGGACCGATTGGCAACGCGCTGTCGAAGACTTCGCCGCGGCCGCGCGGATCGCCCCTGACACGGCTCTCAGCGATGTCGAGATCGCGATCTGCCGCCGGGCGCTGTCTGGCAAACATGGCTGTGTCGAGGTGCTGGACCGCGACGTTCAGGGCGCGCTGCGCGATGTCGCGCTGCAATCCTCTGCCGGTGGCGACATCGCCCGGGCCTTGGTGCGCGGCATCGTCTGGCGCGGGCGCGCCGCGCTGCGCCGACGGGATTATGCCGAGGCTTTCGCCATCGCGGGGCTGTCAGCGCGCCTGCGGCTCGCGGCACGAAAGCGCGGCACGGCACCCGACCGGCTGGAAGAACGCGACAGGCTCCCGCCGCGGGCCCATGTGACCATCTGACCGTCTGACGGCGGCGTCAATATCTGCGCAGGGCGTAGACGATTCCACCGAGCAGCCCGAAAGCCAGGAAGGTCCCGTATTCGAGCCAGGCCAGCGCCAGCGCCTCGGCGGAGCCGATTCCCCATTGCGCGAGCAGGAACAGGAAAATCGCCTCGCGCACCCCGATGCCGTTGATGCTGATCGGGATCATCATCACGAAGATCGCGATCGGGGCGATGGCAAAGAAGCTGCCGTAGCTGAGCGGCAGGCCCAGGGCTTGGGAAAGGGCCCAGTAAAAGGTGACGACATTGACCTGTAGCAGCAGCGACAATGCCAGGCCTCGCCAGAGCGCGGCCGATTTGCCGCGATAGATCGTCATCGCCTTGCCGATGTCACCGAGCTTCCTGCGCAGTTTATCGGGCAGAAACCCCGGCAATCGCGCCGCCCCGCCGCCTGTCCGGCGGCGGGGCAAGACCACCAGCGACAGGATCGCGGCGAGCCCGGCGAAGGCGCAGATCAGCCAGAGCTGCAGGGCAGGCAGCCGCTCCGTCACCTCGCTGACGGAGAGCATGGCCAGCAACGCCAGAAGCGCCAGCGCCAGAAGGCCGAGCAACCTGTCGAGCAGCAGCGACATCAGCGCCAGCGACAGGCTGGCACCGGCGCGCCAGGCATCATGGCTGCGGATCACATCGCCACCGATGATCGAGGGCAGAAATTGCCGGAAGAAGCTCGAGACAATGGTGGAGCGGAACAGATAGAGCCAGGGCGGCCGCACATCCTGCACCGCGAGCAATCCCTGCCAGCGGCGCGAGATGATTGCCGCGCCGAAGCATTGCAGCAGCATCGCAAGCCCAATCCATCGCAGATCGACATCGCGCAGGGCCGCACCCACTTCCGAAAGATTGGCACCAAGCAGGATCCAGGCGATCAGCCCGGCAGATGCCAGGAGTTTGATCGCGAAGAGCCACCAGTTGCGCGAGGGTTTCGAAGCGCCGCTGTCCGGCTGCCCGCGCCTTCGCGTCAGCAACATGGGTCGGACCTCATCGACCTTGCTCATCGAGGGCTCCTCCCGTCTCATTCCGTTGCCCTGCGCGCATCCCGAGGGGCATCGGGTCAGCGACCATAGAGTTTCGGCTGGGCCAGCGCCAGGCACCCTGACACGACGCCGAGATGCAACGCGCCGCGCAACAGCCAGAACATGCGCCGCGATTCGGACCAGCAGAACGCCACCGTCGCGACCGCGCAGATCAGTAGCTTTCCAAGCGCGCTCAACGCCAGCGCCAACCGCGCCAGCGGCGCGGGTGCCGCCGCGGCATAGCTCTGGCCCATGCGGTATTTGCGCAGCAGCAGCCAGGAGAGTTTCAGCCGACCGGGGGTGACGTCCTCGGTAACGATGGCATCCTCGGCAATCACGAACCGCGCCCCGAGACGGGCGATCCGGAAGAAGAATTCGGTGTCCTCGCCGCCGGTCTGCCCGCGGGCGAGGTCGAAACGCTCGTCCCGCCATGGTTTCCCGCGCCAGGCCAGCATCGCGTTGCAGGTATGGCCGGTCTGAACCGCACCGCGGCGCTGCTCGGGAATGTTGGAATGAACATCCTGCTGCCGCATCCAGGCCGGGGCCTGGGGCGCATAGCGGGCCAGCGCCGGGCCGAAGACCCCGTCCGCACCGCTCGCCACCGCCCGGGCCAGCAGCGTGGCGAGCCAGTCCGGGCTGGCGGTCTCGTCGTCATCGATGAAGGCGATCCAATCCGCGTCCGCCGTCGCCAGACCGGCATTGCGCGCGATCGAGATGTTGCGCGCGGGCGCATGATGATAGAGCACCGGCACGCGCATCTTCGCCGCCGCCGCCTCGACCGTCTCCCGCGCGCTTGGCCAATCGTCATTATCCGCCACGATGACCCGCATCTCGACCCCGTCCGGCTGAACCTGCGCATCAAGCGACATCAGAGTTTGCGTCACCGAAGGGCGGCGGAAGGTGCAGAGCAGCACGTCGATCCGCGTCGGCTTCGATTGGGTTGCGCTCATGTCCGCACCTTCGCGCGCTGCGCTCTCGGGCGTTCCGCCGTCAGGATCTCCCGCAGGAAACCGCTCCCCCATGCCAGATGCATCGCGCCCAGGGCGGGACCGGCGCAGAGGCCGCAGAGGCTTTTCAGGCGGAACGCGCCGAGCAGGGATACCGCCATCAACAGCGCGGCATAGAGAGCCGGGTAGGCCAGCGCAGCGGGATGCCAGCCGAGCAGCAGCAGCGATAGGATCAGCATCAGGACATGCAGGACCGGGATCAGCTGCCGCAGCCGGGGCCGCATCCGGTGTTTCCTCATGGTGCGCGCCCGGCCACGTCCGTAGTTCCAGTATTGCCGGGCCAGCGCCGACAGGCTCGGGCGCATGTGGTAATCAAGCCGGATGTCCGCCTCGAGCCAGATCCGCCCGCCCGCCGCGCCGAGGCGATGATCGTATTCGGCGTCCTCATTATGGCTGAAACTCTCGTCATATCCGCCGATCTTGTGAAACCAGTCGAGCCTGAACCCGGCGTGATGCCCGTGATCGACCCATTGCGAAAGCCGCCCGCCGCGATGCGCGGAACCGCCCGAACCGAGCGGCGTATCGACGATCCAGGCCGCTGCCCGCTGAAAACAGGTCTCCCCGACCGCGTCCATCGGCACCACCAGCGAAGCCGCCTCGGGCCGGGCCAGAAGACCGGCGGCCACCGCCCGGACATAGCCCGGCGGATAGACCGCATGCGCATCGCAGCGCACCAGCACGGCATGATGCGGCAAGCGGCACCGGGCGACGACCGCATTGATCGCCGCCGATTGAAGGCGGGCCCGGTTCTCGATCAGGTCCAGATTGGGAAATTCGCTCTGCAACCGGCGCACGATCGCGATCGTGGCATCGTCGCTTCCGCCATCCGCGATGACGATATCGACCCCGGCCATGAACGGATCCTCTCCCAGCAGCGAGCGCAGGCAGGTTTCGATCGCTCCTTCCTCGTTGAGCGTCGGTACGGCAACGAGCACGCGGGCCGCAGACAGCGGCGCATGACCCGGATCTTCCGGTGCCGCCGGAGCGCGGGCCGGGACGTTCAGACAATCCTCTGGCGGCGTGACATCATTCAATTCGAAATTTCCCGAAAACATAATTGATCAAATCATCTGGCTTCTGGCGGAGCTTCGGGCAGCAGAAATATCGGCCCGTCGCAGCGCGGCGTGGCGCTAGCTCCTGTCGTTTTGTCGGTGCATTCCCTCCTTCAGGACGATGAGCGCGCCGATCCAGAATAGCATGTGGAACAGCACGAAGGGCCGCAGAAAATCGGATTCAGTCACGGTGCGCGCCAGAACCGCGACGGATTGCGCCAAAAAGAAGACGAAGGGCATGGTGGCCAGCCGCCAGGCTCCGGCAACCAGCTTGCCCTGCGCCCAGAGCGTCGCGACCACCGCGAGCGTCAGCCCGATCAGCCCCTGATGCACGGCGATCTCGTAATAGCTGTTGTGAAAGTTGAACGCGTCCCCCGGTCTCTTGTGGAACTCTTCGAAGATCATCTGGACCGTCGGCGAGGCGTTATAGCGCCAGAAACCTTCGGCTCCGACCCCGACGAAGGGGCGTTCGGCGATCTGCTCGTCGGCGAAATCCCACAGTAGCGTCCGGCCGGTGAGCGTGCTGTCCTTGCCGAATTTGTCGAGCACCTGGTCCACCGGGTTTTCCTGCAGCGTCGGCACCACCACGCTGGCGGCGAAGAACAGGGCCGAGATGAACAGGAACGCCAGCGACAGGCGGCTGGCCCGCTGCGGACCGCCGCTCACGATGATCTTGCCAAGGAGCACCACGCCGCCAACGCCAAGAAGCAGCAGAACGGCGGTGGCGGATTCGCTGACCGCCGCGAGGAACGCCGCAAGAATGGCGAGCGCCGCCGCAAGAAGACGCAGAAACGGCCGGCTGCCGGAATCCATCGCCGTGGCGCTCGCCGCGGCAAACAGGATGACCATGCTCTTGCCCATGGTATTCTTCTGCGGAAAGACCCCGAGATTGAGATGTCCGCTTGTCAGGCCGACATAGAGGCTCAGCACGGCGATCGCCCCGGTCGCAAACACGACCGCATGCATGATCTGCCGCGCGGAAAGCACCGCCGCGACGTGAAAGCAGATCAGGATCGTCAGCAGCAGATACAGCGCGTTCTTGAAGGCACCCATCGGCTCGACAGCCCAGATCGGCGAGATCAGACACCACAGGGCAAAGAGCAACACGACCCAGCCCCGCGCCATCAGCGGCAGAACCTGTTTCTGATCGCGCCAGATCGCATAGGCGAAATAAAGAGCCAGCGGGTAGAGCAGCAGCTCGTCATTCTTGAACTGCACGAAGGTCACCAGCACCCACAGGGCGAAGGCCCAGAAATCTCGCTGCGCTGCCGTGATACGCAATTGAAGCGCATTGCGGGAAGGCTGATAGGTCGCGTAATTGCTCATCGTCACCATCACATGCTGTTCGCGGAGTGTGTGCCGGGAAATCCATTTGAGCAAGCTTTTCGAGAAAGGAATATCAGCAGGGCCCGGCGCCGCGCGTGGGTATTCGTTCAATAACCCGAAAAACAGGCGCCGGAACGCTCAGATAGAAGTCGGTGCATAATGACTCCATAGGGCAGATGCCAGCTCAAACCGACTTATGGGAATCATCTCCTCACACGGGGACCGGATGCCACATGCGCTATCCCAAACCGCACCAATCTGGCGAAGATTCAATCAGGCCGGGTAATTTAGACGGTCAAAACTCAACCTTTTCGGGAGAATGACCCTTTGCGCTGCACAGGCGTTGACCAGCCAACGATCGCTCGCCATAGTCGGGATGATTTTTTGATTGTTATTTTCGTTAACGACCACCCCCATTCAACTGTCGCGGCGGCGCCAATTTCTCACGACCCTGCGTAGCAATATCAATGATCCTTATTGCCTTCGAAACATCGTTTCGGGGGCCGAAGATATAATGCCCTATTTTAACCGAGTAACTTTGTGAGGAATGTATATGTTCGACATTACGAAGTTCAGCGACAATTTTGACAATTTCAGTGAAGATTTCTGGTTTATTTCGGACTTTGTAGTTGCCGCTCAGTGGAACCAGACCGGCTGGAACGAAACCTACCTGACAAGCGACGCAGGCGAGGTGACCCTGACCTTCGACGGCGCGGATATAGAAGGCAAACCCTATAGCGGCGCGGAATTCCAATCCGATCATTTTTATGGCTATGGCAGCTATGAAGTCGAGATGATGCCGTCCGGCGAATCGGGGGTGGTATCGTCCTTCTTCCTCTTCACCAACACGTTGTTCGGTGCCGACAGGCATAACGAAATCGACATCGAGTTTCTCGGTGGCGACACCAGTGTGATGAACGTCAACTACTTCTACGGGAACGAGAAACTGGGTGACAACGGCAGTGTCCAGATTCCGCTCGGGTTCGATGCGGCCGACGCGCTGCATGTCTACCGGATCGACTGGCAGCCCGATTCGATCCGCTGGTATGCGGATGACGCGCTGATCTATGAGATCGAAAGCGGCTCCGGCTCCGTGCCGATCCCGGATGAGGCGATGAAGATCTACGCCAACATCTGGACCGGTGGGACCGGGCTGGAACATTGGCACGGGCCGATTGCGCCGGATGCCAGCACCCAGGCGGTCTATTCCTCCGTGAGCTATACACCCTATACCGTAACGCCCTCGGACGCGGGGGGCGATGCCGTGTCCTTCGCCGGACATGACCAGGCGCTGATCATCGATCTGGCGGCCGACACCTATGCCAAGGCGCCGCGGATCATGGCCATCGGCGACTCGCTGACCGAAGGCTGGGTGCATTCCGGTCATCCGAGCGATCCGCCCGCGGAGCGCGACGGCTACCGGCTCGATCTATGGGAGCATATCCTCGCCAACGGCGGCTGGACCGATTATGTCGGCCCGCTAGTCACCGGACCCGACACCATGCCCGACCGCGATCATGCCGGGGTGGGCGGCAAGCATCTCGCGGCCATCGTCGATGACGGGAACGGCCCGTCTGATTTCTCCGAAGCGCTGGCTGATGAAGTGCCCGATATCGTGCTCTTCATGGCCGGAACCAACGATTTCCAGAACAACGGCGAAGATAATTTCCGCAATGTCGACTTCCCGGAGATCATTTCCGGTATCGCCGCCGCGGTAAGCCAGTTCTACGCGGTCACCGGCTCCGCGGAGAAATACCTAGTGATCTCGACGTTGCCGCCGAAGGTCAAGGCGGGGGTGCCGTTCGAATATGCCAGCTATCTCAACGAGGGCTATTCGATCGTCGATAACCAGATGGTCGCGGGGGATGCCAATAATGGCACTTATGTTAAAGGTCTGATCGCGACGGTGACGGAACTTCAGGCGCAGCATCCAACGCTGATCCTGTTCCACAATCCGGTCACGACGATGGAAGACATCTCGCCAGACCTCATCCATTTCTCGAACCTCGGTTATCAGCATTATGCCGAGGCACTTTTCGCCCTGCTCGAATCCGAGATCGGCCTCACCGACGGCTATCTCGCCAATATCGCAGAGACCCTCGCCCCCGCGCGCGAGGCAATCGGCGGCGAAGCAGGCGACCGGATCGGCGGTGATGCGCAGGACAACATCCTGCGCGGCCGGGGCGGCGCCGATTTCCTCGAAGGGCGCGGCGGTGCCGACACGCTGGAGGGGGGCACCGGGCTCGACACTTTCGCCTATGGTCTCGACGCGCTCGATGGCGCGACCGACAGGATCACGGATTATTCCGCCGCCGATGGCGATGTCATCGATCTCGGCGCGATCATCGACAGTTTCGGCTGGGACGCATCGGAAATCGCTGCCAATGTTACGGTAAGCGATGTCAGCGGCGGGGCCGAGGTCGCGATCACCACGCCGTCGGGCACCTTCGTGCTCGCGCTGGTGGAAAATGTCGCGGCAAGCGAGATCCGCCTGGCGACGACCCAGTTCACCGAGAATTATACGCCGCTGGAGGAGCTTGTCGGCACGTCCGGCAATGATTCCATCTATGACGGCGACCGGTCCCTGCCGATCTACGGGCTTGCCGGGGATGACAATCTCAACGGGGCCGGTGGCAATGACACATTGGAGGGCGGTCCCGGGCTCGATCGGCTGACCGGCGGTTCGGGGGCCGATGTGTTCCGTTACAAGGCCGCAGATCTCGACGGCAGACGCGATATCATCGAGGATTTCTCGATTGCCGAAGGCGACAAGGTCGATATTTCGCAGATCGGCAGCTTCTATGGCTGGAGCGCGAGCGAGCTGATGGATCGGCTGAGCTTTCGCGACACGTCCGGCGGCGATCTTCAGCTTAAGATCAACCTGCCGAGCGGCACTGTCTCCTTCGCTTTGATCCGGGATATGGACGAGACGAGCTTCCTCGCCGCAAAATCACTGATCCTCGAGGGCGGCGCGCCGCCCGATACCGGCGATGATGACGGGAACATGCAGCTCAGCGCGCCCGATAC